>JAILAO010000119.1 GCA_024681565.1 Bacteroidales bacterium
CGGGAGACCGTATTTCAGGATGATGGTCTCGCTGACCTGCGCGGCGAAGATGCGGAAGGCCTCGTGCACGTGGGCGAGGTCGCCGTAGATGTCGAGGTGGTCGGCGTCCATGGCCGTGATGGCGGCGATGGCGGGGTGCAGCTGGTGGAAGGAACGGTCGAATTCGTCCGCTTCGGCGACCACGGTCGGCGTGTGGCTGACCAGCATGTTGGTCCCGTAGTTCTTGGAGATGCCGCCCAGGAAGGCGGAACAGCCCGCACCGCCCTCGGTCAGGATGTGGGCGACGAGGGTGGACGTGGTGGTCTTGCCATGCGTCCCTGCAACGGCAAGACAGGTCTGGCCGGCCGTGATCTCGCCCAGCATCCTGGAACGCTTGATCACCCGGTAGCCGTGCTCGCGGACATAGCAGAGCTCGGCCAGTTCGGCCGGGACGGCCGGGGTATATACGACGAGGGTCTGGTCGGCGTCTTTCGGAATCCGCTCCGGGTCGTCCTCATAGTGGACGGGAATACCCTCCGCTTCGAGCGCCCGGGTCAGGTCCGAGGGGGTCCGGTCGTAACCGGAGACGCGCACGCCCTTGAATTTGTAGTAGCGGGCGATGGCGCTCATGCCGATCCCGCCGATCCCGATGAAATAGATGTCGTTGTATCTCATACCAGTTTGTATACTTCGTCAACAATGGTCTGTGCAGCGTCCAGCCGGGCCAGCGGCGCGACGTTGCGTTCGATTTCCCGGATCCTGGCCTCGTTCCCGAGCAGTTCCAGCGCCGTGGGAAGGAGCCGTTCCGCGGCTTCGGCATCCGGGACGATGAGCGCGGCGTCCTTGCGGACCAGCGCCATCGCGTTATGGGTCTGGTGGTCCTCCGCCACGTTGGGGGAGGGTACGAATACGGCCGCTTTCTGCGCGGCGCAGATCTCGGAGACCGAGGAGGCGCCGGCGCGGCTGATGAGTACGTCGCTGCAGGCATAGGCCAGGTCCATCCTGCCGATGAAATCGGTATAATGGATCTGCGGGAGGTCCCGGTCTTTCATGAATTCGTCGATGCCTTCTTTGTAGTAACGGCCGCACTGCCAGATGACCTCGGTGTCCCCGCCGCCCGGGCATCCTGCCTCGATCCAGCTGCGCATCGCCCGGTTGAGCGTGCCGGCGCCGAGGCTGCCGCCCACGATGAACAGGTGGCGTTTGTCCTTGTTCAGGCCATAGTATTCCAGACCGGCGGCGCGGTCCTCTTCCGTGTAGGGATGGATCTCCGGCCGGATGGGATTGCCGCTGAAGACGATCTTGCCGGCGGGGAAGAACTTGTCCATGTTCTCATACGCTACGCAGATGCAGTCCACGCGGCGTCCGAGGATCTTGTTGGTCAGCCCGGCGAAACCGTTTTGTTCCTGGATCAGGGTGGGGATGTGCCTGCGCGTGGCTTGCCAGAGCAGGGGGGCGCTGGCGTAACCGCCGACGCCGATGGCGATGTCGGGTTTGAAGCGGTCGATGATGCGGCCTGCCTGGTGGAGGCTGTTCGCCACCTTGGCCGGGACGCGGAGGTTGTTGCGGATGTTCTCCCAGACCAGTTGCCGCTGGAGACCTGCGATGGGCAGCCCCACGATTTCATATCCGGCGGCGGGGACCTTTTCCATTTCCATCTTGCCTTCCGCTCCGACGAAAAGGATCTCCGTATCCGGGTTCGCTTCCTTGAGTTTGCCGGCGATCGAAATGGCCGGGAAGATATGTCCGCCCGTACCGCCGCCGCTGATGATCACGCGTAGTTTCTTATATGCCATAGCTGTTGCTGTCTATTTGTTCGGATTCGTAGGCGTCCAGGTCGTTCAGCCGCTCCTGCACCCCGTTCTCGTGCATTTCCACGAGCGGTGCCGCGTCGCGGGTCTCCTTGTCGATGCGCCGCGTGGCGATGCGGCTGAAGGAGAGGATGATGCCGAAAGCGATGCTGAAACAGAGGAAGGCGCTGTTGCCGTGGCTGATCAGGGGCAGGGTCTGGCCGGTCATCGGGCCGATGTCCGCGTTGACGAACATATGCAGGAAGGCCTGGCCCGTGATAAGCAGGCAGAGGCCTGCCACGGTCAGTTTGGCGTAATGGTCGTTCCCGCAGTTGCGGACGATGATCGATCCGCGTGCCAGCAGGGAAACGTAGAGGAAGATGACGAAGATGCCGCCGATCAGGCCGTATTCTTCGATGATGAAACTGTACATGTAGTCCTCGGACATGTCGGGCACCACGTAGCGCTGGGTGCTCTGTCCGGGACCTTTGCCGAGCAGTCCGCCCTGCTTGACCGCGATCTTGGCGCTGTAGGGCTGGCGGATGGCGTCGATGGCCTCCTGGTAGGCGATGGTCCCCTTGGGAGAATCCAGGACCTGCTGCTCCCAGTGGTCCTCTTCGAAGATACGGGCGATACCGGTGCCGATCCGTCCGAACATCGGGTGCCTGCTGTCCTTCGTCGCACTATAGAGCCCGAAAATGATCCCGAGCAGGAGGATGGCGGCGAGTGCCAGGAAAGACATGTCCCGGAGGTTGCCGCCGCCGAGCAGGATCATCACGAACATCAGCAGGCCGATGATGAGGGCGCTGGAGTTGGAACCGGGGATGATGAGCCCGAAGATGAGCAGGAAGGGGAGATACAGGTACCAGATCTTCTGCCAGATCTCCTGCTTGCCGATGCGCAGTTCGCCCTTCTTGAGGGCGTCCATCGCCCAGGCGAGGTAGAGGACCATGGCTACCTTGACCACCTCGAAGACGTGCACCTGGAAGCCGCCGACGGACAGGATGCGGTAGGCGTTGTTGATGTTGAGCGCCTTGAGGAAGGGAAGGTCGATATGGATATCCAGCAGGAGGAGGAGTACCAGGGAGACGGGGAATCCCCACTGGCTGCACCAGCGGAAGAACTGGATGTTCTTGATGTTGTAGAGGACGATGATGACGGCCAGTCCCACCATCACGATGATGAACTGGCTCTTTACGAGGTCCAGGCGGGTCATCCCGTCGCGCAGCAGGCGGGACGAGGACGAGAACATGCAGACGATGGAGAACAGGATCAGCAGGAGCACGATGATCCACACCACCTTGTCTCCTTCAAAGTGGTCTGCAAAGGTCCAGAATGAACTTTTCTTTTTCGTGCCCGTTGCCATGTGCGCGTGGGTTTACAGGTGTCTGACCGCTTCCTTGAACTGCTGTCCGCGGTCTTCGTAATTCTTGAACAGGTCGAAGCTGGCGCAGCAGGGGCTCAGCAGGACCACGTCGCCGGGGCTGGCGAAACGGGCGGAGGCCCGGACCGCGTCCGTGGCGGAAAGGGTGTCCACGATCTTGTCCTTGCCGACGAGCTCTTCGAAGGCCGCATGGATCTTGGCGTTGTCTACACCCAGGCAGACGATGGCCTTGACGTGTTTGCGGACCACTTCGTCCAGGATGCTGTAGTCGTTGCCCTTGTCGGTGCCGCCGACGATCCAGACCACGGGACGGGTCTGGCACTCGAGCGCGTACCAGGCCGCGTCGATGTTGGTTGCCTTGGAGTCGTTGATATAAAGGACGTCCCGGATGCTGAGTACGGGTTCCAGCCGGTGCTCGATCGGGGAGAAGGTCTTGAGACTGTGACGGATGACCTCGTTGCTGATGCCGGTCGCCTTGGCGGCCAGCGCCGCGGCCATCGAGTTGTAGATATTGTGGCGTCCGCCGAGGGCCAGTTCCTGCAGGAAGAATTCGCTCTCTTCCTGGTCGTAGCGTACCACGATGCGGTCGTCGCGCAGGAAGGCGCCTTGCGGAACCTCTTTTTCCTGGGTGAACGGCAGCATCTTGGCCTTGACCACGATTTCTCCGAGCTGGGCGATCGTGATGGCGTCGTCGGAGTCGAAGATGAAACAGTCCTCGGGACGGAGGTTGCGCGTGATGCGGAATTTCGCCCGGGCGTAGTTTTCGATCTTGTGGTCGTAGCGGTCCAGGTGGTCCGGCGTGATGTTCGTGATGATGGCGATGTCCGGCCGGAAATCATAGGCGTCATCCAGCTGGAAGCTGCTGATTTCCAGAACATAATAGTCGTGCTGTTCGGTGGCGACCTGCAGGGCGTAGCTCTTGCCGATGTTGCCCCCGAGGCCGGCGTTCAGGCCGGCTTCCTTGAGCAGGTAGTAGATCAGGGACGTGGTCGTGGTTTTGCCGTTGGACCCGGTGATGCAGATTTTCTTGGCCTTGTCGAAACGGGCGGCGAATTCGATCTCCGAGATGATATGCGTTCCCTGTTCGCGCAGGGCGGCGACCATCGGCGCCGTGGCGGGAATGCCCGGACTCTTGACCACCTCGTCCGCGTTGAGGACGAGTTCCGGCGTGTGCCCTCCCTGTTCGAAGGGAATGTCCCACTGCCTGAGGGTGGCGAGATACTCGTCCTTGATCTTCCCGTTGTCGGACAGGAAGACGTTGAAACCTTTGACCTTCGCGAGCACTGCGGCTCCCACGCCGCTCTCCGCTCCTCCCAAAACTACGATTCTTTCCATATGGTTTGTTTGTATTATCTGATTTTCAACAGGGCCAGCGTGCTGACCGCGAGGATGATGCCGATGATCCAGAAACGGGTGACGATGCGCGGCTCCGGAATGCCCTGTTTCTGGTAATGGTGGTGCAGCGGGGCCATCAGGAAGACGCGCCGGCCCTCGCCGTATTTGCGCTTGGTGTATTTGAAGTACCCCCGCTGGATGATGACCGAGAGGCTCTCCATCATGAAGATGCCGCACAGGATGGGGAGCATCAGTTCCTTGTGGATGAGTACGGCGGTTACGCCGATCACGCCTCCGATGGTAAGGCTGCCCGTGTCTCCCATGAAGACCTGGGCCGGGAAGGTGTTGTACCACAGGAATCCGATCAGGGCTCCGACGAAGGCGGCCATGTAGATGGCGACTTCACCGGCACCCGGAATGATCATGATGTTGAGGTATCGGGCGTTCAGGACGTCGCCGCTCAGCCAGGCCATGATACCCAGGGCCACGCCGACGATGGCGGAAGTGCCCACCGCCAGGCCGTCCATCCCGTCGGTCAGGTTGGCGCCGTTGGAGCAGGCGAGCATCACGATGATGATCATGATCATGTAGATGCCCCAGGAGCAGTACACCCCCAGCTGGCCGTGGAACGGGGAGAGCCAGGAGTAGTCGAATTCGTGTGCCTTGACGAAGGGGATCGTCGTCACGAGCCGGTCGGTAGGGATGTCGGGACTGATGCAGACGGTCAGCGCGATGACCAGTCCGAGGCCGAACTGGAGAATCAGCTTGCCGCGCTCGCTCATGCCTTCCTTCTTGTGCTTGAATACTTTGATATAATCGTCCGCAAATCCGATGGCGCCGCACCAGACGGTGGTCAGGATGAGCAGGAAGGTATAGATGCTGTCCAGCCGGCAGACCAGCAGGGCGGATCCCAGGACGGAGATGATGATGATCACGCCGCCCATCGTGGGGGTACCTTTCTTCTGCATCTGGCCTTCCAGCCCCAGGTCGCGGATGTCTTCCCCGATCTGGTGGCGCTGGAGAAGCCGGATGATGCGTTTGCCGGAGAAGAATGCGATCAGCATACTGATCACGGCGGCGGCCATGGCGCGGAAGGAGAGATAATGCATCAGACCGGCGCCCGGGATGTGGACACCCAGGGCTTCCAGCCAGTCTACAAGATGGTTCAGCATGATTCCAGGTTTTTGAAGGTTTCCAATACGATCTCGCGTTCGTCGAAGTGGGTCTTTTCCTTGCCGAGGATCTGGTAGGTTTCGTGGCCTTTTCCGGCCAGCAGGAGCGTGGCTCCCTTGGGAGCGAGCAGCAGGGCGGTCCGGATGGCCTCCCGGCGGTCGGCGATGCAGACGGTCCGGGCGAGGGCGGCGGCATCCATTCCCGCCTTGATGTCTTCGATGATGTCTTCGGTGCGTTCGCTCCGGCTGTTGTCGGAGGTGAGGAAGATGCGGTCCGCCAGGCGGCCCGCCACGGCGCCCATTTCCGGACGTTTGGTCTTGTCCCGGTCGCCGCCGCAGCCGAAACAGCAGATGAGCTGCCGCTCGGGGGCGACGTCGCGCAGGGTTTTCAGGACGTTTTCGAGGGCGTCCGGCGTGTGTGCATAGTCGATGACGACGCTCAGGTCGCGCGGCCCGCGGAGGGTCTCGAGGCGTCCCTTGGCCGATTCGAGCCGGGAGAGGGCCACCAGCGCTTCGTCCGCAGGGACGCCCAGGACGAGGGCGGTGGTGTAGATGGCCAGCAGGTTGTAGGCGTTGTGCGCGCCGATCAGGCGTGTCCAGACTTCGCGCCCGTCCATTCTGAGGAGCATCCCTTCGAAGCTTTCTTCGAGGATGCGGGCGGTGTGGTCGGCGGCGCCCCGGCAGGAATAGCCGACGACTTTTGCATGGGTGTTCTGGACCATGACTTCGCCATGCTTGTCGTCCAGGTTGATGATGGCGGTGGCGTCGTCGGAAAGACCGTCGAAGAAGAGTTTCTTGCAGCGCAGGTATTCCGCGAAGCTGCCGTGGTAGTCAAGATGGTCGTGGGTGAGGTTGGAGAAGATTGCGGCGCGGAACTCCAGGCCGGCGATCCGCTGCTGTTCGACGCCGATCGAACTGACCTCCATGAAGCAGTACTCGCAGCCGGCATCGACCATTTCGGCGAGCAGCGCGTTGAGCGTGACGGGGTCCGCCGTGGCGTTGGTGGTCTCGCTGCGGCGCGTTCCCACGTAATTGGCGATGGTGGACAGCAGGCCGCATTCGTAGCCGAGGCTGCGGAAGAGGTTGTAGAGCAGCGTCACGGTGGTGGTCTTGCCGTTGGTGCCGGTGATGCCGACGAGCTGCAGCTTGCCGCTCGGGTGGCCGTAGAAACGGTCGGCGGCCAGCGCCACGGCCTTGCGGCTGTCGGGGACGGTTATGACCGTCGTCCCGGGCACGTCCAGCTCCCGCCCGTCCTCTTCGTACAGGACGGCTGCGGCGCCGTTTTCAATGGCCTTGTCCAGATACTGCCGGCCGTCGTTGCCGCAGCCGTTCACGGCAATGAACAGGCTGCCCGGCTGCACGCGGCGGGAATCGTTGGTCAGCGAACGGATCCCGACGTCCGGATTGCCCCGGACGGAGAGGAGGTCGAAGCCGCGTATGATATCACTGAGTTTCATTGGGTCGGATTCCTTTTGAGGGTCTCCCGGAAAGCCGGGTCTATGTTGTACAGCTTGTCGATGACGGTGCGGATGGCGCGTGCGGGGATGCCGCCGCCCTGGAAACTCTTGCCGGTGGGCTTGGAGTAGACCATGCAGATGATGCTGTACTGCGGGGCCTCGGCCGGGAAAAACCCGACGAAGGTGCCCTGGTATTTGCGGCGCCCGAGGGCGTCCTGGTACTGTCCGTTCTCGTAGGTCCCGAAGGAGGTGCCGGTCTTGCCCGCCACCGTACATTTGGCGTCTTTGAGCCGCCGGGCCGTTCCTTCCTCGGTGACGGCCTTGAGGGCGCGGGTGATGGTGTCCGCGACGGCCTTGGAACAGACGGCGGCGTTGAGTACGCCGGGCCCGCGGCGTTCGGTCACGGTCCCGTGCTCCTCGATGCTCTCCACCAGGTAGGGCTTCATCATGCGTCCCTTGTTGGCGATGGCATTGTAGAAGGTAAGGATGTGCAGGGGAGTCTCCTCCGTGCTGTAGCCGAAGCCGATGGACCCCAGGTCCGTATCCGTCCAGTAACGGGTCGAGGGATTGGGAATGGTCGGTGTCTGCAGGCCGTCCAGGTCGAAGGCGAAAGCCTCGCCCAGTTTGTAATTGTAGATGTTCTGCAGGAAGCGCTCGGTCTTTTCCAGGCCGTTGCCGCGTCCCTTCCCTTTCTCGATGCCGTAGTTCTTGACCGCGAGGGTGGCGAAGACGTAGTTGGACGAGATCTTGAATCCGTCCAGGATCGAGATGCGGTTGGTCTTGTGCTGGTAGGCGAAGTCCGGGATGTGGTGGTCGTTGATGGTGGTTCCGGCCACATGGCCGTTGGTGGCGGGAAGGGTTTCTTCCAGACTGTGGATGAAACCGTCGTTGAGG
This sequence comes from Bacteroidales bacterium, assembly GCA_024681565.1. Classification (GTDB taxonomy): domain Bacteria; phylum Bacteroidota; class Bacteroidia; order Bacteroidales; family UBA932; genus Cryptobacteroides. The sequence goes on from JAILAO010000119.1 coordinate 8,012, forward strand.
ACCGACATCAAGGTCACGGTCTTGAAGACGGATCCCGGCTCGCCCTTGCGGCCGATGGCCAGGTTCTGGATCTCTTCGAAGGGGCCGGTGCCGTTCTCACGGACCAGGTTGACCATGGCGCGGATGGCTCCCGTCTTGACTTCCATCAACACCAGGCAGGCACCTTCGAGGTCCGGCTCTTCCGTGATCTGCTCGCGCAGGGCCTTGTCGGCGATGTCCTGGTAGTCGATGTTGAGGGTGATGCGCAGGTCCTGGCCGTCCACGGCCTTGACAAAGGAACTGTCGTTGTTGCGCACGCGCCCGTAGTCCGTCACGCGCATCCATTCGCGGCCTTCCTGGCCGTGCAGGACGTAGTCGAATTTGCCTTCCAGGCCGATGTGGGTGTTGGTGACCTGCGACTTGTTGTTACGCACGAAGCCGATGGTGCGGCGGGCGAGTTTCCCGTAGGGATATTGGCGGATCTGTTCCTGTTCTACGATCATGCCGCTGCGGTAGCGGCCTTCGCGGAAGAGCGGCAGCTCGATGATGCGGTTGTAGGCATTGCGGTCTACCGGCCGGCCGATGCGGACGTATTTCTTGCCGGCGGCGCGGCCGTCCTTGATCAGTTTGTAGAACTGGTCGGCAGACTTTTCCGGGAATTCCGCGGCCAGCCCTTTGGAAAGTTCCCGGGCCTTGTCGAGCCAGGCCTGCTCCTGCTCCGGCGTGTTGGTGTCCTTGCGCACGGTGCAGTCCATGTAGAACTGGTAGATCGGGCAGGAGATGGCGAGCAGCCGTCCCTCGGCGTCCAGGATGTTGCCCCGGGCGGGCTCGATGATGTTGACGGAGTTGGAGGGGGTGAGCGCCTGCTCGATCTTGGGCTCGGGATGCCAGAACAACTGGATGCCGGCCAGGCGGAGGATGAGGATGAGCGCGGCGGCCAGCAGCACCACGTAGAGCAGGTACAGGATCACGCCGATCCTGTCCCGTTTCTTGGGTCTGGGTGTTGTGGCTTCCATGTTCATTTCTTGACGACCGATGCGGGTTTGTCCGGTTCCGTTACCTTGGAGCCCATCCCTTCCAGCAGTTCTTCCACGCTGGAACGGCGGCTGATATTGACTACTTCGAAGACCTTCTGTGAATGGACGATCTCGAGTTCTTTCAGCACCGCCTTGTTCTTTTCCACCTTCGACATCGTGGTCTCGATCATCAGGCTGGTCCAGATGATGAGTCCGAACAGCAGGAAAGTGTAGGCGATATGGATGAAGTAGCGCCCGACGTTGAGGCGGAGCAGGAACTCCCCCTTGAGCATCGCGCGGAAACTGTTCGTGAAGAACTTTCCGATATCTGCTATCTTCCAGGTCTTCATAGCTTCTGTGCGATTCTGAGTTTGGCGCTGCGCGCACGGGTGTTGGCCGCGATCTCCGCTTCGTCGGGAAGGACCGGCTTGCGGTCCACGGCCTTCAGGGGTGCGCTGCTTCTTCCGAAAACATCTTTTTCCTCCGTACCCCCGATGTTGCCGGAACGGATGAAGTTCTTGACCATCCGGTCCTCGAGGGAATGGTAGGTGATGACGGCCAGCCGGCCGCCGGGTTTGAGCGATGCGGCGGCGCCGGAGAGGAATTTCTCCAGCGCGCGCATCTCTTCGTTGACCTCGATGCGCAGGGCCTGGTAGACCTTGGCGAGGTACTTATGTTCGGCGAATGATGGCAGGGCTGCCGCGATGGCACGGTCGAGGTCGTCTGTGGTGAGGATCGGCGCGGCGGTGCGGGCGGCGGCGATAAGCCGGGCCACCCGGTGCGCGTTGTCGAGCTCTCCGTAGAGCCGGAAAATCTTTTCCAATTCTTCTTGCGTATAAGAATTGACAATGTCAGCAGCGGTCTTACCGCCCTGCACGTTCATTCGCATATCAAGCGGGGCCTGGGGGAAGCGGAAAGAGAAACCTCTCTCCGCCGTATCGAATTGGTGGGAGCTCACGCCCAGGTCGGCGAGGATCCCGTCGAGCCCTCCTTCCGCATGCAGGAGAGCATAGTTGTGGATAAAGCGGAAATTGTTGTGTATAAGAAGGAAGCGCGGGTCGTCCGGGGCTTGGGCGAGTGCGTCTTCGTCCCGGTCGAAAGCCATCAGGTGTCCTTTCGGAGAGAGACGGGAGAGGATCTCCCGGCTGTGTCCGCCGCCTCCGAAGGTAGCGTCGGCATAGTAGCCGTCCGGGTTGAGCACCAGGGCGTCTATGCTGGGTTTGAGGAGTACGGGATGGTGGTATTCGGACATTGCGCGGAGCCTCTATTGTTTGGAGAGGCTTTCCGCGATGGCAATGAATTCTTCGTTGGATAATCTGGAAGTCTCGAACCGCTCTTTGGCCCAGATTTCAATTTTGAAATCATTGCCGGAGAAAACCACTTCTTTGTTCACACCGATGGAATCAAGGAGTTTGCGGCTGATCGAGATACGACCGAACTTGGCGTCAGGTTCTACGATGTCCCGGTCACGCATATATTCTCTCCAGAAAGTTGCGTGCTGTCGGTTGAAGGTGAGGTCGAGGCTGTCTTTGACCCGTCCGGACTGCCGCTCCCACTCTTCGAAGGAGTACATTTCCAGACAGGGCTCGAATAAATCTTTTTTGATGACGAACCTCATATCGCTTCCGGGCGGCATCGCCCCCTTTAGCGGCGCGGGGAAAACCAGTCTCCCCTTGTCGTCCACTTTGGAGGTATATTCGCCGATGAAAGTGACCATCATGATTCAATTCTTATACGCAATGGACAAAGATAAGGAAAATTTTCCATTTTCTTCCACTGTCTTCCAAATTTTTCCACCAATTGTTGAAAACTTTTTGGATGGGCCGCCCGGAGGGATACGAAACCATACGGGGAACCGTTTTTTTTCTTATTTTTGTTTTAACAAAAGATGTTTCGTATGAGAAAATGGATCCTGTTGTTCTGCCTCGCGCTGGCCTCCGGATGGACGGTACAGGCACAGACGAAAAGTTGGAGCATTACCGAGACCGGCTGGGGCCGGGTGGAACTCGCGCGGACGTATGGTTCCCTGAATATTTATGAAGGGGGTATCCGGGAAATGAACATCCCCCGCTGGCGGACGGCGTCCGGTACGCTCAGGATCGATTATGACAAGCGGGAAGCGTCTCTGTCCGTGGGACGCAAAAAAGAAAAGACCTTCCTTTTGCTGACAGAGAGCCGTCCTTTCACGACACGTGACGGCTGGTCCTATGTGGAGTACGAGAGCCTGGACGAGCGGAACAGCGGGTGCCGTTTCCTGGTCTGCACCCACGAAAGCGGTGCGGAGCGTCTGCTCATCCTGTACCCGTTCTCCCGTCCCGATACCATCTACGGTTACCGCCTGACTCCTGAATCGTAATTCTGTCTGCAGACGGAAGACAAAAGCCGCCGCAAACGTCGTTTGCGGCGGCTTTTGTCGATGGTTCCGGCCCGGGATGGGCAGGAAGATGAGCGGGATCAGAGCAGGTCGTGGATGTGCTCCCAGGCCGAATAGAAGAGGATCTTGTTGTTACGGACGTCGGCCGTGGTGGCGATGACCGCGTTCTTGTCCGGCATGACGATGCCGAACTGGCCGCGGGCGCCGTCCAGGCGGCAACCGCCGCAGTCGTCCATCCAGAACTGGTAGCCGTAGCCCATGTTCCACTGGTCGCCGGCATATTTGACGGCTGCTTCTTCCGGGGTGATGTCCTCGCCGGCATATTCCATGATCTGGGCGCGGCAGGCCTCGTCGAACCAGGCTTCGTCCAGCAGTCGCTTGCCGTTCCAGACGCCCTTCTGCAGCACGAACAGGGAAATCTTGGCGAGGGACTCTGCCGTAATGTACATCCCCCAGCCGCCGGCGTTGTAACCCTGCGGCGACTCCTGCCATTCGTGCGAAGCGATGGCGAGCGGGGTGAAGAGACGCGGCTCGAGATAGTCGTTGACCTTCTCGCCGGTGACGCGGGACACGATGACCGAGAGCAGGTAACTGTTCATGCTGTTGTAATTGAAACGTGTCCCGGGATCCCAGGTCTGCGGGATGGCGAAGGTGTCCTTCGCCCAGTTGGCGGAATGCTGCCGGTCGATGCTGCCGTGCTCGAAGCCGGAAGACATCATGAGCAGGTCGTGGACCGTCAGCCCGAGCAGCCGTTCGCTGCGTTCCGCTGCGGGCGGCAATTCGTCTTCGTTGAAGAACTGGATTACTTTATCCTGCACGGAGAGCAAGCCTTCCTGTACGGCAAAGCCGACGGCGCAGGACAGGAAGCTCTTGCTGACGGAGTTCATCACGTGCGCCTCTTCCGGACCGTGGCCGGGGGCGTAGCGCTCGTAGATGACTTTGCCGTCCTTGACGACGATCAGGCTGTGGAGACTGTCGCCCGGAACTGCGCATACGTCATCGAAGACTTTGTCGAATTCTGCCGTATCTACGGGTGATGCTCCGCGCGGAAGCGAATCGGAAGGAGTAGGGGTACAGGCGGCCAGCAGGATGGCTGCTGCGGCGGATAAGGAGAGGAATTTGCGCATAATGATAACTGGTTTCCACAAACTTACGTTTTTTCCGGCAGAATCCCGTATTATTTTGGTTATCTTTGCAGACATAACCAATTATTCCCATCCATGAAAGCATTTCTGACTACTTTTTTTGTGCTGCTCGCCACGCTGGGCCTCGGCGCGCAACCCCTGGCATTCCCCGGAGCCGAAGGGTTCGGGAAATACACGACCGGCGGCCGCGGCGGCCGCGTCATGAT
>JAILAO010000155.1 GCA_024681565.1 Bacteroidales bacterium
CCGGAATGGAGTTCCCTTGCGGTGAAATCGATCCAGACCCGCAGCGCGGACATTTCGCTGACCCAGACCGTGACTTCGACATCTTCGGACCACATGACCGGCGGCTCCGGAAGCGACAGGTTGATCTCCGAGATCACCCAGGTCTTGTCCTCCTTCTGCAGGTCGAACGCGGCGGCGCCCAGGGTCGTGAAGTAGCGCGCGACCGTGTTCTCATGGAAAGTCAGCAGGCCGTCGGTCGTCAGTCTGTAATTGCCGTCGATCTGGGCGGCCGTGATCTGGTATATGGTGCTGTATTTCATGTTATCCAAGCCTTCTTCCCATCGGAATGCCTCCACAGCGTTTTACCCTTTGACAATCCTTTGGGGACGGGGAAATTCCCCGGAGTCCAGCCGGATGTACTCTTCCATCAGGGATTTCATCTTGTTTTCCAACAGTGCGGTCTGGCAGTCCAGGTAACCCGCCGTGATGCCCTCCTCGGGCGATGCGAGGTGGAACGGTCTGGAAATCAACATTCCGGCCCGTTTGCCGAGAATCCTGACGGGGCCGTCCACATAGACCATCACGATCGGGACGCCCGACAACGCTGCCAGCAGGGCGGCACCGGAATGGAACGGCAACTGTTGCCTGTATCCGCCGTGCCTGCCCTCCGGGAAAATGGCGATGCTCTCCCGGTCATTCCGGAGGACCTGCATCGATTCGTGGATCCAGGAAGTGTCAGGATGCTGCCGGTCAATGGGAATGCATCCCGTATGCCGGAGAAAGAATCCGAAGCCCCTTTGTTCGAAACGGTCCTTTGCCGCGAGATTGTGGATCCTGGCTTTTCGGAGCACGGTCGTGACCAGCGGTCCGTCCAGGTGGCTGGTATGATTGACGATTACCAGAGAAGGTTCTGCGAGGTTCCCGGGTTCTTCCGGAACGCCGGAGTAATACACTTTAGGCCGGAGCAGCAGCCGCACCAGCGGCGCTACGATCGGATCCAGTTTATGGTCGGATTTTTTCATGGTTGTTTTGTCTTTGGAAAAGACTGCAAATAAGATGCGACGGATGTCGCATAAAAAGCAAGTGTTACAAATCGGGCGAAAATTGTATTCTATTTGTTCTTTAGGACAATCTTTGGTATCTTGCCTGACAGAATATTCCAAGGCTTTGATGACAATTTTCCTGATTTTGCTTACCGCTGCGGTGAGCATCCTGTGCTTTTCCGGCCGGATGGATATCGGTGCATTGAAATTCAATGCCTATGATGTCCGGCATCGGAATCAGTGGTACCGGCTGTTCAGCTATGGTCTGGTTCACGGAGGATGGGGACATCTGATCTTCAACATGCTCGCCCTGTATTTCTTCGGGACGGTGGTCGAGCGCAATTTCTCCTTGTTCTTCGGAAATACGGCCGGGAACGCCCTTTATTTCCTCCTTTATGTGAGCGCCCTGGCCGTTTCTTCGCTCGGCGATTTGATCAAATACCGGGACGACCCCTATTACAATGCAGTGGGCGCTTCGGGCGCCGTGTCGGCCGTCCTCTTTGCCTCTATCCTGTTCGAACCGAAGATGGGTATCTATATCTATCTGATCCCCGTTCCGGTACCGGGCTATATCTTTGCTCCGCTATACCTGTTGTACTGCTGGTATATGGCCCGGCGAAACACGGACAACATCGGCCACTCGGCTCACTTCTGGGGAGCGCTTTACGGATTTGTCTTTACGCTGGCGTGCCGGCCGGAAATCCTCCGGGATGTCTTCTCCCGACTTGGGGCTTGACGACCATGAAAGTCACAGCCGTGATGCAGATGGCGATGCCCGTGACCATCTGTGTTGTCAATGGCTCCCCGAACAGGATGGTTCCGATGAGAATGGCGGTCAGCGGCTCGAAAACGCCCAGAATGGAGGTTTTTGTCGGACCGATGTAACGCGTGGAGATGGCGAGGCTGAGCATTGCCATCATGGTCGGGACGAGGGCCAGTCCGAGCAGATTGAGCCAGTCTGTGCCCGAATCCACCCCTTCCAGGAAGTTCCCGCCCTGCCGGAGCCGGATAACACAGAATAAAACGGTCCCGGTCAGGAGGGCATAGAAGGTGAGCGCATGCTCGGATACCCCTTTGATGCGTCTGCTTCTGTTGACCAGGACAATGTAAAAGGCATAGGAGAGTGCGGAGGCGACGGCCAGCAGGATGCCCGGGAGGGAAACCCTGGCACCGTCTGCAGGTTCGGACAATAGCAGGATACCGATGAAGGTCGCCCCGATGGACAGCCAGGTCTGCCAACTGGGATGCACTTTCAGCAGGACCATGATGAGTGCCACGAAGACCGGATACAGGTATACAAGTGTCGTAGCGAGTCCGGACGCGATGTAATGGTAGGAGGCGAAGAGAGCCAGGCTGCTCGCGGCGAAAAGAAGTCCCAGCAGGAGCAGGATTCCCAGTTCTTTTCCAGCTACGCGGAAAGATTCCCTTCTGGCCAGCATCCAGACAGCCATCAGTAATGCAGAGATTCCGTAACGGAAAAGCAACATGACCATGGTGGGGATGCCGCTTTCCTGGAGAGGAATGGCAAAGAGCGGGTTCGTCCCGTAGGAGATGCCGGCGATGATTCCTGCACAGAAACCCAGCATCCTTTTATGTTGATTGTCCATGGCCCGTTAAAAAAGCGGGCAAATGTAGACTTTTTTAACAAATCCGCAATGCTTCTCTGCGATTTCTTTTCAATTATTTTGCTGCCTCGAACTGGTTCATGCCCCGGAGCATCTGACTCAGATGACTGGTCAGCTGCTCCAACTCCTGGAGGATGTGCACGGTGAGCATCAGCGTGTCTAGGTTGATCCCGTTCTCCTGTGCGCCTTCGAGGGCTATCCGGCAGTCATCCGAGATGTTGTTTTCGAGTGCCGTGCATTCGCCCCTAAGTATGTCCATCTTGTCATAATCACTCTCCCGGAGGGCTTTCGATGCCTTGAGGTAAAGATTGAGAACCTTGTCTCTTTCCGATAAGAATGGTAGCTGGTATTCTTTTGGAACAGGGGAGAAGCTGTTCCCGACATGCTCCATGACCGGATCGTTGATTCGCTTCATGCAGTACAGCATTTGCTTGCAGGAGTTGATACTCAGAAAATACCAGGTGTTCAGCGGAAGTATTTTTTTTGCGTCCAGGCGCCTCATGCTGACGACTTCTCTCTTCCGCTGGCGCTTGAGGGATTTACGTTGTTCGTTAATCAGTCCGTCGAGTTTCCTGACCGATCCGTAGTCTTCTTGCAGGAAGCCCTCTGTCGATTGTTTCAGGGCTTTGACCACAAAATCGACATGTCCGGCGTTCCCGATGCGGATGTGCTCGCATAAAAGACTCCAGATCTCCTCGTCAGAACTGCTGCGGAGCATTTTGTCATACAGCTCGTCCGCCTCCTGTTTTTTCTTTTCCGCGAAACGTTTCTGGCTGCTCCAGAGCGTGTAGACAGCGATACCGATGAACAGGACCATGACGACATATCTGCCGAAGAACATCGCGTTGGCCACGCAGAAGCAGATGATGAAGGCGACACCGGCCGTAATGAACCAGCCTCCGATTACGGAGAGTACGCCGGTGATTCTGAAGACGGCGCTGTCCCTCGTCCAGGCCTTGTCCGCCAGCGATGCGCCCATGGCTACCATGAACGTGACGTAGGTGGTTGAAAGCGGGAGTTTATGGGAAGTTCCCACTGCGACGAGGAGTCCGGCCAGGACGAGGTTGACAGAGGCCCGGACCATATCGAAGGCCGCCCCGTCCTCAAGGGCTATCTCCTGCACGTCAAAGCGCTTTCCTACGGCCCTTTTGATTTTGGCGGGAACCAGGGATTCCAGGAATACGGAGATGCGGAGGGATGTGTGTACCAGTCTCCGAGCGACCGAAGAAGAACCGAACATCTCATCGCCCTCGTCCTGTCTGGACAAATCTACACTCGTTTTTACAACGTTCTGGGCTTTCTTGGAGAAGAACAGCGTCAGGACCATGATGGCGCCTGACGCCAGCAGGAACACGATGGGCGTGTGGGCGCTTTCCTGGAGCGAAGACATCATGAAAGTGTCCGGATTGCCGTTACCGTTCGCTGTATAATCAAGATATGCGTCGAGACCGGTGAGCGGGACTCCGACGAAATTGACGAGGTCGTTCCCGGCGAAAGCCATGGCAAGGGCGAAGGTCCCCATCAGGACGATCGTCCGGAGGATATTGACTTTGAAGAGGGCCAGGATGGCCATGACCACGGTCATGGCTCCGAAGCAGGCGGCGAGGATCATCCAGGTATTCGCATTGATGAATTCTTTGACGTCCGGGGTCATGAATGCGGAACCCTTGAGCCCGTTGATCAGCAGGAACCAAATGATGGAAGTGGCGCAGACACCGCCGAACAGGATGGTCTTCAAAGATCCGTTCCGGGGTTTGACAAAGGTAAATACCAGCCTGGATATCCACATGACCAACATTCCGGTGATGAAAGCGACCGCGACGGACAAGAAGATGGCCGCGATGACACTCAGGGCCTTGTCCGTATTCAACAGTTCACCGAGTCCGGGCCCTTCGCCTTTTGCCATTTTGATTACGGACATGGCAAAAGCGCCCCCCAGCATCTCGAACACCAGGGAAACGGTGGTGGATGTCGGCATTCCGAGCGAGTTGAAGATATCGAGCAGGATCACGTCCGTCACCATCACGGCGAGGAAAATGCAGATAACTTCGTAGAAGCTGAAATATTGCGGAGAGAAGATTCCATGCCTGGCCACATCCATCATTCCGTTTGAAAGGGCGGCACCGGCAAAGACGCCGATGGCTGCCACGGCGATGATGGTTTTGAAACGGGCGGCTTTCGCCCCGACCGCCGAATTGATGAAGTTGACGGCATCATTGCTTACACCGACGACCAGGTCGAAAACAGCAAGTGCGCAGAGGAAAACGATGATTCCTCCAAATATAATCTGTGTCATTACTTAAAAGATTTATTCAGTTATGCCCGGCTCAATCCGATGCAGATGAGTACGATGATGACTGCCAGTAGGATGAACCGGGTCCAATTGTAGATCTTGATGATCCTTTCCGCTCTTTCTTTTTCCATTATGTACCTTCCGGGTTGAATATGTTATTTTCTGCAGCAAAGAAACGCAGTTGCTGTTAAGCGGTTATTAACCGGTGGTTAAGTTTTTGTTAAGCGTATACAAACCGTTTTATAAATGCCTACCTTTGCGATATGGAAGAAATCTTGATTGTTGAAGACGATGCCGATCTCAGGGAGATCCTGAGGTTCAACCTTGAAAGGGCGGGTTATAGGACATGTCAGGCCGGAAGCGCCGAGAACGGACTGGAGATGATGTCTGACGGGATACAACTCATCCTGCTCGATGTCATGCTGCCCGGGATGTCCGGTTATGAGATGGCCAGGGTGCTGCGGGAAAAGGGGTTCAAAACCCCGGTTATTTTCCTGACGGCCCGGTCTTCTGAAGAGGACCTGCTTTCCGGTTTCGCCTCGGGGGGTGATGATTATATGAGCAAGCCTTTTTCTACGCCCGAGTTGCTGGCGAGGATCGGCGCCGTCCTGAAACGGACCTCATCCCTGTCTTCCGGTGCGCTTTCCTGCGGTCCGCTGACAGTTGACCTGAATGCTGAAAAAGTGTTCCTGGACGGGACGGAGGTCCTGTTTTCCCGCAAGGAATATGAAATCCTGGCTTTTCTGATCCGCAATCCGGGTACGCTTTTTACGCGCAGCCAGATCATCAAGGCCTTATGGCTCGATGCGCCGTTCGTCATCGACCGGACCGTTGATGTCCACATTGCGCATATCCGTTCGAAATTGGATAAACACAAGGGGCTCCTGGTCAGCCGGGTGGGCTTCGGATATGGATTGAAGTATGAGAAATAACAAGACATACGGACAGCAGCTGCTCCTGTATATGGCGGTCGTCGTCGGCGTCTTCGCGCTGGCGGCATCCGTGTATCAGATGCACAGTGAGCGGAATTACAAGAAGCTCATCCTCCAGTCGCGGCTCGAGGGGTATGCCGACCGGATCGCCATGTTCGGTCCGGAAGTCTCCTTTAACGAAGAAGTGCGAGTGACCTTGCTTTCCCGGGACGGGGCGGTCCTGTATGATTCGGATGAGCCCGGCCTGTCCAGTGACCATAGCCAGCGTCCGGAGTTTCTGCAGTGCAGCGAAGACCGGCCTGGCTGGGCGATCCGGCACTCCGAGACGGAAGGGCGGGACTATTGCTACCTGGCAAAGATGGAAGGGGACCGGATTATCCGTGTTGCGGTCCCATACGAAGTGGACCTGAAACATTTCCTTCGTCCGGATACCATCTATACCATCGTAGGAGTGGTCCTGCTGCTCCTTTTCCTGGCCCTGATCGGCCATTCCATGCTACGGGGCTACCGGTCGTTGGAAAAAGCCCTGAACGCCGTTGAAGACGAGCGCCGCAACAACCGGCGGATCAAAAGGGACATGACGCACAATATCGCCCATGAACTTCGTACACCTGTCAGCAGTCTGCGCGGTTATTTGGAAGCGCTGACCGATTGTGAGGATATGGACGAAGAGCGCCGGGAACTCTTCACCCAGCGGGCTTATCTGCAGACGCTCCGCCTGTCGGACCTGTTGCGGGATATCGGCCTGGTGACGAAGATCGAAGAGTCTCCCGAAATGATCCAGGTTGAGGAACTATGTCTGAAAGAGATTGTCGACAGTGTCCTGGATGAATTCGTGGAGAAACTTGATTCAAAAGAGATGCGGGTGGAGAATCTGATACCGCAGGATCTGTGTATGAAAGGCAGCCCCAGCCTGATGTATGCTGTTTTCAGGAACCTGGTTGAGAACAGTTTCAAATATGCCGGCACCGGGACGACGGTACATATCGAAGCCGGGCCCGGGAGATGTCTCTACTATGACACCGGAGTGGGTGTCCCGCCGGACATGCTGGACAAGATTTTCGAGCGTTTCTACCGGATTCCCGGGATGAGCGGCACGGACTGGCACGATGATTCGGGAAGCGGACTGGGGCTGTCCGTTGTCCGGAATGCCGTTAATTTCCATGGCGGCAAGATCGCTGCGCGTCTGCGGGAGGAGGGGGGACTGGCCTTTGAGATGACGCTGGATCTGTACAAAAATCCGGAATTTCAATTAACTTTGGCTTCGTAAATCCCATAAACAGACAGAGTCAACATGCAATTTATTATCAAAGCGTATGACGGGGCCGGGATGCTTGACAGACGCATGGCGGTACGTCCCCGTCATTTGGAAGGAATGGAAAAACTGGGCGGACACGTCGTTTGTGCCGGCGGCCTGCTCGATGAAGCCGGCAAGATGAAAGGTTCAGTGCTGGTCATGGACTTCGAAAACCGCGCAGAACTTGACCAATATCTGGCCAATGAGCCCTATGTTCAGGAAAAGGTCTGGGAGAAGATCGAAGTCGAGCGCCTGAACGTCGTCATTGCCAAGGGAGAGAAGTACCGTTGAGATTCCTCCATACAGACAGGCCCGGCTTCTGGCTGGGCTTTATCGATTTCTTTACTGCCGGTTTGTTCTTCCTGCTGTATAT
>JAILAO010000166.1 GCA_024681565.1 Bacteroidales bacterium
TCGCTGCGCTCTTCCCTCCCACGCCTTACGGCGCGGGCCCCTCCCGTTCACGAGCCACGGGCGGCTACGGGTTTGCGGGGTGATCCTGCCTGGCGCCGTCAATCTCAAGTGTCAGTTTTTTCTCTATATTTGCGTTATGAAAAAACTGATGACCATCCTGGCGGTCGCGCTGGTGAGCCTGACCGCCTGCGCCCAGAAGGCGCCCAAGACCATCCAACTGCTGGAACCCTCCTACGACGAGGGCCTGACCCTGCTGCAGGCGCTCAAAGAGCGCAAATCCTCCTCCGGCTTCACGGACAGGGAGATCCCCCTGCAGGACCTCTCCAACATCCTGTGGGCCGCCGTGGGCGTGAATCGCGAAGACGGCAAACGGACCTCCCCGACCGGTTCCAACCGGCAGGAGATCGAAGTCTATGCTTTCTTCAAGACAGGCGCCTACTATTACAACTATAAAAACCACACGCTGGAGCTGGTCAAGGAAGGCGACTTCCGGAGCCTGACCGGCCGCGGCGAAGCCGCCAATGCGGCCCTGGACCTGCTCTTCTTTGCCGACACCGACAAGACGGCCAATGAGAACCCGGCCGGCGGCGGAGCCGCAACCGTATCCTACGTAGATGTGGGTTATGTGTCCCAGAACGTCTATCTGGCCTGCGCCAATGCCGGCATCGGCAGCCGCGCCCGCGGGGGCTGGGACCAGCAGAAACTGGTCGAGACCCTGGGCATCCGTCCGGCTCTCGTGGCCGTGCTCGGCCAGACGGTCGGCTATTGTGGAGAATAATCGCCGATCAGAACAGTTGCACACAGACAGGATGGTTCTGACGGACCGTCCTGTCTTTTTGTAAGCGGAGCGCGCCCGTTTCGGGGTCACGCGCATACACTTCGATGGCATCGTCGTCCCGGCAGGCACAGAGCAGCCAGCGGCCGTCCGGGGAAAGGGTGACGTTGCGCGGATGCGCCCCGGTGCGCTGGAATCCCGCCCGCCGGACCCGCCCGCTCTGCGGATCCACGCGGAAGATGGCGATGCCTTCGCCCCGCAGGCGGTGACTGGTGTAGAGAAAACGCCCGTCCGGGCTGAGGTGGATGTCGGCGCTGCCCTTGCCCCGGCCGCGGTAGGCTTTCAGCTCCTGGACCGGCGTAAGCGTGCCGTCCTCATAGCGCAGCACGGTGAGCGTGTCGCCCAATTCCCCCAGCACGTAGCAGAAGCGCCCGTCGGCGCTGAAGATGAAGTGGCGCGGGCCGCTGCCCGGCGTGGCCCGCCAGGCGATGTCCGGTTCGCCGACCGGAAGTCCGTCCCCCGTCAGGACGGGGAAACGGCGCAGTGCGTCGCAGCCCAGGTCGGAGGCGAAAACGTATCGGCCGTCCGGCGAGAGCACGCAGCAGTGCATCCGGGACTCCGTCCCGAAATAAAAGGCTTTGCGCAGGGGTTCCAGCGAACCGTCCGCTGCAACCGGGAAGAGGGTCACGGACCCGCCGAAGTAGTTGGCGACCAGGACGAATCCGTTCAGGTACATGATGTTGCAGGGGTTCCCGTTGCCGCTGCCGTCCGGGCAGTTGCTCTGGAAGCCGGTCAGTTCCAGCTCCCGGGCGCCGAGCCGCAGGGCATACGCACCCTGGCGGTCGTCATTGAACTCACGGCAGGCCCAGACGCGCGTCCTGTCGGCGGACGGGATCAGGAAGGATGTGTTGATCGCTTCCGGCTCGGCAGCCAGCAGGGACGTAGCGCCGGTGGCGCCGTCGAAGCTGTAGAGGAAGGCGCCGGTGTCCTTGCCGTCTCCGGTGTAGGACCCGACCAGCAGCCGCAGGTCCTGGGCCTGCAGGAGCGCCGCGCCCAGAAGCAGGGCGGCGGAAAGGAAAAATCTGCGCATCTTACTTGCCGAGTTGGAAAGGATAGGCCGGCAGGCCGGCATCGTTGTACAGGTTGGGCTGCGCCGTCTCGCGCCAGGCGAAGCGCACGGCCTTCGGTGCCGGGACGTCCGGGCTCATCACGGCGACCTCGTCCTTGCCGACGATGTCGGCGAAAGCCTGGTGCCAGATGCCGTCGGCGCCGGCGATCTCGAACCACTTGAGCCGGGCGGTGCTGCGCGGCTCCACGGAGTTGCTGCGTCCGACCAGTCCCTCGCCGCAATGGATGAAACGGACGACCAGCCGCTGCCCGGCACCGTCCGGGTCGGCTTCCGTGCGGAGCGATTGCGCCCGGGGACCGGACCATTCGCCGAGTTCGCCGTGACCGTAATGGCAGACCAGCGCCAGTTTCGCCAGACGCTGGCCGACGGTCCATTTGTAGGAAGGGTGGATGTCTTCGAGATTGTCCACCAGGTCGGAGATATAGATGGCCGCGCTGTTGGGGACGGTCTGCTCGCTGCGGAGCTGGACCTGCCAGAAGAGCGGCAGCGCCTCGGCCGTGACCTTGGACTGGCGGTGCATGCGGTCGGAGAAGGTGTGCGGGGCGAGCATCACGGAGTAAACCGGGGCGTCAGGGACGCCGAAACCCTCCCGCCAGAAGGCGCAGAGCCGCTGGTAATCTTCGAGATAATGGTCATTGCGCTGTGCCAGGTCGGTCTCGCCCTGGTACCAGAGGAAGCCGGCGAGGGCATAGGGCATCAGGGGCTCGACCATGCGCGAGCCCAGATTTCCGCCCGGCAGCCACTGGGCGATGGCGGAGCCGCCCACGGAGGCGCTGATCAGTCCTACGGGCACGCCGAGCTGCTCGTGCAGCTGCTTGGCGAAGAAATACCCGGCGGCGGACACGGGGGCGAGGCCATCTCCGACTGCGTGCTTCCAGGCGTCCTTCGCGGGTTCGCCGCGCCGGGCCGGCCGGCTGCCGCTCAGATAGACGCGGATCCCCGGGTTGTCGGTCTTCTGCAGTTCGAGCGCAGCGAGGTCTTCGCCCTTGCGGGGCGGCGCCTGCCAGCTGCGGCGCATCTCATAGGCCATGTTGGACTGTCCCGAGCAGAGCCAGACTTCGCCATAGACGACATCGGCAAAGCGCAGGGTTTCTTTCCGGCCCTTGACCTGCAGGACGTAACTGCAGCCGTCGGCCTGACCGGCCGGCAGACCGACGCGCCAGGCGCCCTGCCTGTCGGCGCGGACCTTGACGGTCGCGACGGGGGCTCCGCCCGTTTCGGGGAGGAGCGATACGACGATCTGTTCTCTGGGTTCGGCCTGTCCCCAGACGGGGACTTCACGGCCCTGCTGCAGGACCATATGGTCAGAGAAGATCTGCGGCAGCAGAAGGGTCAGGATCTGGAAAAGGAGCGGAATACGCATCATCGGTCATTGGTTTTTATGGTTATACAAAGATAATAAAATGGAAGCGGGGAGCAAACAAATCTTTGCTCCCCGCTCCGTCATCTTACGGCAGCCTGTCAGCGGTTGCGCAGGACGGTCTGCCCGTCCACGCAATCCACTTCGATGCTGGCATCTTTGTGGATCTTGCCTTCGAGGATCTCCCGGGCCAGCTTGTTGACCAGCTCGCGCTGGATCAGCCGTTTGACGGGCCGGGCGCCATAGACGGGATCATAGCCGTTCTCGACCATGTCGTCTTCGAAGGCGCGGGTGAAGCTCAGGGAGACGTTCTCGTTCTCGAGTTTCTTGCGCAGGATCTCCATCTGGATGCGCACGATCTCGCGGATGTTGTCCGGCGTGAGGACGTCGAAGACCACGATCTCGTCGATACGGTTGAGGAATTCGGGACGCATCCGCAGGCGGAGCTCCTCCTCCTTGAGGTTGGAGGTCATGATGAGGATGGTGTTCTTGAAGTCCACCGTCCGGCCCTTGTTGTCGGTCAGCCGGCCGTCGTCCAGGACCTGGAGCAGGATGTTGAACACGTCCGGGTGCGCCTTCTCGATCTCGTCCAGCAAGACCACGGAGTAGGGTTTGCGCCGCACGGCCTCGGTCAGCTGGCCGCCTTCGTCGTAGCCGACATATCCCGGAGGAGCGCCGATCAGCCGGCTGACGGTATGGCTCTCCTGATATTCGCTCATGTCGATACGCGTCATCATGGTCTCGTCGTTGAACAGGAACTCGGCAAGGGCCTTGGCGAGTTCGGTCTTGCCCACGCCCGTGGTGCCGAGGAAGAGGAAGGAGCCGATGGGCCGGTGCTCGTTGGACAGGCCGGCGCGGCTGCGGCGTACGGCGTCGGACACGGCCGAGATGGCCTTGTCCTGCCCGACGACACGCTTGTGCAGCTCGGCCTCCATCCGCAGGAGTTTCTCTTTCTCGCTCTCGAGCATCCGGTTGACCGGGATGCCGGTCCAGCGGGCCACGACCTCGGCGATGTCCTCCGGCGTGACCGCTTCGGTGATGATCGGGTCCTGGATGCCCGCCTGCCGGGCGGTCAGCTCCTCGATGCGTTTCTGGGCGGCGGCGAGCTTGCCGTAGCGGATCTCCGCCACCTTGCCGTAGTCTCCGGAGCGCTCGGCGATGGCCGCCTCGCGCTTGTAGTCTTCGATCTGCTGGCGTGTGTTGTTGAGTTCGGTCACGATGCCTTTCTCTTCGCTCCAGCGCTTGGCGAGGGTGTCCCGCTCGGCTTTCGCCTCCCGGAGTTCCTCTTCGATCTTCTCGGACTTGAGGCTCACGCCTTCGCGTTTGATGGCCTCTTTCTCGATCTCGAGCTGGCGGATCTTGCTGTCCAGGATGTCGATCGGCTCCGGGACGGAGTTCATCTCCAGGCGCAGCTTGGAGGCCGCTTCGTCGATGAGGTCGATGGCCTTGTCCGGCAGGAAGCGGTTGTTGATGTAGCGGTGGCTCAGGTTGACGGCGGCGATCAGGGCGTCGTCTTCGATGCTCACGCGGTGGTGGTTCTCATACTTCTCTTTCAGACCGCGCAGGATGGCGATGGATTCGGCGGGCGTCGGCTCGTCCACCATCACCTTCTGGAACCGGCGCTCCAGCGCCTTGTCCTGCTCGAAATATTTCTGGTACTCGTCGAGGGTCGTGGAGCCGATGGTGCGCAGTTCGCCGCGCGCCAGGGCGGGTTTCAGGATGTTGGATGCGTCCATGGCGCCCGAGGAACGTCCCGCACCCACGAGGGTGTGGATCTCGTCGATGAAGAGGATGATCTCTCCGTCGCTGTCTACGACTTCCTTGACGACGCCCTTGAGGCGCTCTTCGAATTCACCCTGGTATTTGGCGCCTGCGATCAGGGCACCCATGTCCAGGGAGTAAACCTTGCGGCTTTTGAGGTTTTCGGGCACTTGCCCGTTGACGATCTTGGTGGCGATGCCCTCCGAGATGGCGGTCTTGCCGACACCGGGCTCTCCAACCAGGATCGGGTTGTTCTTGGTGCGACGGCTCAGGATCTGCAGCACGCGACGGATTTCCTCGTCGCGGCCGATGACCGGGTCGAGCTTTCCTTTGGCCGCGGCCTCGTTGAGGTCCACGGCGTACTTGCTTAAGAATTCGTACTTGCTGGTTTCCATAATCAAAATCGTCGGCCCTTTAGTGGGTCGACGATTCTGCGCTCAAATGTTGAGCCAATGACAAATTGTCAGTTTAGTTGGCCGGGGTTTCTGCCGGGGCGGTCGGGGCGTCCTGCTGGATGGGAGCGGACGGGAACTCCGGCTGGGCGTCCGGGGTGACATTCTCGATCTGGTCGGTCACGTCGATGGCGGTACCGTTGGTGCCGGTCGTGAAGGACGAGATGATGGAGACGACGAGAATGAAGGCGACGAGGCCCCAGGTGATTTTCTCGAGGATGTCAGCGGTCTGGCGGACACCGAAAGTCTGGTTGCCGGCCACGAAGTTGCTGGCGAGACCCTCTCCCTTGCCGTTCTGCAACAGCACCACGATGATGAGCAGGATGGAGGCGAGGATGATGAGCACGGTCAAAATCACAAACAGTGTATTCATAATTGATTATCTTTTTTATTTATTTTCTCGATAAGGGCTGCAAAGTAAACACTTTTTTCCGGATATCGCAAAATTAGTTTCGAATAAATGTCCAGGGCTTCATCCGGATAGCCCTGTTCGAGATAGATTTTTGCGAGGGTCTCGGTGCAGAATCCGTCCGGTTCCCCGGCGGGGGCTTCTTCCCGGTAGCCTTCTTCGCGGGCTTTGGCCGCGAACTTGGAGAAGATCCCGTCCCCGTCGTGCCGGGCGCCCTCGTACTGGTCCTGGGAGAAGTAGTCGCCGCCGACCACATACACGCGGCGTGCCGGCGTCTGCGGGGTGGCGGTTTCGGGGAAGAATGCGTCCACGATCCGGCGGGCGTCCTTGTCGGAACAGTCCACGCTGTGGCCGTCCCGCACCAGGCGGGAAATGAATCCGCGCTCGCCCAGGTGCAGGGCGGTCTCGGCGATCTGCGATTCGGACAGGGCGCCGAGCCCGGACATCCGGCGGCAGAACTCCATCCGTGCGCCTCCGTACCAGGGGTAGAGGGCGATGACGCCGGAGAGCTCCTCCAGGGTGAGTTTGTGTATGTCGATCGGATTTACCATTGGGCGACGGTAGCGTTGAAAATGTCTTCTATGATCTTTTCGATGATCTCTTCGCAGAGCGAGGATTCGACGGCATCGAGGGAATTGGTGGAGTCGTAGTCCGCATAGCCGGAGAAGCTCTGGCTTTCGAAATCACCTTCGGGATGCTTGCGGTTGGTGAAGCTGACCGATACCGTGACGGTGAGCCGGTTGCGGGCCGCGACTTCGTCCGCGGTGATGGCCGTGGGCGCCACCGCATAGCCCGTCACCTCGCCGGTGATCTCCAAGTCGCCGTCCTGCTCCACCTGCTCCAGCCGCGTGGAGCGGCGGAAACGGGTCCGCAGGGCTTCGGTGATGTCGTTGCTCAGCGACGGATTGACTTTGAGGGCCTTGTATTCGAAGTAGTTGATCGTGATCGTATTGACGTCGTTCTCGATCGAGGTGCCGGTGAAGGAATAGATGCCGCACGCGCTGAGGACCAGTGCGGCGGCTGCGGGGAGGACGGTGCGTAGGAACTTTTTCATCATTTCCTGCCTTTTTTCCATTCTGCCAGCTTGCGGTAGATGGTGCGTTCCGAGATGCCCAGCTCCGCGGCGGCGGGTTTGACTTTGCCTCCGTGTTTGGCGAGGCTGCGCTCGATCAGTTCGTCCCCGGCCTTGCGGATGGTCGTGCCGTCGGGGATGGCTCCGCCGTCGGGGTCGATCAGCTGCTCTTCCGGCTCGTCGACGGGCATTTCAACGTAGTGGGGCAGGCTGGCGGGAATCCCGGCGGGCTGGACCCCGGGGGCTTCGACCACGGCCTTGAGCCGGTCCACCTCCTGCTTGAGGTCGAGGATGGCCTTGATGATCATCTGTTTGTCGCTGTCCGACATCGATCCGCCCGGGGCGGGACCGGCGGTGGCCGGCAGCATCGAGTCTTTCTCGTCCGGCAGGTAGCGCATCAGGGCGGCGGGACCGATCTCGACGCGCTCGGAGGACGGGGTCACGGGACGCGATTCGAGCGCGGTCACGGTCTCGGCGATGTTCTTGAGCTGGCGGATGTTGCCGGGCCAGCGGTAGTTGGTGAGCATCGTGATGGCGTCGTGGTTGAGGCTGACCTTGCAGAGATTGTATTTCTCGGAGAAGTCCGAGGTGAACTTGCGGAACAGCAGGTAGATGTCGTCCCGGTTGCGCTCGCGCAGGGCGGGCATCCGGATCTGGATGCCGGTGAGGCGGTAGTAGAGGTCTTCGCGGAAGCGGCCCGTCGATACGGCGTAGGCCAGGTTGACGTTGGTGGCGGCGATCACGCGGACGTCGGTCTTCTCCACCTTGGAGGAACCGACTTTCATG
>JAILAO010000170.1 GCA_024681565.1 Bacteroidales bacterium
ATAGCCCCGAACCGCGACGGACGGTCCTGGTCCGGCGGTGGGGATGCGCTTCGTACGGCGAGCCACCCCTCGGCACCGTCAGAGGGAGGGGCCCAGGCTTGCCTGGGAGGGATGAGGGGCGATAGCCCCGAACCGCGACGGACGGGCCCTGGTCCGGCGGTGGGGATGCGCTTCGTGCGGCGTGCCACCCTCGGCATCGTCAGAGGGAGGGGCCCAGGCTTGCCTGGGAGGGATGAGGGGCGATAGCCCCGAACGACAACGGACGGGCCCTGGTCCGGCGGTGGGGCATGCCGTCTCCGCACGGCAGGGAAGATTCTAGAACTGATAATAAATGAAGGGCTGGATATCGCCGCTGCGGAACTGGATGACCAGCTGGGCGGCGGTCAGGAACGCCAGGAAAAGCAGCGGCCAGGGCAGCTTGATGAAGCGCACCGTCAGGCGCCCATACGCCTTGGGCGGAATCAGCAGGCCGGCAGCGGCCACCAGCAGCATCACGCACCAGAGTCGCCGCGCCGCCCAGAAAGGCGCCAGATAGGCGAGGTCGAAATCGCTGACGATACGGCCCAGGATCTCCCCGCAGGACTGCAGGCTGTCCGCCCGGAAAAAGACCCAGCACACCATTACGAACAACATCGTCACCAGCCAGCTCAAGGCCTTGACGGGCCAGGTGTCCGGGATCTTCTTCAACCAGGGACGGCAGAGCTTGTGGACGGCCAGTCCGGCACCGTGCAGGGCGCCCCAGATGACGAACATCCAGGTCGAACCATGCCACAGGCCGGCCACCACCATCGTAAGGAAATTGTTGAGCAGGGTGCGCACCTGCCCCTTGCGGTTGCCGCCCAGGGGGATATAGACATAGTCCCGGAACCAGGTGGACAGCGAGATATGCCAGCGGCGCCAGAACTCCGTAAGGTTCAGCGAACGGTAGGGGAAAAGGAAGTTCTCGTCCAGGCGGAATCCCATCAGCGAAGCGATGCCGATGGAGAGATCGCTGTAGCCGGAGAAATCCAGATAGATCTGCATCGTATAACCGAAGACGGCCATCAGCAGCTCGAAACCGGAATATGAAGCCGGGGTGTCGAACGCCAGGTTGTTATAAACGGCCAGATAATCGGCGATGACCCCCTTCTTGATCAGGCCCAGGATGATAAGCCACAGGCCGAAGCGCAGTTCGTGGCGCGTGGCGGGCCGGTTGGCCCGGATCTGCGGCAGGAAACGGCCGGCGCGCGTGATCGGACCCGCCAGCAGGAGCGGAAAGAACGACAGGTAGAACAGGAACTCCAGGAAGTCGGGACGGCCCGTATATTTCCCCCGGTACACATCCACGGAATAGCTGACGGCCTGGAACGTGTAGAATGAGATACCGATAGGCAGGACAATCTCTCCGACCGAGAAATTGCTGTGCAGCAGCGGATTGAGCATCCCTTCTACAAAGAAGCCGCTGTACTTGAAATATACCAGGGCTGACAGGTCCGCGAGGATGGTGAGCGCAAGCAGCGCCTTGGGCCGGCGGCTGCGCCGCATAAGCTCCGTCAGGCCCCAGTTGACCGCCGCCGTCGCAGGGAGCAGCAGCATCAGCAGGCCGTTGGCCTTGAAAAAGAAAAACAGGTCGAAGGCGATGACATACAGCAGCATCGCCGTCCGGTTCCACTTCCGGCAGAAGATATAGAGGAAAAAGAAGACCGAGAACAGCGCCCAGAACCCCATGCTGCAGAACATCAGCCCGCCCGGGGCAGGCTGAGTGAAGAAGGCGCC
Organism: Bacteroidales bacterium; assembly: GCA_024681565.1. Taxonomy (GTDB): domain Bacteria; phylum Bacteroidota; class Bacteroidia; order Bacteroidales; family UBA932; genus Cryptobacteroides. Next base: position 1,756 of record JAILAO010000170.1, read on the forward strand.
CAGATCCTGCAGGATCCGGCTCCAGTCCAGGGTATTCCAGAGGCTTGCGGTCATCTCACATCAGTCTTTGGGCGGGGACAGCAGGGTCACGCCATGGGTTTTGGGGGTGTCCTTGGCCGGGATATCCCAGCGGATCGGATGGGCGCTGGAATCCCGCAGCCAGGTGGAGACGGTATCCGCCCACATATTATAGGAAGCGAGCACCGGATGGGCGCCGTCCTTGGCACGCTGGTATTTCAGCCGCAGGCTGGGATAATAACGGGTTTTGCCGCAACGGCGCAGCAGGATTTCGTTGATGCCGGTGTCCGGCTTCCAGTTGGGCGGACCGATCCAGACGAAGGGCAGGTCGCCGATCTCGCGGATAATCTCGCCGACGGCGGCGTCCCGCTCATCGATATTCCTGACAAAGAGCTCGTTGGCCCCGATGCACAGGAAGATGTATGTGGGATCGAACTCCCGGATAAAATGGGTCAGCGTGTCCGACCTGGCCCAGTATTTCGAGGAAGAACTGTACCAGATGACGCACTGCATCGTATGCCCGTTGGCCGTGGCGTATTGGGACAGGCGGTAGCGCAGTCCCTCGACCATCGAGTCGCCGACGAAGAGGATGCGGTGCGACGAAGTATCGGGCCCGGCAGGCTCAGGCTCCTCCGGCGGGACCGTGGCCAGCGTATCCGGAACGGAGACCGTCCATGCCCCCAGGTCCACGCGGCGCAGGCCCTTCCCCTCTTCCCGGGCCGGGCAGAAGACCGCGAAGGCGAGCACACAGACCAGCGCTGTGGCGGGGATGGCAGCGATCCGGAGGGAATGTTTCATGCTATTGCAGGACTTTGCCGCTCATCGGCCAGCCGGTGATCGTAGAAACATAAGGGAGAATGGCATAGGCTTTCTTGAGCTGCCCCCGGTAGTTGGGGTGATAGCTGGCGCCGAGGTCCCCCTGGCGGTCATAGACCTTGCCGGTCAGGACCATATAGCTGACATTCTTCATCCTGCACTGGAGCATGGCCGCCTTGATGTAGTCGAACATCACATCGCGCCCCTGCGGGACGATGCAGAGGACGGGGTGGTTCTCGCCGTAACGGTCCTTGGTGGCGCGGATCAGCCGCAGGTAGTTGCTGACAAAAGCATCGCGGGACGGCTGCTTCCGGCCGGATACGTCGTTGGTGGCGAGATAGATGACGGACAGGGCGGGGACGGGACCGCCCTCCGGCTGCCAGAGCGGGGTCTTCTGCTCGTCGAAAGTCTGCAGGTAACGGTCCGGCATATACCAGCCGGGGAATTTGTCGCCGTAGTTGCGGGCGACGCCCATCCCGGAGTGCGCGACCAGCTGGTAGTCGGCATCGAAATAGCGGGCGATGGCGGCGGCGTAGGTCAGGTTGCAGTCTTCCGTCTCGGCGGAGAACGGCTCCGTGGCCGACTGGCTCAACGTACCGTAGCCGCAGGTATAAGAGTCTCCGATGAACTCCAGCAGGCGATCCTTCAGGGGCCGGGCCGGTTCCAGTTCCTCCGCGGTGAAGCGGTGGAAGGTGGTGCGGCCGAGTTCGCCCTCGGTGCGCTTCTGGATGACGGCCTGGTGCCAGCCGCCGGGACCGCGGTATACCTCGACCGTGGAGACGCCGCCGGAAAGGGAAAAGGTCGTGTCGGGCTCGGCGTCCAGTTCCTGCCCGTCGATCCAGACATTGAAATAATTCGTGCCCGTGTCCGATGCCCGCAATTGCAGACGCTCTCCCTTGAAGCGCACGATGGCATAGACGCCGGACCAGTCAAAGCTGACATCCCCGTCCTGCACAAGCGTCCGGCCCGCCCAGGTGATCCGGGTGTCCGAAGCGTCGAAATGCTGTTGGGCCGCCAGGGGCGGCAGGAAGAGCAGGACCAGGCAAGCTGTCAGAATCAGTCGTTTCCTATCCATAACGGAGACAAAGATAGAAATATTGTCGCGGAAAAAATTTATCTTTGTAAAGAATTAAAACTTACCGCATGATGAAAAAGTCTATCTTTCTGATGCTGGCGGCGGCCGCCGCCTTGCTTTTTGCCTCCTGCACCCAGACCCTGCCTCTCCGCATGAACGCCTTCGTCGCGGGTGTCGAAAAGAATGCCGACACCTACACCGAGGAAGACTGGGACCAGGCGAACGAGAAGTTCCAGGCCCTTTGCGATGAATACCAGGAGAACAAAGGTTCGCTGACCGGCGACCAGGTCGAGGAGGTGCGCGATGCGATGAGCCGCTATGTCGCCGTGGCCATCAAGGCCGGCGTAGACAGCGTGACCGACA
>JAILAO010000006.1 GCA_024681565.1 Bacteroidales bacterium
AGATTGTTCGCCCAGAGCTTACCCTTGCCGTAGTCAGCCCAAGTCTTGTTCTTATTGTTCTGGAAGAAACAGTAGGCAGCATTGGTCAGGAATCCGCCGAAGGTCACGAGCATCGTGGCGGGCAGTGACTGGAAGATCGGCTTCGTGCCCTCGAGGAAGAGGTCCTTGCCGAAGTTCAGGCCGAGATGGAAGCAGGCGCTCATGAAGCCGCACAGTACGGCGATGAGGATGCCCTTGCCGAAGTTGAAGTCCTTGACGGCCTTCTTCTTCTCCTCTTCCGTCAGCGCGGCGGCCTTCATGGCGCCGGCGATGCCGATGATGGCAATACCGATGATGGTCACGACCACACCGATCCAGATAGCGGCCGTCAGGTCACCGGTCTTGCCGGTGAAGACGGGGCCCAGGATGGCGCCCAGACCGGAGCAGAGCCCGAGGGCGATGCTCTGGCCGAGGGCCACGCCGAGGTAGCGCATCGAGAGGCCGAAAGTCAGGCCGCCGACACCCCACAGGGCTCCGAACAGGATGGTGAGCCAGGTCGCCTTGGGATCGGCATTCATCATCCCCATCAGGTCCCCGAAGCTGCCGCCCGTCCCGGAGACGGACAGCAAGGCACCCAGGAACGGGAAGATGAGCCAGGCGAACACGCCCTGGACGAGCCAGTAGCTCTCCCAGCTCCATTGCTTGATCTTGTTGATCGGGACGTAGCAGCTTGACTGGCAGAACGACCCGATCGCGATGATCAGCAGACCCAGGAAAATCGAAGAACCCATGGATTAACGCTTGGAAGTGACTTCGCGCTCGTATTTCTCGATCTCCGGGATGAAGGTCTCACCCACGGGGACGTCGTTCTTGAGGTTGAAGTAATCAAACACGGCACCGAACGGGAGGGTCTTGGCCTCTTCGAGGAGGGCCAGACGCTGGAAGCCCTTGCCGGCATCCTCGAACTCACGCAGTTTGGCGAGCGGCTCGAGCAGGGCGCTCAGCACGCACTTCTGCGTGGCGCGGGTACCGATGACATAGGCACCGATGCGGTTGATGGCGGCATCGAAATAGTCCAGTCCGATGTGGCTGCGGTTCAGCGCGTCGGCACGCACGATCTCCTTGAAGAGGTCGAGGGTCTGGTCGTTCATGATGGTCACGTGGTCGGAGTCCCAACGGATCGGGCGGGAAACGTGGAGCATCAGTTCAGGGACGAACAGGAGCAGGGAAGCAACCATGTCGGACACGTTCTCGGTCATCTCATAGTGGCCGGTGTCGAGGGTGTACATGAGCTTGCGGGTGGCGCAGTAGCCGGCGACGAAGTCGTGGGAACCGACGGTGTAGCTCTCAAGACCGATGCCGAACAGCTTGGCCTCGAGGCAGGTCTTCATCCCGGGGAGGTCCTCCTTGAGGATCTCGTCGAGGGCCTCGGCGAAAATCTCGCGGTAGCGCTTGCGCTCCACGGTCTGGTCCTTGCTTCCGTCGTGGACCCAGATGTTCATGATACAGGGGTCGTTCTGGGCCTTGCCCATCGCGTCCGCGATACGGCGGCAGCGCTTGGTGTGCTCGATCCAGAATTCGCGGATGGCGGGATCGGGGTTGGCGAGGCTGAGGTCGCCGCTCTTCGGATGGGAGAAGGACGTGGAGTTGAAGTCGAGCTTCATGTTGTTCTCCTTGGCCCACTGGATCCAGCTCTCGAAGTGCTTGACTTCCACCTGGTCGCGGTCGACGAACTGTCCGCCGAAATCACCGTAGATCTCATGGAGGTTGAGGCGGTGGTTACCGGCGATCAGGCTCTTGGCGAAGAGCACGTCGGCGCGGACCTCGTCGATATTGCGGGCGCGACCCGGGTAGTTGCCCGTGGTCTGGATGCCGCCGGAGAGGGCTTCATTGCGCTCGAAGCCGACCACATCGTCGGTCTGCCAGCAATGCAGGGAAATCGGGGTCTTTTCGAGGGTTTCGACGGCCTTGTCGGTGTCCACGCCGATAGCGGCATAACGCTCCTTGGCGATTTCATAGGCAGCACGGATGGAGGCTTCCTTGACCAGACCCTTGGCGAAATTGACGCCCTTGTCGATGATGTTTTCTTGCATGGTTGTAATAATGAATTGGTTTTGTGTTGTTATTTAGTAGGATTATAGACTTTGAGCTCAACGGAGTTGGCAACGATCTTGCGCATCTCCGGGAGGGTGTCCACCAGGCCCTGGGCCTTGATCTGGAGCAGGATGTTGCCGAGGGCCGTGCCTTCGGTCGGACCGCAGATGACGGGCATCTGCAGTTCGTCGGCAGTCATCTGCATGAGGTGCCTGTTGAGCGAGCCGCCGCCGATCACGTGCAGGCACTTGATCGGGTTGGGGGACATGCTTTGCAGGATGCTGATGATGGCGGTGTAGCGGTGCGCCAGGGATTTGTAGATACAGCGGATGTACTCGGCCGGGGTACGCGGGGCGATCTGGCCGGTTTTTTCGCAGTATTCGTCGATGGCCTTGCACATCGAGGCCGGATGCGCGAAGGACGGGTCGTCGGGGTTGATGATGGAGCCGAAGCGGGTAGTCTCGCAGAGGGCGGTCAGCGGGCCGATCTCGCTCGGGACGTCCTTGAATTCGGGACGGCACTGCTCGAAGAGCCAGAGGCCGCAGAGGTTCTTGAGGAAGCGGGTCGTACCCTCGATGCCGCCTTCGTTGGTGAAGTTCTGCTTGAAACTCTCGTCTGTGATGATCGGAGTAGGGGATTCGATGCCCATCAGGGACCAGGTGCCGCAGCTCAGATAGGCATATTCGGCATCCTTGGCCGGAACGGCAGCCACGGCGGAGGCCGTGTCATGGGCGGCGATGGCCACGACCTTGACGGCGTCGCCGATGCCGGTGGCTTCCTGCACCTGCTTGGTCAGCGGGCCGACCACGGTGCCCGGCTGGGTCATCGGACCGAACTGTTCGCGCTTGAGTCCGATGCTCATCAGCAGGTCCTTGTCGAGGTCGCCGGTGACAGGATTGAGCAGCTGGGAAGTAGAGGCCACGGTGTATTCGCAGATGGCTTTGCCGGTCAGCATGTAGATGAGTGCATCCGGGATGAAGAGGATCTTGTCGGCGTTCTCCATGGCGGTGCAGCCGTTGTGGCGCAGGGTGTCCAGCTGGAAGAGCGAATTGAACTCCATGAACTGGATGCCGGTCTTGTCATAGACCTCGCGCTTGTCGTGCATCTTCATGTAACGGTCGATAGCGCCGTCGGTATGCGAATCGCGGTAGCAGTAAGGCAGGCTCAGCAGCTGTCCGTCCTTGCCGAAGAAGGCGAAATCGCAGCCCCAGGTATCGATGCCGATGGTCTCGATCTTGATGCCTTCGGCGACGGTCTTGCGCAGGGCGATGATGATTTCGTTATACAGGGCGGGAAGGTCCCAGAAAAGATGTCCTCCGAGGGGAATCTGGGGATTCTTGAAGCGGGTGAGTTCCTGCATTTCGACCTTGTGTCCGTCGTAGGTGGCCACGATGGTGCGTCCGCTGGTGGCGCCGAGGTCGACTGCTAAATAATTCTTGGTTGGCATATTGGTCGTAAGTTAAAAGTGGTATCCACAAATATAATCATTTTTCCTTATATTTGCCCCTATGAAACAAAAAATCTATCTCGCAGCCTTGGCTGCCCTCCCGCTGTTTATCTCCTGCGCGCACGGCGGAGCGCAGACCACGTCCAGCCTTTTCTGGCGCTCCGACAGCCTTCAGGTCAAGGAGATCGTGTCCGAACAGGCGGTACAGTACAGTTTCGTCGGCCACCATGGTCCGGCCGTAGAGAATTCGATGAGCGCCCTGCGCATCTACTTCAATGACAGCGGAGCCATCGACGTCTATTCCAAGAGCGGCGCCCAGATGGAGTTGCGCAAATATCTCTGGTATCCCACGGCGGAGCAGATGGCTTCCGAAGGCGCCGGCTGCGACGAGTATCTCGTCGGCAAAACGGTCGGCCTGGGCGGCATCGCGCTGTGGGACGGGGAGAAGGAAGTCAAACTGGTGGCCACCAAGGGCCGCACCGCCCGCGTCGGCGAGATCAAGGGCGGTTCCTACGCCGAGATGATCGCCTACGGGGTCATGTACCAGGGCGAACCCGCGGACATCTCCATCCGCGTGGAGATGAAGGACAACAGCCGCGTTGCGAAGGTGATCGCCACGGAACTGAACGGCCGCAAGGTGCAGTTCCTCACGGGGGTCAACTACCATCCGGGCGAGACGGTCGAGTACGGCAAGGACTACATCTCCGTCTGGGGGATCCACCCGGCGGACGTGTCGCAGAATCCTTGTGAACTCGGCGGCGGCATGTGGTTCAAGCCGTCCCGGTTCGAGGCGCCCCAGAAGACGGAGAACATGGTCCGGATCATCTCCAAGCCGGCTTCCCGGATCGAGACGCAGGTCGTGGCCGCATCCGTCAAGGAAGCCGAACTCAACACGGCGGAGAAATTCGCCGCATATATGCGCAAATAGGTTCCGGGCTGACTACCGGATCACGAGAACCGCTCCGTCGTCCTTCGGGAGACTGAGCGGTTTTTTCGTGGCCGTCCCGGTCTGCAGCGCGCCGTCCCGGCCGCTGGCATACACGAGGGCCTTGCCGCCCAGACGGGCCTCGACGGCCTGCACGTCCAGGACCAGGGGCTGGTCCGATGCATTGACGGCGGCGACATACCAGGTCCGGCCGTGCCTGCGGGCCAGCACGATGCCGCGGCCCGGATAGCCCTCGATCAGGCGCGTCTCGTCCCAGGTGGTCGGCACCTCCCGGAGGAAATCCAGGGCGGCCGCCGGCGCGTCCGTCAGGTTGTTGGGCGTGAGCGCGAAATTCTGGACCGGGTTCTGGTACAGGACGGCGACGGCCAGTTCCGCCGCGTCCGTGGTCTTGCGGAGCGTACCGGTCACGCGGCCCCGGGGGTCCGGAGCGCCGTTGAGCCGGTTCAGGCGTTTATTGAGGAAGACGCCTCCGAATTCCATGCTGCCCACGCTGTTGCGCAGGAAGGGATGCAGGGCGGCATTCTGCGACTCCAGGTCGCAGTGGATCTGTCCGAACACCATGTTCTCGGAGGCCAGCACGGCCTCGCTGCCGACATAGTTGGGATACATCCGCTCCCAGCCGCGGGGCAGGGTGGCCCCGTGGAAGATGCACATCAGGCCGTGGTCGTCCGCATCGCTGAGGATATGCTCGTAGAGGCGTATCGTCTCCTGCTTGTCGCCGCCGAAGAAATCCACCTTGATGCCCTTGACGCCGATGCTTTCCATCCAGCGCATCTCCGGCTTGCGGGCCAGCGGGTCGCACATGATATCCACGGGGCTCTGGACGATGTCGTTCCACCAGCCGCTGGACGAGTACCACAGGAACACGTCCACGCCCTTGCTGCGGGCGTAGCGGACGAGCTCTTCCATGCCGGCGTGGCCGAATTCCCTGTCCCAGCCGGCATCGATCAGGATGTAGGGCCAGTCCATCGCGGCGGCCAGGTCGATGAAGGCGATCTGGTCGTCCCGGTTCATGCTGGCGTCCTGCCAGACGATCCAGCTCCAGCTGCTCTTGCCGTAGCGGTAGCCGCGCGTGGTTTCGTAGCGGGGTTCCACGACGTCGAAGGCGATGGTCGTCTCGACGATGGGGGCGAGTCCGCTCCCGACGGTCAGGGTGCTCCAGGGTGTGGCGCCCGGGAGGGCGAAAGCCGGCTCCACGGTACCGTTGCCGTTGTTCTCCTCCGGCATCGGGAAAGCGACATGATAGCCCTCGTGCGGGTCATAGTCGCTCAGGTGCGAGGCGCAGTAGCGGCTGTCCACGCCGGTTTCGCTGACCAGCACCCAGCCGGCGTCCCCGACCCGGAACAGGCAGGGGAAGGTGAAACCGTGTCCGTACTGGGAGCGTTTGTCCAGCGGGGCGTCGAGGGTATAGAATTCTTCATAACTGGGCTTGCTGCGTTTCCAGCCGATCATCGCGTCGCTCTGCGGCGTGAGGAATCCCGTCGTCCCGTCCGGGAAACGGAAGGAACTCGTCTCGCGCAGCACCCGGACGCTGCCGGTCTCCGTGTCGCGCGGAATCAGGTAGCGGAAGGCGGCGTCATTGGCGGTCAGGTGCCACTCGATGTCAAGCGGGCGTCCCGCCGCATTGCGGCAGTGCAGCAGGACCCGGACGGCGGGATGGTCGATCCGGGAGGCCTTGGTGCGGTCCAGGATGTAGGTGTCACGGATTTCCTGCGTGTCTGCGGACACGAACGTCAGGGCGGTGTAGTCGGCCTCGTTGGTCTGCAGACCGAGCCGGGAGGGCTCTACGAGGGTCTTGCCGTCGTAGCCGATGCTGTAGCGGAGCAGGCCGTCCCCGTCGTCGAACCGGACCTGGAGCCGTCCGTCCGGACCGCTCAGGACCGGGAGCACGGCGAGAAGGATTGTCAGGATATTCATGGTGGAAACGTGTAATAATTCAAGCGAATTTACTTAAATTTGCTGATTGTAGAACTAAATAACCGATTCTTGAAACAAATAGGATGAAAAAGAAAAGGATCTTCGCGCTGCTGGCCGCTTTCCTGCTGACCCTTCCGCTTTCCGCCGTGTTGGGCGAGCGGAACCTGGCCCAGACCCTGCATGCGCTCCGCAGCGAGCTGGAGATGGATTATGAAAAAATCTTCACCGCGCAGGGCCGTCTGGCCGAACGGCACGGCCGCCAGCACGAGCAGATGATCTCCATCATGAAGAAGTGCAACGAACTGTCCCTGATGCTCTATTCGCAGAAACAGGAGTACACGTTCGACCTGACCTATGCCCTCGAATCGGTCACCGAAGAGTTCAACGATTTCAACAGCAACCGCATGCCCTACGACCGCATCGTCGGTCAGCTGGACATCGAGATCGACCGTTATTCCCGCCTGATCGAGTCCCTGCGCCGCCTGCCTCCGCAGCTGCAGGACATCGAGGACCTCCCGGACAGCCTGCGCTACCGCAACGACAGCATCAAGGTCGATATCCTGGAACTGGAACGGGAGCTGGGCCTTTCTTCCGAGGAGAGCGAAGAGCTGGAAGATGACGCCTTCGTGCTGGACGATGCCGGACAGCTGGAACGCGATTCCTGTATCTTCTTCGCCACGACCCTGCTCAAGATGTATTCCGCCAACAAGGATTACATCGTGGAGGACAGCACCCATTACGAGAACGTGTATCTGCGGCTCAAGGAGTCCTACGACTATGCGCAGAAGCGCTACAAGATCCTCCAGAGCCGGATCTTCGTCGAGGGGCAGACGGACTATGCCACCATCCTGTCCTCTTTCAAGGAGA
>JAILAO010000026.1 GCA_024681565.1 Bacteroidales bacterium
CCTGGTTCCAGCGCAGACCGACGAGACGTGTCGCTTGTCCGGGGGAACGATTGAATTGATGCAGCAGTGCCCGGTCCAGTAGTACTCAGCATCCGGGTAGCCAAACATCCCCCAGGGAAAAACCCGATACCGATGGCGAAACCGATACCCCCAGGGGAAACCCCGGCACCGATGGCGAAACCGATACCCCCAGGGAAAAACCCGATACCGATAGCGACACCGGTACCCGCAGGGGAAACCCCGGCACCGGTGGAGAAACCGGTACCCGCGGGAGAAATCCCGGCGGAGATGACTACAGGGAGGTGAGCAGGCCGGCGATGGTGCTCAGGAAAAGGGCCGCGAGGAGGATGCCGGCCCAGAATTGGGTGGAGTTGCGGGACTCCGGCCATGCAATGCGGTTGAGGATGAGGATGAGCAGGGTGAGCCCGATGCCGATCCAGAGGTTGGGGCAGGGCCGCAGCCCGCCGGTGGCGAAAAGATGGGCGAAAACGCCCGCAGGGAGGATCGTACCGGTGTAGGTGAGCAGATTGTGCTGCCGGGCGGGGATCCACAGGATGAGGTGGAAGGCGGTCAGACCCAGCGCCACGACCAGGGCCGCCGTCCAATGGGGGGTGAATTTGGTATAGAAATACAGGAAAATCCCTGTTGCAAACACCAGGGATATTCCTGCAGCTATGAATCGATGCTGGCGGACCATTTATTCGGCGGTAGCCGCCTCGAGTTTCTTCATCATCGAGAACATCACCAGTCCGGAGATGACACAGAGGGCGAGGAGAAGACCCCAGACGCCCCAGAGCGGCACCTTGTTCCACAACAGACCGGGGATGGACACCAGGTAGTTGCCGATGGCCGTAGCGGCGAACCAGCAACCCATCATCGCGCCCTTCAGCTTCGGCGGGGCGACCTTGGACACGAAAGAGATACCCATCGGGCTGAGCAGCAGCTCAGCGAAGGTCAGTACCAGGTAGGTGGAAATCAGCCAGCCCGGAGACACCAGGTCGGGGGAGACGGTGCCGCCCAGCTCCTTCGGAGAGGCCAGGCCGCGGGAGGCGAAGATCAGGACCAGGAATCCCAGCGAAGCCACGAACATGCCGATGCCGATCTTGCGCGGGGCGGAAGGCTCCTTGCCCTTCTTGGCCAGGGCGCCGAAGAGCGCCATCGACACCGGGGTGAGGGCCACGACATAGAACGGGTTGAACTGCTGGAAGTCGGACGGCTGGATATTGACCACGGACGGCATGGACTTGTAGAGGGCGAACGCGCCGCCCCACAGGCCGAGGGTGACCAGACCGTTGGTGAGCTTGGCGCGGCTGCTCTCGGCCTGGAAAAAGCCGAACAGCGTATAAATGGATACGGCAATCAAGGCCAGAGCCCAGATATTGAATCCGATACGCAGACCGCCGGAGACGGAGGCCTGGGTGTAGTCGCGGGCGAAGAGGGTCATCGTAGCGCCGTTCTGGTGGAAGGCCATCCAGAAGAAGATGACGACGGCAAAGACGAACAGCAGCGCGGTGACGCGGCTCTTGGTCTGGGCCGGCGTAAGCTCGACCACGGGGGCGTCGCTCTTGGCAGCCGCCTGCTTGGCGTTGACGTCGGCGTGCTTGAACCAGTTGCGGCAGCTGTAGTAGATGATCACGGACAGGATCAGGGAAACGCAGGCCACGGCGAAGCCGTAATTGTACGCGCCGGAAAGCTTCTCGATATAGAGCTGGCAGAACTGGGTGAGGTCGGTGCCGGCCATCGCGGGCATGTGGGTGGCGATGGCGTTGGTGAGCGTCTCCTGGTTGGCCGGGGAAATGGCGCCGTCGAGGAACTGGTGCGCCAGGGCGGGAATCTCCTTGACATAGACCAGACCGGCCTTGCCGAGGAAATGGTTGGTGACGGCCTTGGCCATGGACGGGGCGAACATGGCGCCGATGTTGATGGCCATATAGAAGAGGCTGAACGCGGAATCCCGCTTGGCGGAATACTTCGGATCGTCATAAAGGTTGCCCACCATCACCTGGAGGTTGCCCTTGAACAGTCCCGTACCGATGGCGATGAGCGCCAGGGCGCCGAACATCAGGACCTTGCCTGCCGTGTCGGGGGCGGTCGGAATGGCGAGACAGAGGTAACCGCAGAACATCACGGCGATACCGATGGTCACGCATTTTCCGTAGCCGATCTTGTCGGCCAGGATGCCGCCGAGCAGCGGCATGAAATAGACTCCGGCCAGGAAAATGGAATAAATCTGGGTCGCCGTGGCTGCGCTGAAACCGAACTTCGCCTGGATGAACAGGAGGAAGATGGCCAGCATGGTGTAGTAGCCAAAGCGTTCGCCGGTGTTGGCGAGAGCGAGGGCGAAGAGCCCTTTGGGTTGACCTTTGAACATATTGCCTGTCTTATTAGGTTTAGTAATCAGACAAAGATAATAAAAAAAGCACAAAACGCAACCAGGCCGGCCCTTGACGGGGCCGGCCTGGCGATGCATTCTGTGTTCAGGGGATTACTCCGCAGCGGGAGCTTCGTTCTCCACGAGCACCTTGACATTGGCGAAGACGCCCTTGTAGCACTTCACCTTGGCCTCGTACTCGCCGAGTTCCTTGATCTCGGGAACGGTGACGTTCTTCTTGTCCACCTCGACACCGGCAGCGGTGAGGGCCTCGGCCACCTGGGCGGAGGTCACGGCACCATAGAGCTTGCCGCTCTCACCGACCTTGGCGGTCAGTTTCACGACGACGGCCTCGATCTTGGCGGCGGCAGCCTGCGCGTCAGCGACGAGCTTGGCTTCCTTGTGGGCGCGCTGACGGAGGGTCTCGGCATGCTGCTTAAGGGCAGACGGGGTGCCGACCGTGGCGAATCCCTGCGGAACGAGATAATTGAGCGCGTAACCGGTCTTGACTTCTACCACATCTCCGGCCTCGCCGAGATTGGCAACTTCTTTCTTGAGGATGATCTTCATAACGCTTCAATTATTTGAGGAGGTCGGTGACATACGGGAGGAGAGCGATGGAGCGGGCGCGCTTGACGGCCTGCGCTACCTTGCGCTGGAACTTGAGGGAAGTGCCCGTGATGCGGCGGGGAAGGATCTTGCCCTGCTCGTTGAGGAACTTCTTGAGGAACTCAGGGTCCTTGTAATCGACATACTTGATACCGGCTTTCTTGAAGCGGCAGTATTTCTTCTTGCGAACCTCTACGGTAGGAGGGTTCAGATAACGGATTTCGTTGTTGTTTGCCATAATGATTCCTCCTGATTATTCTTCGGTTTCTGCTTCTTCGGCCTCGGCCTTGGGAGCCTCCTCCACCTTCGGGGCGGCGGCGGCAGCGGCCTTGGCGGCGCGGGTCTGGCGGCGGTGCTCCGCATAGGCGATGGCGTGCTGGTCCAGGGTCACGGTGATGTAGCGCAGGATGCGCTCGTCGCGGTGGTACTGGGTCTCGAGGGTGG
>JAILAO010000056.1 GCA_024681565.1 Bacteroidales bacterium
TTCGGCGCCGGCAAGTTCACCGGCTGGGCCGACCTGCTGCTGGCCCGCACCGAAGACGTGGTGATTGGGCTGGGTACGCTGCTGCTGGCGGTCCTGCCAGGCTGGCTGATGAAGCTGACGGACCCGCTGGTGGCCCGCATCTGAAGAAAATGAAACTCATTCAAAACGATATGAAAAAGTTAATTGCAATCATGATTCCCGTGATGATGCTGGCAGCCTGCCAGCCCAAGGAAACGAAAGCACCGGTCCTGGATCCTACCGACATGGACCTCAGCGTGAAACCCGGCGACGACTTCTTCCTTTACGCCAACGGCGGCTGGATGAAGAAGAACCCCCTCAAAGCAGAATATGCCCGTTTCGGTTCCTTCGACGTGCTGCGCGAGCAGAATGTCGAGAACCTCAACGCCCTGTTCTCCGAAATGACGGAGATGACCCCCGAGCCCGGTACGATCGACCAGAAGATCGTTGACCTCTACAAGCAGGGCCTCGACTCCACCCGCCTCAACGGGGAGGGAGCCGCTCCGCTCAAGAAATACCTGGACGAGCTGTATGCCGTCGCGGACAAGAAAGCCCTGGCGGCCCATCTGGGCAAGCTCAACCTCGTCGGCGAAGGCGGCTTATTCGGAGGCGGCGTCGATGCAGACCTGATGGACAGCAAGACCCAGATCTTCTACCTCGGCCAGGGCGGCCTCGGCATGGGAGACCGCGATTACTATGTGGATCCGGCCAATGCCGGACTGCGCAAGGGATACGAGACGATGCTGGAGAAACTCTTCACCCTCGCCGGACTGGACAAGCCCGGGCAGCGTGCAGCCAATGCCGCAGGCATCGAGGACAAACTCGCCGCCTTCTCCTGGACCAGCGTCCAGAACCGCGACTACACCAAGCTCTACAACCCGATGAGCACGGAGCAGGTCATCAAGGCCTATCCGGGATTCGATTTCCGGGCCTTCTGCGATGCGATGGGACTTCCCGACCAGGACAAGGTCATCGTGGAGCAGCCTTCCTACTTCGAGGGCTTCATCAAACTGTTCAAAGACACCCCGCTCGAGGTCCTCAAGGACTATCTGGCCGGTCAGCTGATCAGCAGTGCCGCCGGCAGCCTGTCCGATGACTTCTATGCCGCCTCCTTCGACTTCTTCAGCACGCAGATGAGCGGCGTGACGGAGCAGAAGCCGCGCTGGAAGCGTGCGATGAGCGTGCCCAACGGCATCCTCGGCGAGGCCGTCGGCCAGATGTACGTCGCCAAGTTCTTCCCCGAATCCTCCAAGCAGAAGATGCTGGAGCTCGTGAAGAACCTGCAGGTTTCCCTTGGCCAGCACATCGATTCCCTGGAGTGGATGTCCGATGCCACCAAGGCCCGCGCCCGTGAGAAACTGGCAGCCTTCACCGTCAAGATCGGCTACCCCGACAAGTGGAAAGACTACAGCACCCTCACCGTGGACCCGGAGCTGAGCTACTACGAGAACCTCCGCGCCGCCAGCGCCTGGTACGTGGCTGACAACCTCTCCAAACTCGGCAAACCCACGGATCCGACCGAATGGGGCATGACCCCGCAGACGGTCAACGCCTACTACAACCCGACCACCAACGAGATCTGCTTCCCGGCCGGCATCCTGCAGCCGCCGTTCTTCAACCCGGAGGCGGATGACGCCGTCAACTACGGTGCCATCGGCGTGGTGATCGGACACGAAATGACCCACGGCTTCGACGACCAGGGCAGCCTGTTCGACAAGGACGGCAACATGAACAACTGGTGGACCGACGAGGACCGCGCCGCCTTCGTCGAGAAGACCAAAGCCCTCGTCAGCCAGTTCAGCGAAGTGGAGATCCTCCCGGGCGTCATGGCCAACGGGGAACTGACCCTCGGGGAGAACATCGCCGACCACGGCGGAGTCAGCGTTGCCTGGACGGCCCTGCACAACGCCCTCGGCGACAAGGTCCCCGCCCCGATCGACGGCTTTACCGCCGACCAGCGTTTCTTCCTCGGCTACGCCCGTGTCTGGGCGCAGAACATCACCGATGAAGAGAAAGCCCGCCTGACCAAGCTCGACGTCCATTCCCTGGGCAACAACCGCGTCAACGTGACCCTGCGCAACTTCGGTTACTTCTTCGATGCCTTCGGCATCCAGGAAGGCGATCCGATGTGGCGTCCTGAAGCGGACCGCGTCCACATCTGGTAATCCGATGCAGGCGGAAGGCTACATCGCCGGGCGTCTGCGCGTCAAAGAAAGAATGGCTGTCGTCGCGATAGCCATTTCTTTCTTCGTGATCATCGTAGCCGTCGCCATCTCCGGCGGATTCCGCCGGGAGATCCGGGAAGGCGTGTCCGCGGTCACGGGCGACGTCCTGCTCACCAATGCTTCCGCCGACCTGTCCGGCAGCTCCGATCCCGTCCGTACCGCTCCCTCTTATCTCAAAGAGCTGGAAGCGGTGCAGGGCGTGGAGCGGATCGAGCCGGTCATCTACCGCCCCGGCATCCTCAAGATCGGGGACGACATCCACGGCGTCCTCTTCAAGGGTACGCAGGCCGACACCGTCTCGCTGGGCGTGCGGCTGCCCTCCACGCTGGCCGAACGCTTCTCCCTGGCTCCCGGAGACGATCTTGTCGCCTGGTTCATCGGAGAAAAAGTCAAAATCCGAAAATGGCATGTCCTTTCCGTGTATGACAGTGCCATGGAAACGGAGGAAGGCCTTCTGCTCTATGTCCCGATCGGGGATCTCAGACGCCTCAACGAATGGGAGCCGGACCAGGCTTCGCTGCTGGAAGTGGGCGTCGGGAGCCGCTACCGCGGCCGGAAAGCCCTCCGGCGGATCACGGAAGAACTGGGATGGCGCGCCAACCTGGGTGCGCGGGAAGACGAAGACCCGCTCCGGGCCGTTGCGGCCACCGAGCGTTTCGCGCAGCTGTTCGACTGGCTGGACCTGATCGACTTCAACGTCTACGCCATCCTGCTGCTGATGACTGTCGTAGCCGGGTTCAACATGATCTCCGGACTGCTGATCCTGCTCTTCCGGCACGTTTCCACGATCGGCACCCTCAAAACCCTCGGCATGGGGGACCGGGCCATCGCCCGGGTATTCCTGCGGGTCGGTGCCCGCACGGTTGCCATCGGCATGGCAGCCGGCAATGCCTTCGCCCTGCTGTTCTGCCTGATCCAGGGCACGACGCATGCGATCAGGCTCAATCCGGAGAACTATTTCGTCTCCTTTGTCCCGGTCCAGGTGAACCTGCCCGCCATTCTGCTGGCCGATGCAGTCGCTTTCGCCGGGATTCTCCTCCTGCTGCTGATCCCGACCCTGTTCATCTCCCGGGTCGATCCCGCCAGCACCGTCAAGGCAGAATAGGTTTTTCTTGCTTCCTGACCTATCAGTCCTTCCAGATCAGGATGGATTCGATCTTCGCATCGTTCTTGAATCCCGCATCCTCAATCAGCTTGCGGCCGTTCGGATCGGGATCGACCGGGGTCCCCAGTGCATCCGGAGAGGTGCGGAAGGCGATGTGGGTACCCCACAACGTATCCTCGATCGAGACCGTGCCGTCCATCAGCATCCAGACCTTCGGGGTCACATAACCCAAGGTAATGCAGTCGTTGATACGCCCGCCCACGCGGGGAAGCCCCATCGTCGGATCGTTCTCATCTCCAGCCGGGGTGATCCATCCCACATTCATACTGATGGTGTTTGACACGGAATACCTCGGAGAGCGGGTCTCGATGGAATAGACCCTGCCGCCTTCCATCTGGATCTCGAGCGTCTTCTCCTCGCCCAGGTTGACCATCCACAGGTCTCCGCCCTCGGAGTATTTGACATCGTAACCGATGGGATCATAGTCGAAATGAAGGTCCGGGACGGGCATCCCGAGCGAGATGTTGCCGAATCCGGAAGCGTGGATGCAGGGATAGACATAGTTGCTGTTGCGCACGAATTCTGCTCCGTTCCAGATGTAATCCAGCTGCAGCGCCCCGTAGTAGCACCACTCGTCATAATCTCCCGGATCGTTGAGCTGGATACGCAGTCCGGACGGACGGTATTCATACGTATACAGGCCCGCCTTCATAGCGCCGCGCAGTTCCCGGACATCCGCACCCGCCAGGCGGACCAGGTCCTCGAAATCGTCGGGCACCGGAGCCGGGTTGAGCGGGAGCTCCACCTCGCGGGCCCCGTTCCCGGCAGGATCGTATTCGTAGGCGCGGATGTACTTGACGGAGGAGACGTCGCAGCCGCCGTTTTCCGACAAAAGCACCAGTACGTGTCCGTCGGCCTTGTAGCGGTAGCAGGCCATCTCGAACCCGTCGTAGCAATCCCCGTCGTAGAGGTCGTGCGACAGCCGGTTACACCGGTCATCGGACGCCAGGCAGTTGTCGAATTGTTCTTCGAGTTCCTGCCTGATGCTTTCCTTGACGCTCTGCGGGGCGAACTTCCTGCTCATGATATTGTCGCCGAAGATCGAGAAAATACTGTAGAGCTCGTCGAAGGAGAAATCCTCACCCAAGGCCCACCCGGTATCGGCGGCATCGGCCGCTTCAGGAGCCGCAGACGTTTCGGCAGCGCCCTGGCCGGCGTTCCTGGAACCGCCCTTGCAGCCTGCCAGAGTCAGGGAACAGACGGCCAGAAGGAGAAACAGTTTCTTCATAAACAATCATAACTTGAGCTAAATTTTCGCTTCACGGAAAACTTCCAGGATGGAAGGGTAGGTGTTCTTGAGGAAGGGAGGCAGGCTCGAACGAGCCACCCAGGCGGCGCGGGTGATGTCTTCCTCCCGCTGCGGAGTCAGGTTGACGGGATCGGTGTAGAGCATCTCATACCACCAGGTATGTTTGAGATGCCAGATGCCGCCTCGCAGATAGCAATGGTCCGTCACGCAGATCAGGTCCCGCAGTTCGAGCTGGTCCACCCCGGTCTCTTCCTGCACTTCCCGCAGGGCGGTCACGGCGATGTCCTCCCCCTCTTCGCGGTGCCCTTTGGGCAGGTCCCACAGGCCGCTGCGCTGGATGAGCAGGTAGTCGCCGCGGCGGTTGGACACCAGACCGCCCGCAGCATCCACTTCCCGGAATTCCGCACAGACGCGGCGGTACATCCAGGCGGTGTTCTCCGTAGGAATATAGATGCGGGAAAGGGACTGGGAAGCCTCGAACATCGCCACCAGGGTATGGATGTTGATGCTCTCGCCGAAATGGAACTCGACGGCGTTGGGATCGGCCAGGGCTTGTTCATCCGGACTGCAGATGATGATGCAGCGTTTCTCGAAATATATCTTGTGCATCAGAAAATTGCTATCTTTGCAAAGATAATGATATTTTTCGACTATGACAGCACACTATACCAGCAAGCACGGACAGGTAGCCAAAAGGCCTGAAGAACTGTATATGGCGTTCACCGATCTGCGCAATTTCGCCCAGATGGTCCCCCTGAGTCAGGTCCAGGCTGAGATCCAGGCGGATTTCGATACCCTCTCCGTCGTGGTGCAGGGTTTCAAGATCGGAGTCCGCGTGGACGACCGGGAACCCTACCGGCTGATCCGCCTGGGCAGCACCGAGTCCCCCGTGGAGTTCGTGGCCGTGCTGCATTTCGACCCCTCCGCAATCCCCGGCCGCACTGATTTCTGGATCGACCTGGACGCCAATCTCAATTTCATGATGAAGACGATGCTGGGCGGCAAACTCCAGCAGATGCTGGACAAGATGGTGGAAGGACTCGTGGACGCTTCCGAAGGCCGGATGCCGCAGATGCCGGACGATCTCAAGAAATGATGGAGGAGGCTTCCGTCTCAATCCGCCTCAATCCGTTCAAGGGACTGACAGGACCTGCGGGCATGCCCGTACCCTGGTCCCCCTACGGCCGTATCCTGTCGGAACGGCCCGTATTTACCCTCGACCCCCTCTGGCATGCCGGCTGCTATTATGTCCAGGACAGTTCCGCGATGTTCGTCGGTTATCTTTTCCGGAAACTCCTGCCTTTTGCAGGGAGCGGAAGCCCCCTGCGCGTACTGGACCTCTGCGCCGCGCCGGGAGGGAAGACGACCGACCTGGCGGCGTCGCTGCGGGAAGCCTGCGGAGACGGATTCCAGCTGGTGGCGAACGATGTGATGAAGGCTCGCGCCGCCGCGCTGGACGACAACGTGGCCCGCTGGGGCGACCCGAACGTGGTCGTCACGAACGTGGACCAGGCGGCATTCGCCCGCCTGCAAGGCGGTTTCGACATCATCGTCGCGGACGTGCCCTGCAGCGGCGAGGGGATGTTCCGCAAGGACCCCCGGGCCCGGGAAGAATGGAGCCCGGCCGTCGTGGACCTCTGCGCCGCCCGGCAGAAACGCATCCTGGCGGATGTCTGGCCCGCACTGCGCCAGGGCGGTTTCCTGCTGTACAGCACCTGCACCTACGAAGAGGCGGAGAATGACGGCAATCTCGCCTGGGCCGCGGAAGAACTGGGCGGAGAAGTCCTGCCGCCGGACGAGGTCTTCACGGAACATGGCGTACGCCGCACCCGCTGCGGGCATCTGCTCGAGGCCGGAGTGGTTCCGGGAGAAGGCCAGTGGGCGGGAGTCCTCCGCAGGACGGCCCCGCAGCGCAGGGCGGCAAAGCCTGACCTGGAAGCGCTGCATCCACTACGCACCGGCCTCCGCAAGGGGGAGATGAAAGGCCGGGATTTCCTGCCCGACTCCGATTACGCTTTGAGCATAGAATTTGATAGTAAGGATTATCCGGCCGTAGAGGTGGACCTGCAGACCGCCCGGCGCTTCCTCCACCGGGATGCGCTCGTGCTCCCCCAGGCGGCCCCCGGCTACAATGTGATCACCTATCAGGGCCATCCCCTGGGATTTGTCAAGAACATCGGCTCCCGATGCAACAACCTGCTCCCGAAGGCCCGCCGGATCCTGATGAACGTATGATAATGAAAAGACTGACCATCCTGATCGTTTCGGTCCTCGCATGCGCGGCAGCGTTTGCGCAGGACACCACTGCAGAAGAATTCAAAGGACGCTACGAACGCCTCGTCCGCAACGTCGGGTACTCCGGCGTAGGCGTGGAGACCCTGCTGGACCGCTGGGAGGAAGCCTGGCCGGAGGACCAGGCCGTGCACGTGGCACGCTTCAATTACTATTTCCTCAAGTCCCAGCGCACGGAGATCCTCCCGAAGCCCGGACAGAAGCGCTTTCTCGGCAATCCGCCGGCCATGACCCTGAAGGACAACGACGGGAACGACATCCCCTATTTCGAAGAGTCTTTCTATGACGACGATCTCTTCGGCGAAGCCATCCGCGTGCTGGACAGGCAGATCGCCGGGCATCCCGCAGAACTCCGCTACCGCTACCTCAAGGTCACGGCCCTGCTCGCCTACGAAAAGGAGCACCCGGACATGGCGGCTGCAGAACTCAAGCAGCTGATCGAGCACAACGCTTCCGCCCACCCGTCCTGGACCCTGGACGGAGAAGCCGTCGGCGAAGACATCTTCCAGCAGGGAATCGGAGAATATTGCTATCAGTTTTTCCATACCGGAAGCCCGGACAGTTACGGCTATTTCCGCGAGATCTCCGAACGGATGAACAAGCTCTACCCCAAGAATCCGGTCTTCATCGACAACATCGGCTCCTACTGGCAGGTCGCGGAAGGGAACGACAAGCAGGCGGCAAAGTTCTACAAGAAGGCGCTCAAGATCGACCCCGACGACTATGCGGCCCGGCGGAATCTGCAAATCATTGAAAAAAAGCAGGCCGCACAAAAGAAAAAGAAATAAAGCTGAAACTTTTACCCGCAACTTGCCGTATAAGATGAGTATGGCATTTCCGAACGTATGAAACTCTCACAATTCGACTTCGAACTCCCGCAGGAGAGAATCGCCACGGAACTGATGCCCGAAATCGACGGGCACATCCAGTGGCGGGATGAGTGCAAACTGATGGTCCTGCACAAGGATACCGGTGAGATCGAGCACCGCGTGTTCAAGGATATCATCGACTATTTCGACAAACGCGACCGCTTCGTCCTCAACGACACCAAGGTCTTTCCGGCCAAGCTCTTCGGCAAGAAAGAGAAGACCGGAGCCGACATCATGGTGTTCCTGCTGCGCGAGCTCAACCGGGAACCCCGTCTCTGGGACGTGATCGTGGATCCCGCCCGGAAGATCCGCATCGGCAACAAACTCTACTTCGGCGAAGACGAGAGCATGGTGGCCGAGGTAATCGACAATACGACTTCCCGCGGACGCACCCTGCGCTTCCTGTATGACGGGCCGTACGACGAGTTCAAGGCCGCCCTCTTCGCCCTCGGCCAGACCCCCGTTCCCGAGTGGGTCAAACAGACCCCTACGCCGCGGGATGCCGAAGAGTTCCAGACGATCTTCGCCCGGAACGAAGGCGCCGTCTCCGCACCGGCCGCCGGCCTGCATTTCAGCAGGGAGCTGCTCAACCGGATGATTCTCAACGATATCGACAAGACCTTCATCACCGTCCACATGGGCATCGGACATTTCCGCACCGTGGATGTGGAGGACCTTTCCAAACACCGGATGGACGGCGAGCGTTTCATCATCAGCCAGCAGGCTGCGGACGAGATCAACCAGACCAAGCGCGACGGACACAAGATCTGCGCCGTCGGCGTGACCGTGATCCGGGCCCTGGAGACCTATGTCACCACGGACCGGGAAGTCCGGGCCAACGACACATGGACCAACCGCTTCATCTTCCCGCCCTACGAGTTTTCCATTCCGGACGCCATCGTCTCCAATTTCCACCTGCCGGAATCCACCATGCTGATGTCCGTGGCGGCTTTCGGCGGCTACGAAAAAGTGATGAACGCCTACCAGAGCGCCCTGGACAACGGCTACCGTTTCGGACCGTACGGGGACGCGATGCTGATCATCTGATCCCCCCGGGATTCCGACCGAAAAACCGCTTGAACGTTCAAGCGGTTTTTTCTATCTTTGTCCCAGACTGAAACACTATGAAAAATGGACAAAGACATCTCTCCCCTGGTGAGCGCCATCGCGCTCAACGCCATCTTCGGCAACGAGCCGAAGTTTTCCCACCACCTGATCGACGCCCTGGGCTCCGCGGAAGCGGTTTTCGCGCTTTCCGCCCGGGAGCGGCTGGAATTGTTCGGACCTTATCATTCCCGCGCCGCCCGGATCGGACCGGACGCCCTGAAGGCCGCGCAGGCCGAATACGAACGCCTTTCCGCGCGCGGCATCCAATTCCTCAGCATCTTCGACGACAGTTATCCGGAGCCGCTCCGGGAGTGTCCGGACGCGCCGTTGCTGCTCTATGTACGCAGCGCAACCCCGGCGGCGGAACTGTTCGGCAGCCGTCCGTCCGTCGCCGTCGTCGGGACGAGGGACCAGAGCCCCTACGGACGGGAATGTTGCCAGCGCATTGTGTACGCCCTGGCCGAAGCGCCGGCCAAACCGCTGATTGTCAGCGGCCTTGCCCTCGGCGTAGACATCACCGCCCACACCGCCGCCCTCGAAAGCGGACTGCCGACCGTCGGGGTCAGTCCGGTGGGCGTCGAGGACGTCTATCCGCGGAGGCACCTGGCTTTCGTGGAACGGATGACCGCCACGCCCGGCTGCGCCCTGATTACGGATTACCCGCCCGGCACGGAGCCGCTGCCCTTCAATTTCCTGCGCCGCAACCGCATCATCGCCGGACTCGCCGGCGCCACCGTACTCGTCGAATCCCGGATCAAAGGCGGCGGGATGATCACCGCGCGGATGGCGGCCGGATACGGCCGGGACGTTTTCGCGGTCCCGGGCCGCATCGACGACCTGCGGTCGCAGGGCTGCAACCAGCTGCTGCGCGAACAGCTCGCCGCCCCCGCATCCTCCCCCGAAGCCCTGCCCGTCGCACTCGGCCTGGGACGGCGCCGCCGGACCCGCAGCGCCGATCTCGCCGACGCCGTGCGCGAACGCTTCTCCCGGGCCCTGCCGGCCGCGGAAGTGGAGCGGCTGGTCCGGATCGCCGTCCTGATCCGGGAACAGCGCGGCATCTGCCTAGACGAACTGTGCCGGGAGGCCGCCCTCGGATATGCCGAAACCGCCCGTACGGCCGGACTGCTGGAAGAAGAAGGATTCATCGGCATCGATCTGCTGCAGCGCTGCTCCATTAAAGTAAAAAATGCTTAACTTTGTCCAGGATGGAGTTCATCGACACGCATACCCATACCTATGACGAGGCTTTCACCGGGTGCGAGGACGAGATTGTCGCGCGCGCCCTGGCCGCCGGCGTATCCATCCAGCTGCAGGCCGACGTGGATTCGCGGGAACGGGAGCGGATGTTCGCCCTGGTGGAGCGGCATCCCGGTGTCCTGCGCCCGATGCTCGGGCTCTATCCCGGCTCGGTGGACAGGGACTGGCGCCGCGAAATCGACGCGCTCGAAGCCTGGCGCGGCCGCGGGATCGTCGCCGTCGGCGAGATCGGGCTCGACTACCACTACGGGGCTGACTTCAAGGAAGAACAGAAAGAAGCCTTCCGCACCCAGCTGGAACTCGCCGCATCCTGGGACCTGCCGGTAAACATCCACCTGCGGGAGGCCACGGAAGACTTTTTCGCCATCCTGGGCGATTGCCGGCACCTCCACCTGCGGGGCAACCTCCACGCTTTCAGCGGCAGCGCCGAAACCTTCGGCCGGCTGCAGCGCCTGGGCGGGGACTGGTATGTGGGCATCGGCGGCGTGCTGACCTTCAAAAAAGCCTCCATCGCCGAAGACATCAAGCGCATCCCGCTGGACCGCATCCTGCTGGAAACGGACGCTCCCTACCTGACTCCGGTCCCCCACCGCGGCGAGCGCAACGAAAGTGCATACATCCCCGTCATCGCCGCCTTCCTGGCCCGCCAGAAAGGGATCGGCGTCGAAGAGGTCGCCGCCGTCACCACCGCCAACGCCAAAAGATTATTCTCCATATGAAACTGAATTTCAAACTGTTTCCGGAAAAAGCCACCCAGACGGCCGTCCTGCTGATCTACACGGGCGGCACCATCGGGATGAAAGAAGATCCGGAGGACGGAACCCTCAAGCCTTTCGACTTCAGCGGGATTCTCGAAGAGGTTCCCGAACTGCGGAAGTTCGCCATGAAGATCGACTCCTTCACCTTCAATCCGATCATCGATTCCTCCGACGTCGAACCCTCTCTGTGGCAGGCTCTTGCGCGTCTTATCCAAGAACGCTACGACGACTACAGCGGCTTCGTCATCCTCCACGGCACCGACACGATGGCCTATACGGCGTCGGCCCTGAGTTTCATGCTGGAGAACCTCGGCAAACCCGTCGTCTTCACCGGAAGCCAGCTACCGATCGGCCGGCCCCGTACCGACGGGAAGGAGAACCTGATTTCCGCCGTCGAGATCGCCACGGCCCTGGATTCCCACGGGCATCCGATGGTCCCGGAAGTCTGCATCTGCTTCAATTCCCAGCTCCTCCGGGGCAACCGCAGCGTCAAGGTCAACGCCACCGGCTTCGACGCTTTCAAGTCCCCCAACTACCCGCTGCTCGCGACGGCCGGCATCAACATCAAGTACAACAACAGTTTCATCCATTACGGCGCCGACCGCCGCAAAGGGCTCACCATCCACACCGACCTGGACACGCGGGTGTCCGTGCTCAAGCTCCACCCCGGCATCACCGAGCAGGCCGTCCGCGACATCCTGCTCGGAGACGGCTCGCGCGCCGTCATCCTGGAGACCTACGGGTCCGGCAACGCCCCCTGCCGCCCCTGGTTCCTGGCGCTGGTCCGGGAAGCCTCTTCGCGCGGCAAGATCCTGTTCAACGTGACCCAGTGCCTGAGCGGCGACGTGGACATGGATATCTATGCGACGGGAAGGTCCCTCAAAGACGCCGGCGTCATCTGCGGACACGATATCACGACCGAGAGCGCGCTCGGCAAACTCTTTTACCTGATGGGGGAACACGCAGACAATGAGAAAGTCAAAGAGTTGCTGGAGAAGAACCTGAAGGGGGAAATCTCAAAATAAGTATTGATAAATGAAAAATTTTTGCTAAATTGCACCGCTTTTAGATATTTAAGCACGCATATAATTATCACAACTAATACATTATTAAATTCATTATGAAAAAGTTTTTCATGTTTTTGGCAGGTGCGGGCTCTATGGTCCTCTCTGCAACCAGCGCATTCGCCCAGGAAGAGATGAGCGCAGCCGATCTCCTCAGCGGCAGTGAGCAGCCCCTCAACCAGGCGCTCAAGCAGAAATTCATCGAAGGTGGTCCTGGATTCATGTCCCTGATCATCATCTGCTTGATCATCGGTCTCGCCCTTGCTATCGAGCGTATCCTCTATCTCTCCTTCTCCAAGATCAACACCAAGAAGCTTGTCGAGAAGGTCGAGGCTGCTCTCAACGAAGGTGGTATCGAGAAGGCCAAGGAGGTCTGCCGCAACACCCGCGGACCTGTTGCCAGCATTTTCTATCAGGGTCTCCTGCGCTACGACCAGGGCCTCGACGTGGTTGAGAAGACCATCGTTTCCTATGGTTCCGTGCAGCAGAGCCAGCTGGAGAGCGGCCTTTCCTGGATCTCCCTGTTCATCGCCATCGCCCCGTCCCTCGGATTCCTCGGTACGGTTATCGGTATGATCAACGCCTTCGATGCCATCCAGGCTGCCGGTGATATCTCCCCGAACGTCGTTGCAGGTGGTATGAAGGTCGCCCT
>JAILAO010000087.1 GCA_024681565.1 Bacteroidales bacterium
TTGGTCGGCCAGCCGAGCGGGTCCATCTCATCGCAGAAATCAGAGTGCAGGATCGCCACCTTCGGATAATTGTGCCACGGACGGCCGATTGCGATGCTGCGGCCGTCATCCCCCTGGCGCGGGGAGCCGGAAGCATAGGTAAAACGGCAGTTGTTGAAGACGAAACCATAGGGCTGCTCACGGCGGGTGCACGGGGCCGTCACCCATCCACCGCCCCAGGAGCGGATCTCACAGTTCTCGAACCAGGCGATGGAACCGCCGTAAATGTAGTCCGTCCGGCCGACGACCAGGCAGTTCTCAAAATAAGCCCGTTTGCCGTCCTTCCACAGATACATCGTATCCTGATAACCCGTGATATCGCAATCCGTCATATACAATCTGTCGCCCAGCAGGGCTAGGGCCTGGGCCTGGGCCACCGGACCGGCCGTATTGGCCAGCGTCAGGTGCTCGATGCGGCAGCCGTCACCGACCACCGTCAGTGAAGCGGAGGTTTTGAGCAGGATGGGATCGGACCGGAACCATTTCATCGCAGACTCGCGCGGCAGATGCTCACCGGCATAGATATCCGGCCCGTCATACATGTGATAGCTCACCACCGTCCCCTTGCGGCTCTCACCGCGCAGGGTGATGTTGTGCTTGCTCTCGGGAACCAGCAGTTTCTCCTGGTCATAGATACCGTCCTTGATGAGGATGACGAAGCGCCGGTCGGAAAAATCCGGAGCAGCATTGATCGCCGCCTGGATCGAACTGTAGTCTCCGCTGCCGTCTGCAGCAACGACCACATCCGCCCGGTCCTCAGCCGCAGCGTCGCGGCGGACCGTCACCACCTGACCGGGAACGGTCTGGATATCATAAAGATAGGCAGCAGGGGCCGTATAGCCGTGCAGCGGCGCCTTCTCGCTGATCAGCGGACGGGCGATCTCCTGCGGGGCGAAGAGCGGATTGGGATTCCCGGAATCGGCACGGACGGCCGTCAGGCCCTCGCCGGACAGGGCGTCATAGCAGCGCAGGCGGAGATTGCCGCCGACGGTGGAACGCAGGCGGGCCTCCACGAGGTGACCATCCTCCCAGACCATGTTTTCCAGCACGAAACCGCCCCGGGCACGCAAGCCGGACACGGAACCGTCCGCCAGTGCATCCGGAAGCGCCGGCAGCAGGTGCACGGCACCGTCATGGCTCTGCATAAGCATCTCGGCAATACCGGCGGTGCAGCCGAAGTTGCCGTCGATCTGGAACGGCGGATGGGCGTCGAAGAGATTCGGATACGTACCGCCGGACTGACCGCCCTGGCTCGAAGGATTCACCAGCGACAGCTGGTCCTTGATGAGCTTGAAGGCATGGTTGCCGTCCAGCATCCGGGCCCACAGGCAGACTTTCCACCCCATCGACCAGCCCGTCGAGGCGTCGTTGCGCTGGTAGAGGGTATTGCGGACGGCCTCGGTGAGGACCGGCGTGCGGTAAGGCGAGATCTGATAGCCCGGATAGAAGCCCCAGAGATGGGAAACGTGACGGTGGTGGTCGGTCGGGCTGTCCCAGTCTTCCCACCATTCCTGCAGCTGTCCGTATTGCCCGACCTGCATCGGCGGGAGCCGGTGCCGCATGGCATCCAGCGTGTCGGCGAAAGCCGCATCCTCACCGAGGATGGCGGCGGCACGCGCCGTATTGGTGAACAGGTCGGTCACCAGCTGGTTGTCCATCGTCACGCCGGCGAACATGTTGGTCTTCTGACCGGCAGGGCGGTTCTCCGGTGAATCGGAAGGAGCCACCACCAGGTAGCCGGTCCGCGGATCCTCCACAAGGAAATCCACAAAGAACTCGGCCGCGCCTTTCATCAACGGATAAGCCTCGGCGAGGAACTGTTTGTCCCCGCTGTAGAGATAGCGGTCCCAGAGATGCTGGCACAGCCAGGCGCCGCCGCTCGGCCACAGGCCGCAATAGGCATAGTCCAGGGCTCCCGTGATGCGCCAGAGATCGGAGTTATGGTGCAGCACCCAGCCCCGGCAGCCGTACATGTTGCGCGCCGTGGCGGCGCCGCTCACGGACAGATCGCGGATCAGCGCCAGAAGCGGTTCGTGCAGTTCGGGCAGATTCGTCAGTTCCGCGGGCCAGTAGTTCATCTCCAGATTGATGTTCGTCGTGTAATTCCCGCACCAGGGAGCCTTGACGCGGGCGTTCCAGATGCCCTGCAGATTGGCCGCCTGCGTGCCGGGCTGCGAGCAGCTGATCAGCAGATAACGTCCGAACTGGAAGTAAAGCGCCACCAGCGGGGCATCTTCCGACCACTTGAAAGCCAGGATACGGTAATTGATCGGCCGGTCCTGCAGGTAGGATGACCCCAGGTCCAGTTTCACGCGGTCGAACTGCTTCTTGTAGGCGGCGACATGCGCGGCCAGGGCCTGGTCGTATTTCCGCGAAGCGTTTTTCAGATAGGCGGCATTGCGGGCGAACGGGTCCGCATTCACGGTCTTGTAATCCACGAAATTGGTCGCCATCGAGATGTGCAGCAGGATCTCCGTGGCCCCTTCCACGCGCAGGGTTTCCCCCGTCTCGGTGACCTTGCCGCCCTTGGCCGTAAGCTTGGTGTCGTTGACATAGCGGATCGCCCCCGGGATACCGCCCTTGTCGTCCCCCTTGCCTTCCAGGCGCAGCAGACGTCCGCCGGGCGTACTGACTTTCACGTCCTTCATCGGCGTCTCGTAGAAAAGTTCACAGGAGAGGGCCTTCGGTTTGGACGCAGTCAGACGGACGATGATGAGCTGGTCGGTAAAGGAAGCGAAAACCTCCTCGGCATACGCGACACCATCCACCTGGTAACTGGTGCGCACAACCGCGCGTTCCAGGTCCAGCTCGCGGCGGTAGTCCCGGACTTCTCCGCTCCGTCCCGGGAAACGGATCTTCAGCGAACCGGCGGTCTGATAGGACATCTCCTCGCCCACCGGCGACAGGAAGTTCTCATCACCGAGTTTCTGGGCTTCCTCATACTTCCCGGAGAAGATCAGATCCCTGATTTTCTGGAGATTCTGCAGGCCTTTCGGGTTCCAGTTCTCATAGGGACCGCCCGTGGAGATGGTCTCTTCGTTAAGTTGCAGTTCTTCCACTTCGGTGCCGCCATAGACCATGGCGCCGATCCGGCCGTTCCCGACCGGCAGGGCCTCTTCCCAGGCCACGGCCGGCTTGTCAAACCAGAATACGTTTTTCGGAGTCTGGGCAGGCAGCCACAAAACAGCCGCGAGCAAGCCCGAAAGCAAGGTTGTCAGCTTTTTCATTATCGTAAATCGTTGTGTGTTTTCAGCAGGTTGAGCAGCAGCTGCTGCCCGACGACATTGGCATAATTGTCTTCACTGAGGTCGTAGGTCCCCATCGCCTCATTGGCGCCGTCGATCTCGAATTGGGTAGCCAGTTCATTGTCCACGTTGTTACCGGGGGCAAGACCGCCCAGGCAGGCAGGGATGTCCAGGGTCGTCAACAGGATCTGCCCGCGTCCGGCCCGGATGCGGCTGAGCACGGAATAGACTTCTTTTTTGTGGTCGGCGACGGACGCGGCGAGGATTTCGCCGCTCTCACAGCGCAGGCCGATGCGCCTGCGGTTGTAGGTAGCGAAGCACTGGTACTCCCAGTTGAAGACACAGTCCTGCGGAAGACCGGCCCACACCGCATCTGCGCGGTTAAAGAAATTGCCGCCATACCAGGCCGTACCCATGACTTTGCTGCCGCGGTAATCCAGAACTTCTTTGTCGGCCAGGAATTCCGCCCAGCGTTCCGGATTGTCTACGACGATGAGGGTATGGCCCTTATAGACCCACTCCAGGATATCGCTCATCCCGCTGCCCCACTGCGTCGGCTCGAAGTCCCCGACCAGCAGCCAGTCTCCCGTCGGCGTACCGGATTCGTAGACATCCGGCCGAATGTCGAAACGGCCCAGGAATTCCGTCAGATGCTTGCCGGCATCTGCGATGGAACCGCGGGCGGGGATGCCGTCAGCATTCAGCGCCACGGCGAAAATCCCGTCGGAGCCTTCGCAGGCCATCTGCCCCCTGCGGTCCTTCAGACAGGCCTCCACCCGGCTGTAGCCGGGGGTGGAAACCGTCAGGTTGAAGCCGTCGGCCAGGCACTCGCCATAGACGACGCCTCCGCTGACACGCACTTTGCGGCTTGCACGCTGCAGCACGGACCCGTCTTCTCCTTTCAGTGCAAGTTCCAGGGTATATTCCCCCTTGAGGTCTTTCTCGTTGATGATGAATACATCCGCCGTCGTCGAACGGCCGACCGGCAGGACCTTGTGGTTGAGTTTGACGGAGAGGACCAGCGGACGGTTGTAGCGGGCAATCAGCTCCGGATCCCCCTTGAGGAAACGGTAGTTGTCCACCACGCCGGAATGGTCCTCCAGCTTGAAACTCTCCCAGCCGTTGATGGCATAACCGTCCACGACGTCGTTGATCCGGATATTCTCGATGATGCGGCCCTGATAGTAATAAGCTACGTTGCCCATCCCGGTAGTCAGGGCATCGACGGACGGAAAGGCCTGGGAGAATCCCCGCTCCTGGAGGAAACGGTCATAGGCGTCATACCAGTTCAGATAGTCCTGCGCTTCCCAGGAATGCGTTTTGCCGCTGCGCAGGATCTCGTCCCGGATCAGGGCCAGGCGCGGCGGCGTGCCGATGGCACCCTCCTCGCCCCAGTAGATGATCTCGTCCCGGTGCGACGATCCGCGCAGATAATTGTTCTTGTTGACATAAAGCGCATCATGATACGTGCCCGGGCCCCCGGCGTGGTGGTTGTCCCACCAGCCGTAGTCGCGGAACGTATGGTCGTAAGGCATCAGATGCGTCTTGAAGCGGGCGTTGGGCTCGTTCTCCGGATTCTGCCCGTTGCTGGAATTATAGACCAGGATGCGGGTCGGGTCCAGCCGGTGTCCCATCGCCATCTCATCATAGTCCTGCTTCTGCGGCGCGGCGCCGCGCTCGTTGTGCATGTTATAGATTACCAGCGAGGGATGGCTGCGGTCGCGCAGGATCATCCGCCGCAGTTTCTCGTCGCGGTATGCGAAATAGAAGCGGCTCTGCAGGTCGTCGTCGTTGAAACGGTTTGCCGGATACTGGTTGCCGCCCGGCTCTTCCCAATAGAGCAGGCCGAGTTCATCCGCCCAATCCAGCACCCGGCGCTGGCCGATGGTCCGGTGGAAATTGAGCATATTGAGGCCCAGGGCCTTGGCCGATTCGACCTGGCGGCGGGCCAGTTCATCGGAAGGCATGATCCCGTTGTCCGGCCAGAAACTCCAGGAGATGGATGTCCGGGCGACGATACGCTTGCCGTTGAGATAGAACTGCCGGTCGCCCCGTACGTCACGCACCTCGAACCAGCGGAAGCCGAAACGGCGGGTATCACTGTCTCCGCCCAGGCGCACCGTCAGGTCATAGAGCCGGGGATCGTCCACGCTCCATAGTTTTGCCCCGGGCAGGCGGATGTCGTAGGAACGGACCGTCTCCCCGGCCGGCCAGGGTCCGGAATAACTCTTGCGGTACACCTCGGCGCCGTCCTTCTCGCAGATTACGAGTTCCACCGGTGCCTCCGAGCCCGACTCGGACTGGACCGAGACCTGTACGGTAATGCTGCGGGGATCCGGGCGGTTCATCACGAAGATGTCCGACACCCGGGTCCGGTCCGTCGCGGTGAGTTCCACGCGGCCGGTGATGCCGCCGAAACCGTGGGTCGGATTGGTGCGGTATCCGCCCCAGGTATAAACCTGGGAATCCTTCCAGTTGAAATTGCCGTTGGGATCGGTGATGCGCACGCTGACGACATTGCGTTTCCCGTACTCCAGGGCGTCGGAAACATCGAAACTGAACGGTGTGCTGTTGACCAGGTCATAGCCTACCAGCCTGTGGTTCACGAACACTTCCGCCCGGAAGCGGACCGCCTCGAAATCGATGCTCACACGTCGGCCGGCCCAGTCGGCGGGGATATCCACCGAGGTCTCGAACCAGCTCACGCCCACGTAGTTGCCGGTCACGCCGAAGGTCTCGCCGTTCCAGCCCCAGAGATATTCCTCCACCGTGGCGGGCAGGTGGACGCCGCGCACCTGGGGCTGCTCCAGCAGGGCCCAGCCGCCGCTAGGGATCCGGACCGGCAGTCCGCTCACGTCCACGGGCGGCAGGTGCAGTTCTTCGTTTTCCCAGGACGCATCCAGGTCAAGGGTGATGTTCCAGTCCCGTCCGGACAGGTCGATCCGTTCCCGCTGAAGCGGGGCCGCCGCCACGAGCAGCGACAGCATGATACCAAGCGGGCTTATCATTTTCCGGTCATTACATGGTCATAGGTATAGCGGGAAGCCTCCGCGGCATTGAGCTGATGCGACCAGCCCACACGGGAGGACACGCCGGCTCCGGGCCCGGTACAGCCGTATTCGGCATAATAGGCGGTCTGCTCGTTGGAGGCCTTGCCCCAATTGTGCCAGCCCTCCGGGCGGATATGCCCGCCCAGTTCGCACTCCAGGAAGACCGTCTGCGCATACGGCCGCCAGGGACGGCCCAGATAAACCTTCTCCACGCCGGGATCGGCCGTGAGGCGGCAATTCTTGAAAACATAGCCGAAGGGCTGTCCCTGCAGGGACGACGCAGCCGTCACATAGCTCTCGGCTTTGGAGCGGATCTCGCAGCGCTCGAACCAGGCGATGCTGCTGCCGAAGATAAAGTCGGTCGTCCCTTCGATATAGCAGTCGAAGAACGAATTGCGGATATGCTGACCGTCCTCGCCGTATTTCCCGAAAGTGTAGAGGGTATCCTGGTTGCCGAGGAAACGGCAGCGCCGGGCGGTGAAACGGTCGCCGTTGGTGAACAGCGCGACCGCCTGGCCCACGCGGCCGGCGTCATTTTCGACCGTCAGGTCTTCCAGGGTCACATCCTCGGCGTGGACGAACATCGTCGCACTGCCGGACGTACCGACGGTGCTGGCGGCATAGCCGGCCCAGGGCTGCGGAGCGGCATGGCCGTAGACGATGACCGTATTCGCGGCATCCAGTCCCTTGAGCAGCAGGTGGCGTTTGTTCCAGGGGATGATGATCCGTTCACGGTAGACGCCGGGCTTGACGAGAATGCGGTATTGTCCGTCGTGCAGCGCATCCGGAGCCGCATCGATGGCAGCCTGGACCGTCAGGTAGTCACCGCGTCCCTGCTGGTCGACGACAGCGTCCCAGCGCACCAGATGCTCCGCGATTTCCGGAAGCTTGACGCGGATGGAATCGCAGACGATGTCACAGTTGCGCCGGGCGCCCAGCGGCGTGGAATGGGTGTTGTCCTGGATGCCCTGCGGCTTGGCCGGGCAGACGCCGGGCTCGATCCACATGAAATAGGGACGCGAGGCGAGATCGCCCGCCTCCTTGAGCCACTTGATCGTGGCCTGTTCCATGTCGATCAGGGTCACGCCGCGTTCGGCGGCCACGGCACGCATCGAAGCGGGGTATTCGCCATGGGTCGTCTCGTCCAGGACGTTGTTGTAGAAATGGCGGCGCGCCACCGGGGTCAGCAGGACCGGCGTGGCGCCGAGTTCGCGGGCCGTATCGATGAAGAGCCGCAGGTAATCCTGCCACTCCGTCCAGGCGGGGGCGTAACCCTTGCCTTTGGGTTTCTGGTCATTGTGCCCGAACTCGATGAAAAGATAATCTCCCGGGCGGATGTTGGCCTTGACACGGTCCCAGATCCCCTCGGCGATGGCCGTCTTGCAGCTCCGGCCGTTCTTGGCATAATTGATTACGCGGACACGCCCGTCCAGGAAATTCTCGAAGACCATGCCCCAGCCCCGTTCCGGATTGAGGCCGCTGATGTTCTTGTCGGCCATCGTGCTGTCTCCCATCAGGTGGATGGTAAAGTCAAAACTGGACTCCGGGACCGGCAGGTCCAGCGTCGGTCCGGCCCCCTTGCGCACGAGCTGCGGCACCTGCGAAGCCGGCAGGACCGTATAGGCATAGGGCATCACGACCGTTCCGCGGTCGGCAGGCTTGAAGCGTTCGCGGAAGATGTTGCCCCGGAACTGCCAGGCCTTGGCGTCCGGCGTCCCTTCGAAGATCTTCCTGACCCCTTTTTCGAAGTAATTGCCCTCGATCAGGACTTCGGAATCGATGCGGGCATTGACGGCATCAGCGCCGTTGCCGGCGCAGTCATACAGATTGTTGAGCAGATGGACCTTGCCGAAACGGACCACCGGCATCCGGACCTCGCAGCCGGTGCCCCAGATACAATAAGCGTAGGTGATGTTGAGATTGTCCACCCCCTGGTCGGGCCGTTCGCTGCTGCCGATCAGGTTGGAGGCCTTGTGGTCGTAGGCCCGGTCGGTATATTGGAAGATGCACCAGCTCACCGTGATGAGGTCGGAACGGGAGTTGATGTCGAAGTTGCCGTCCATTCCGTCGGTGAAGCTGCAGTGATCCACCCAGATGTGTTTCGATCCGTTGGAAAGGGTCAGCAGGTCGGCACCGCCCACATCGATGGGACCGGGGCCGACGAGCGCCAGATTGCGGATGATGATGTTCTCACAGGCATTCAGGCTGAACAGGCCGGCGCTGCGATAGACTTCCCTGTCATCTCCGGTATGGTCGATGATGGCCTGGCGGGTATGCTGCTCCCGCTCTTCGGCCACCTGTGCGCCGTTGGACAGGGCGCCCCCGCCGCCCTGGTCGGACATCGCCTTGACGCCCGTGTCGTCCAGGAGCTTGCGCAGTTCGGGCGTGACCTCGAACTGCGTACGGATGCAGGCGCCGTTGACGCCCAGGAAAGTCTTGCCCCGCAGACCGCGGAACTGCATGTAACTGGAAACGATGAAATCGCCGCGGGAGCCGTCGAACACGATCACGTCGTAGTCCTTCACCGCCTTGATGATATCCTCGCGCATGTCAAAGCCATTGCTCTGCAGGACGATGGTCCGGGCGGGGTCACCCCCGCTCAGGGTATAGCCGTCGCCCTGGGTCAGGGAGAAGGCGCTTGCCCATCCGAAGGGCGCGTCCGGCATCGGCACGGCAGCGGCGGCCGCTGTCAGGGACAGGGCGGCCGCCGCAAGGATCAGAAAACACTTTTTCATATTATTCTGCGTCTTTGTCTATAAAATGGATCAGGGTCGTCATCTTGTTGATGTAATCCCTGGTGGAGATGCACATCGTCCCGTCCGTGCAGCGGTAGGGTGAGGTGTCATACTCGTCTCCGACATTGGTGGAAGCATAACGGGTCTCGTCGCTCGGCGTTGTGGAAGCCCCGGGCTTATAGGGGTTGGAAATGCTGCCGAGCGGACTCAGCCAACAGCCTTCGGGCCTGAGCGCGGCGATGATGTCCGCCACCTCCTCGCGCGGACCGCGCACCGTCGCATAATATTTGGGAAGCGGGACCAGTTCCTTCTCCAGCAGCGGAGAGCCCTTCACGACCTCCTCGGCCGGCATCGCCTTCAGTTCCTCGAACTGCCGGCGGAGTTCCTTCACGTTGATGCGGTAAGCGGAGCTGTAGTGGCCGATGGTGCCGGAAATATCCTGGCTGGTGAAATAGTGACCGTTGTACCAGTTGCTGCCCACGCGGTGGACATAGAGCGGGGTACCGGTCTCGGGATCGATGAAACGGGGTACAAGGATGGCGTCCGGATCGGCGTTCGGCCGGCCCCAGCGCTGCTCCTCGGAAGCGGGAAGACGCAGGGAATCCAGGAAATCGAGGGCTGCGGGGATTCCCGCAAGGAAACGCGTGTCTCCCGTCAGGCGGTAATAAACCATCATCTGGCGGATCATCGCCACCGTGGTGCCGGAATTGACCCCGCGCGGCTCATACGAACGGGCATGGGCCGGCTTGAGATCATCCGGGGTATACTGGTCCGCCCACCCGGCATAGGGTGCACCCTGCTGCAGCAGGACGCAGAGGTACATCGCCCGGTAGATCGGTTCCTTGAGACCCGGCATGCCAAGACTCTGGTAGCACTGCACCAGGAAGTCGATACATTCCGGAATCACGTCGTCGTTGAGCGTGATAAAGGAACTGTAGTCAGCCTTGCCGCGGAAGGGATGGTCGTATTTCAGGGGCCAGCGCTGCGGCCAGCCGCCGTTGGGATACTGGCTGTTCAGCACGAAGCCGATGGCCTTGTCCAGGGCGGTGCGCAGGGACGGGTCGTATTTCTCCACATACATGCGGAGCAGGAATTTCGCACACTGCGAGGTGCAGGAGTCGTCGAAAGTGGCATTGCCATAATAATGCTGGAACTCTTCCAGCCGCCAGCCGCTCTGGCCGACGGTGGCGTACCAGTCCTTGAGGGAGGCCTCGCCGGCAAAGTCAAAGGTGTAGTTCCAGCCGCCGTTGTCCTGCTGGCCCCAGATCAGGGCCTGGGCGACCTTGCAGGCGGCTTCGTAATAATATTCATCGCCGGTGGCGTGATAGGCGTCCAGCAGCAGATGACCCATCTGCGGCGTGCCCGGGTCCTGGGTCCATACCATCGTGCGCTTGGCCTCCATCTCGCCCCACTGGCGGGAGAAGTCAGGCAGGTAGTTCCAGACGAAACCGCCGCGGAAACTCACGACATCCATCATGTATTGCGTGGCCGTCTTCATCGTCTCCAGGGCCTGTGTCTCGAGGGATTTCGGACGGGCCTGGAGGACAAGGGGGGCAAGCAGCGCAACAGCGATCAATAAACGGTCAATTTTGGATTTCATTGGTTTTTAGTATTGAATGTGTTCAAAGATAAGAAAAATGTCCCTATCTTTGACAAAAATACTATCCCAAATGAACAAATTGTTAACCGTCCTCTCCCTCGCCGTCGCAGCGTTCGCGCTGAACGCCTGCGGCAACCCGACCCAGGAGAAAAGCACGACCCCCGAAACACAAACAGAAAAGACCATGACCCAGCAAAGCGGCAATTTCATTTTCGAGTCCGAGACCGCATGGCACGACGCCGGCGGCGGCGTGGTACGCCAGATCCTCGGCTACAACGACGACATCATGATGGTGAAGGTTAAATTCAAGAAAGGCCAGGAAGGTGCGATGCACAGCCACCCGCACTCCCAGGTGACTTATGTCGCTTCCGGCAAGTTCGAATTCACCGTCGGTGACGTAACCAAGATCGTAGAAGCCGGTGACGCCCTCTACAAGCAGCCCGGCATCCCGCACGGATGCGTCTGCCTCGAAGACGGCATTCTCATCGACTGCTTCAACCCGATGCGTGAGAACTTCCTGGAATAAGCGTTCGCGCCCAGGAAAAGAAATCCCCCGGATCCGGGGGATTTCTTTTTATACCGGGTAGCGGACCGTGAAGCAGGCGCCGCCCAGGGTAAAGGAACGGCTGTAGGCGATCGAAGCGCCGCAGCGTTCCAGGATGCTCCGGCTGATGGCCAGTCCCAGGCCGGACCCGCCGCTCTTGGTCGTAAAGTTCGGCGTGAACAGGCGTTCGATATTTTCGTCCGAAACGCCCGGTCCGTTGTCCTCGACCACGATATCGTAGAAACCGTCCGCGACCGACTTGCGCAGGGAGACGATGATGCGGCCGTCCGGGGCGTCCCCGATGGCCTGTACGGCATTCCCGAGCAGGTTGACGAACACGCGGGTAAGCTGCGGCTTGGGTCCCTGCACCCGGACATCCGCCAGGCCGAGATAGTCGAAGGTGATGTTCTCCTTGTTGTCGAACATGGTGATCTCCTCCTGGAGCAGCTGGTCCAGGGCAATCTCCGTCGGTTCCTCGGTGTAGAGCTTGGCGAAGGTGGAGAACTCATTGGCCGTATCGGTCAGGATGTCGATATGGTCCAGGATTACCTGGCTGGCTTCGTCGAAGCGGGTCTGCCAGGCGGGATCGCCTTTCTGCTTGAGGCGGATCACCCGCTGGAGCTGCAGTTTCATCGGCGTGAGCGGGTTCTTGATCTCGTGCGCCACCTGCCGGGCCATGCCGCTCCAGGCTTTGTCACGCTCGGCCTGCGCCAGCTTGCGTGAACTCTCGGAAAGCTCCGTCACCATCCGGTTGTATGCCTGCACGATGGACGAGATCTCATCGTCCCGGTCATATTCGATATACTCCAGGGAACCGAGATCCGCATTGGTCATCTTCTGGCTCATCTCGCTGAGCGGCTTGAACATCCGGTCCACGATCCGGGACGCCATGAACAGGCCCGTCAGCAGGAAAAGCAGGAAGAGGGAAAGGATCGTCAGGGAGTGCATCACCGCATCTTCCTCGAAATCGTAGGTATCCTCATTATACGGGGAACAGAGGATGGCCAGCATGGAGCCGTTGTCCGCAAACAACGGAGCATACATGCTGTAGAAATGCTGCCGGCCCAGCTGTTCCCGCTGGATGAAGTGCCGCCGGTTGCCGTAGGCGATATTGTAGTAGGCCGTTCCGTTGATCCGCTCGGCGACCATCAGCTGGTCGAAGATCATCGGCGTCGTGGTCATCAGCAGACGGCCGGAAGGGGTATAGAGCGTGATGTCGGAGCCCGTCTCGCTGCCGACCCGTTCGATCAGGCTGTGCACGGCCTGCCAGTCGCTCCCGTCTCCGGCCCCCGTCTCCTGCAGACCGGCCTGCATCATCGTCACGATGGACCCGATCTTGTCCGACATGACCGTCTGGCGGTTGCTGTCGTTGCGGGAATAGACGAAGAGCACGCTGACCAGCGCCATCGCAAGCAGGGTCAGCAACAGCGAAAACAGCAGTACCCAGGAGATCCGTGAACGGAAATAAGTCTGCTGGAACACCGGGGCCTTGGGTTCCCGGAGGACGACCAGCAGGAGCATCAGGAAAGCGATCAGGGCCACCAGGATCCCGGCCACGACATAGGACATTGCCCCGATGCGGGCGCGGGAGATCACCACGGCCTCCCCCTCGCCGACGACATTCAGGAAATGACGGTACCCGTTCTGGACAAAGTGTCCGGTACGCGACCCGTACAGTTCGACATAGAGCCGGTCGTCCATCCGCGTCGGATACGGATAACGGCCCCGGTAAGCTTTCAGGTCACGCCCGGAATACCGGGCATATGAATAGCCGGAAGGCAGGGACACCTGCCCGGGCGGCGTGATGCCGAAAATGCCGGCATACCCGCGTCCCCCCAGGGTCTCCCGGGACTCCAGGCGCACCAGCACGCGGGAAATCTCGTTTTCATCCGACAGGTAGAAGAATACACCTACATAATAAGGTTTTCCGTTCTCCCGCCGGGCATACAGGAAGCGGGAATCATCCGCGATCGCCACGCCGTCCTCCAGGATGGAATTGAACTCGTCGGCAGCCTGACGGGTGTGATTGTACTGGTTGTACACCCGCACGGTAATCAGATATTCCCGCTCGCTGCCGGAGAAATAATAGTCCGCAACCCGGCTCTGGATGGCCGACTCCGTCCCCTGGAAATGGGAGAGGGCGGACAGGATCATGTCGTCCGCAATCTGGGATTCCATCCGGCGCAGGCGCAGCTCCAGGCTGATGTCCCGGTCGAAGGCCAGCCGGTTGGCGATCAGCCCGAGACGGTCCTGTTCCTTGCGGAAGCCGAGCACACCGGACACGGAGACCAGATACACCGACACCAGCACGGACCAGACGACCCGGTTGGTCAGCGAGAAAGAATCGAACCTTCTCCCCGTCATTTTCTCGACCGCAGGCTTGAGCAGCTGAAGCTGCAGCGGAATCCCCATGAGCATGGTCAAGAAAGACAGATAAACGACAATGCAGAAGGGCGACAGCTGCGACAGTTTATAGAGTTCCAGGGAGAAACCGGAATTGAGGATGATGCTTTTCAGGGCAAAGAAAGAGTACACGAGTTCCAGGACGATGACGACAATGCCGGCCAGGGTGCCTGCACTGCGGCGGGACGGGGTATCCATCCAATCCCAGAAAGCCTTCCGGGACATATAGGCGCACAGCGAGATCCACAGGAAGGACAGGTTGATGAGGATGACGGCGCCCAACGAATACAGGACTTCTCCGCCGGCATACAGCATCGGAGAGAAGATCATGGCCCGGGTCTGGGAGAACTTGCCCCAGAGGTAAAATCCGGCCATGATAACCAGGGTCCCGAGTGCGACCGTCCGGAAACGGCGCAGCGAACGGTCCGCCGACAGATAGACCAGAAAAGCAGTCAGAATCAGGAAAAATGCAAGCCATAGCAGGGGCGAATAATCCCGTCCTGCGGCCATGATCGATTCCAGCAGGATCTTGAACTGCGGGCGGCCTTCCACCGTCACCGGGGAGCCCCCGCTCGCAGAGATCGGCCGGATCGTATATTTCCCGGGCAGATGCAGGTGCCGGTTGACCCGGGCCGAACGTCCGGCCAGGATATTATCCAGCACTTCCATGCCGGCAATCACGCGCTTGCTTTCGTCACCGACGGATTTGACCAGATACCAGCGTGACCCGAAATTGAAATAACCCAGGGAGTCCGTCACCTGCAGCAACGGGGAGACCGCCCCGACCCGGGGGTCCGCCAGGAAAGGCACATAAACCCGCTGGTTGATGTTGTCGTTGGCTACCGGGAACTCGTTGCACCAGGACTGAAGGGTATCCTGACAATAGCGGTAGACGACAAAATCGGACGGCAATCCGTCCAGCGTCATCCACTGCTCGGAGTCCTGGGCCAGCGCCTTGTCTATGTATTTATCCAGCAGGGCCATCCGCCGGACGGCAGCTCGCTCTACCCGGCGGGCTGCGGCGAAGGTGTCGCCCGGAGCCTGCGTCTCACGCAGGGAGGAGACGAACAGGACGGCCCCGGCCACCAGCAGCGCCGCGGCAATCCATTCCGTAATATTTTTGGCCAGTTTCATTCGTGATGATAGGGTTCTCCCCGCAGGATCGTGAAGGCCCGGTAAAGCTGTTCTGCAAAAATCGTTCTCACCAGCTGGTGGGAATACGTCATTTTTGACAGCGAGAGTTTCCCGGCAGCCCGGGCATATACCGCATCGGAAAAGCCGTAGGCTCCCCCGACCACGAAAACCAGGTCGTGGCCCGAGGCCGTCAGGCGGCGGCCCAGCCAGTCCGCGAACTCCAGGGAACGGAACTCCCGCCCGTGCTCGTCCAGCAGGATCACATCGTCCGCAGGCTTGAGCTGCCGGAGGATCAGTTCCCCTTCTTTTTCTTTGATCTGCTCACGGTTCAGCGCAGATACGCCTTTGAGCTCCGGAATCTCCCGGAGCCCGAAAGGCACATAATGCTTCAGACGGGAGACGTACATCTCCAGCCCGTCCCGCACCCACGGGATGTCCGTCTTGCCTACTGTGAGCAGCGTCAGATGCATGTTACTCCGCCGGGTAGTTACGCGCCCACTCCATCACCTCGATGGCGTTCAGCAGCCACTGGGTCGTGCTCGGTGTATGGAGCTGCCACCCGGCCGTCTGGCCGAGGAAATGCGGCTCGCCATAAGGTTTGACCAGGTCCGGCGTCGCCACCTTCGCGTCCAGCGGATGCGGACGGACGGGCGTACCGTCGCTTTCCGTCGTAGTCAATCCGTTGTCCAACAGGTTCTTCCAGGCCAGGGCACCCATTTCGGCGTTCCCTTCGGAATCGGCGATCCAGGCTGCCATCCGCGGTCCGGTCATGCTGCCGCCGGCGGCATGCGTCAGCGCCCGGAAAGCGTTGTCCACCTGTTTCCAGAACTCCGGTGCATCCACCGTCGCCTTGATGTCCGCGAGCATCTCCGGCACGCCGAAAATGGTACTGAACGAATCCGCACGCACTTCCGACAGCCGGTACCCCAGCAGCGACTTGAGTTTCCGGTCGCTCAGGCTGGATGCCGGCACGAACTCGGACTTCGGGGCGTTCACCTCTCCCCTGTGTTCCGGGGATTCGTTGAGCCAGACCATGAAACGTCCGGTCTCGGGATCGAAATAGTCGAAGGTCAGGCGCCCGCTGATCCGGCCCAGGGCCGTCAGGTCCCGGATCGAATTGAGCAGGCGGTCGCGCCAGTAGCTGTCTCCCGTCCGCTCCCACTCGATCATCCAGTTCCCGGCATAGTAACCCCAGTCGTTGAGCGTAGATTTGATGTAGGTACCGCCCACGGCCCCCCAGGTACTGATGCGGCGGGCATATTCATAGGCTTTCTCGGCGCCGAGCTGCTCCGTCATCCGGTCTCCCGTCAACGGGTCGCCGCCGGTCAGATAATACAGATAGCGCTTCATCCCGGCATAGCTGATACGGGGCTGCTTGGCACCGTCTCCCCAGTGGGAGACATTGTGGCGCGAACCCAGCGGGGCGAACTGCCCGAGATGGTGCACGTCCACTTCGCTGGCATGCTTCTCCAACGCCTCGGCCATGGTCCAGATGTCCTCGCGGCCGGTACGCAGGAAGCAGGTCCAGAGCAGCACGTTGGGGGCCAGCTCTACATTGTTCCAGGCCCAGCCGCCGATATCGTAACGCCAGTCGTGGCGGGTAAAGTCATAGTTGTGCATCACGTCCCCGTAGTTCCAGAAGCCGTACCAGGAGCGCTCGTTGATCTGGCGGCGGTAGAATTCGAGATTCTCGTTCAGCTGTGCCTCGATCTGCGCATACACCGGATTCTCCGGTCTCGGCAGCGCCCAATAATCCCCGAAAGCATGCACGGAATAGAAGTATTCCGGCGTGCAGCTGTACTGCAGGGGTTTCTGGACGGCCTTGGCCACCGCAAGCAGTTCCTCGTTGGACGGGATGGCATCGAACAGGCGGACTTCCAGCGTGGAACGGTGTCCGACGCCATAGGGAGATTCCCAGCCTTCCTTGTAGTCCTCGTAATTGATCCGGAGGTCGTGGGGGACCGTATCATAGTGGCGCATGTCCATCGCCGGGCCGTCGGGAGCCCAGAGCCAGGCCGTCAGGTATCCGGCCTCTTCCCCGGCCCTGTCCACATGCAGGGCGGCGGGATAGCTCTGCCAGAAATCCTTGACCCCGACAAAGAGGCTGCCGGAGCAATCGCCCAGCAGGGCGCCGCCCAACGAGCGTCCGCCCTCGACATAGTGGACCCAGGAACTCTCCGGGCTCGTCCGCTTGTCAATCGTGAATCCGTTGGAACCGGTCTGCACGAGCCGCATGTCACCCCAGACGGGGCAGGTCTGCAGGGCCGCACGTTCCGTCGCGGACAGGTCCGCCTCATCCGGCAGCTTCGCCCCGCGGAGATAAGCCTGATAATTCTCCACGAAGATACGGCCGGCGCTGGGGCGGTAACCCGGAGCAAGCCGGACCGGTTCGCACCAGAATCCGGCCCCGTCCTCCCCGTCGCCCGCGAAGCGGACATGACGGTTGTGGACTTCCTCACGGAAAGGAACCCGGAAACGTACGCCCAGGCCCTGGATAAAATCCTCCCGGCCGTCGCTGTCAAACACAAAGGAATGGGTCAGCTGGATGGTGGGCATATCCGCGTAGAAGATACAATAGACGGCATACGGGAGCCATTCCCGGCCGCCCTCGGCCCGGTGCCGGCCTTCCACCTTGACGACGGCCCGCATCGGATTGTCCTGCACCAGGGAAAGTTTCTCCACCCGGCCCAGGCACTCCTCCTGCGTGACGGTCTGCTGCCGCTCCGTCCCGCTGCGGCGTTCCCAGAGCGCCACCAGTTCGGCCTCGGAAGCAATCAGTTTGCCGTTCAGCGAGAGGTCCCGCAGGAAACTCGACCCGTCCGCAGGGAAATAGCAGCTCAACGCCCCGGTCTGGATACGGATCCCGTCGGGACCCTGCTGGGCCAGGGAACGGGGGGCGGGCACAACGGACGTCCCGGCCCTGCGGGACTTTTTCTGCGCCGGCTGGACTTCCAGCTGCAGGTCTCCGCCGGTCACGGCTGCAAGGCCGACCCATTTCAGCGACCCGTCCGGCCAATAGGCCAGCGGCCAGCTGCCCGAGGGGACGACGGCGCCGGAGGCATCCGTCAGGATAAATGCCGCATCCGGCTGCACGGTCCCCCTGGCGAA
Source organism: Bacteroidales bacterium (assembly GCA_024681565.1). Taxonomy (GTDB): domain Bacteria; phylum Bacteroidota; class Bacteroidia; order Bacteroidales; family UBA932; genus Cryptobacteroides. Next base: position 17,859 of record JAILAO010000087.1, read on the forward strand.
CGGAACGCCCCAGGAAGAGCCCTGCTGCACGGCAGCTTCGCGTCCGGCGATCGGACGAAGGTCGATCCGGTCCGCCCGGCAGATGCCCTGGACGGCGGTCAACAGGAGTAAGATGGCAAGATATTTCTTCATTCGAAAGGTGGTAATTGGTTTTTCCACAAATATAATAATGTGGCTCGGAATTTGCAATCATTCCAGCCGTGCAACGATGGCTCAAAATAGCGGCAATCCTCTTGCCGATGCTTGTCTGCGGACGCCTCATGGCCCAGTCCGCAGGTTATGACGTATTCATCCCGATCAGCAAATACATGGCGCAGGGCAACGCCGACAACCTCTCCGCCTGGTTCGATGACAACCTCGAGATCGCCGTGATCTCGCAGGGAAGCAACGCCAGCAAAGCCCAGGCCCGGCAGATTGTCAAGACCTTCTTCGACAGCCACACCCCGCGTTCCTTCGAGGTCAACCACACCGCCGGACGGGACAACATGAAGTATGCACTCGGCACGCTGAACGCCGGCGGAGAGAATTACTCCGTCACCATCTTCGTCAGTTCGAAAGGGAAGACCTACAAAATCCAGCAACTCAAGATCGAGCGCCTCTGATCATCCGCGCTCCAACGCCCCGATGACACAATCGCAGATGCGGTCCGTCTCCTCCGGGAGCAGGTCCGCATACAGCGGCAGGCAAAGCACACCGGCCGCCAGCTGCCGCGCCACGGGTACCCGGGCGGCCAGGGCCGCTCCGCTCCCGGCATAGCAGTCCAGATCCGGAATCAGGGGATAGAAATATTTCCGCGCATAGATATCCGCCCCGGCCAGCCGGGCATAGACCCGGTCCCGCAGTTCCTGCGTCCGGAAGAACACCGGGAAATAGGCATCGTTGGGCAGGACCCCTTCCTGCCGGGCGGGAATCCGCAGGCCGGGCCGGCCTTCCAGACGGGCCCGGTACTGCTCCGCACGGGCATGGCGGCCGGCGATCGCGGTCCCGATATGGCGCAGGTTGCAAAGTCCCATCGCAGCCTGGAATTCATTCATTTTCGCATTTCCGCCGACGGCGGCGCAATGCTCCTCATCGCGGATGCCGAAGTTCTTGGCATCCTCCAGCCGTTGCAGCAGCGACGGATCGGCGGTGCAGACGGCCCCGCCCTCGACGGTCGAGAAGACCTTGGTCGCATGGAAACTGAGCACGGACGCATCTCCATAGCGCACCACCGGAACTCCGCGGTAGCGGACCCCGAATGCATGTGCGGCGTCATAGAGGACTTTCAGGGAATGGCGGGCGGCCACGGCTGCGATCCGGTCCACGTCACAGACACGGCCGTACACATGGACCGGCAGGATGGCGGCGGTCCGCTCCGTCACCAGGGCCTCCAGCCCGGAAGGGTCGAGGGTCCCGTCCTCCAGCACGTCGCAGAAGACGGGATTGAGACCGCTGCGAACGATGGCGTGGGTGGTCGAGACAAACGAAAACGGCGTCGTGATCACCTCCGCACCGGCCGGCAGGCGCAGGGCGGCGAGGGCGGCCTCCAGGGAAAGATGCCCGTTGGCGAACGGGACGGTACCCGGCATCTCCAGATATTCCGCCAGGGCGGACCGGAAAGCTTCATGCTCCTCCCCCATATTGGTCAGGATGCGGCTGTCCCAGATCTTGCGGAGCTCCGCACAATATTCATCGAACGGAGGAAGGGAGGGACGGGTGACGGGAATCTTTTTCATTTTCGAAAACCAAGGATCAAGTTTCTCCACGCGCGTGCCAGATCTTTGCCGGCCCGGTGCAGGGTCACGCCGATCTCACGCGGGGCCAGCATGGCGGCATAATCTTTCCGCGCCAGCAGGCCATTCGAATCATACTGCCGTTTGCGAAGCTCGACGGCCCGGTGGAAACGGCCTCCGGTATATCCGTCCAGCGCATCCAGCATCCGGTTGAGCTGCGCCCGGACACCGTCTTCCATCCAATGGCCGTGCTGTCCCGTCCAGGAACCGGGGACACCCGTCCGGTACACGGACATGCAATCGTCCAGATAGACCATGCCGCCGCGCAGCGAACCCTGGATCTGCAGCACATAGTCATTGACCATGACTTCCCGCATCGGAGTCTGGAGCAGGTACGCTTCCCGCCGGCAGAGCAGCGAGGACGTAGCGACGAAATTGCCGCCGCCCAGGATGACCTCTTCCGCCGGGATGACGGCGTCCCGCAGGCGGGGCGCCAGGAAGCCCCGGGCCCGGCCCTTGTGCAGGCGCTGCGTCCGGTGGGCACAGAGATCCGCCCCGGGACAGGCCTCCAAGGCGGCCACCTGCCTGCGCAGTTTATCCGGATCCGTCCAGTAGTCGTCACCCTCGCACAGGGCGACATAACGGCCGCAGATCAGCGGATACAGGAAGGTCCGCGGGATGGCGACCCCCCGGGAATACTGGTTCTCCGTCTGGTACACGCCGCGGATAAGCTCCGGGTAGCGGGCCTCATAGGAGCGCACGATCTCCGCCGTGCCGTCGGTAGAGGCATCGTCGTGCACCAGGACCTCGAAACGGAAGGGTGCCCGCTGCGCCACGAAGCCCTCGAGGGCGTCGCGGATATAGTCCGCCTGGTTGTAGGTCAGGCAGAGCACGGTCACGGTCATCTCATCCATCGATCAGCGTATAATCATCCAGCATCGCATGCAGCGCGTCCGGAGGGTTGAACATGACGGCATCCAGGATCGAAAGACCCGGCACGAAAGACGATCCCCCCTGCGGATAGGACGGGAGGGAGGACTGCAGGAAACGCAGACGCAGCCCCCGGGCGGCGAATTCGTCGAAATGATAGAGGGCCTGGCCGCCCGGGGCATTGAGATAGGTATCCGCACCCAGGCGCTGGCAGAAATCATAGATACGCTCCTCCCGCCTGAGCAGGCTGTTCCCCGGCAGGTCGGAAGTCCTCCCGATGGGCGTGGTGATGCCCAGGTACGCACAGACCTCGCGGATGGAATGCTCCAGGAACAGGGAGAGCCTGCGCTCCGGGCAGTTCAGGATCCGCTCCGCCAGGGCATATCCCTGTGCGAAACAGGGAGCCTTGTGGTAAGCCATTTCCAGGGTCCGCAGTTTCGTCGGCACATCGACGGGCAGCAGGGTGGTCCCGCTGATATAGCGGTTGATGCTGCCGTCGCTGAGTTCCACCCGGAAATACTGCACCCGGCCCCGGACCAGGATGCGGTTGCGGTTGACCCAGCCGTGGCGGATGAAGGCATAGTCGTCTGCCAGCAGGAAACGGTCGGCGGCGTGGATCAGCTGCCAATACCCGAGATACGGGAGGAAATAGGGCTGGTGGGCGGAGAGGGTCATAGGACGTCGCAGCAGGCCAGGATGTCAGGATCGTCCGTATGGATGGCGCAGGCCTTGCGGTCGTCGCCCAGATTGGTCACCGGGAGGCTCGAAGCGCGGAAAATGCCGGAATCGAAGTACCGGTCATCCACGCAGAGCATCATCCCGCACAGGTAGTCGCCGTATTGTTTGCCCTCCCATTCCACCGGATAGATGCGCTGGTCCAGGAAGGGCTGCACCACCATCCCGTCCACCGGACGGATACCGTCCCGGTCGGGGCGCCACAGGCGGCGCCAGCGGAGACGCCGCTCCAGCGGACCGGCATGCAGTCCTTCGCTCTTGCCCAGGCGGCAGGGTTTGAGGATATATCCCTCCTGGTGGAGGCGGGCCTCCTCCAGGACCGGCGCCGCGGCAGGATCGGCACCGACCCAGGTCCGGATGGCATGGGCGCGCAGGAAAGCGGTCTGTTCCGCGTCCAGGCAGCGGCTGGTGAACGCATCGTCGAACCAGAGCTGCATGAAGCGTTTGTCGTGGATCAGGAAGATGTTGCGGAAATCGCTCACCATGCCGGTATCCATCATGGCCCGGAGCGTATCGGGCTGGAAACGGAGCAGGTCCCGCTGGTTGAGGGCGCTCACCACGAATGTCCCTTCCCGGGACCATTCGCTGCGGCGCGGCTCCACCTCATCCGCCTCAAAAATCTCCAGCGTACATCCGAACGACTCGTAAAAGCGTTTGTAAAGCCGGATCTCGCTGGTGCGGTCGGCGCTTTTGAGCACGCAGATCCGCCTGCGTCCCTGCGGCAGCTCCCGCATATAATCCAGCAGCTCCGGATAGACGGTTTCCCGCTTCTTCCCGGGGAAACGTTCCATGAAGCGGTCGGCGGCGTATTCACCGAACCAGGACAGGAAGATCCCGTGGGCGAAAAAACGGGACGTGATCTCACAGAGTTTCAGTTCCCCGTCACGGGTGACAAGATAATCGGGACGCCAGGTTCCCGCACGGAAAGGATACCGGCTCTGCTGCTCCAGGACCGCCATCTCCCGGGGCCCGAGCGGCATCTTCGAAGGCACGAAATCCTGATAGTTCAGGGAAAAATATTCCGCACAGCGGTACAGGATGGCGTGCAGGCGGCGCAATTCCCCACGACGTGCCGACGTAATACCTACGGGGCGGTCATGGAACCAGCGGAGGTAATACGGGGCGAGGTCGCTATACATCCTGGAACAAGGTGGATTGGTACCCCAGGCATTGGAAACCGTTGCGGTTGATGAGCGGAATCTCCTGCTCCGTGATCCCCAGCTGGAGACGCACCCAGTAGCAGATGCTGATGCTCATTCCGAGCGTGTCGGTATAAGCCCGCATTTTCGCCAGCGAGGCACGGCTGAGTGCCCGGTCGGGAGCCGTACGGCCGCGCTGTTTGCGGTGGTCGGCGTTGGAGGGCGGGAGGTAGGCATCGTAGAGCTGCCGTTCCAGGTCACTTCCGAAGCGGCCCAGCAGCGGTCCGAGCATCGCCAGGTTCTCCATGCAGGCCGTGAGGAACTCCGGCTTGTAGTTGATGATGCCCACTTCGTGCAGGGCATCGAAGAAGGAGTGGATGTGTTCTTCCGTGAGCCAGGGGGTCAGGATAGGCTGGACCAGCGCCGAATCGGCCCGGATACCCCGCTCGCGGCAGAGCCGGACGGCACGCATCCGCTCGGAGAGCGGCGCGGCAAACGGCTCCAGCAAGGTACGGAAGTCATCCGGCATGATGGATACGCTTGTGTTGAACTGCATGCGGTCGCGCAGCTGCCCGAACAGGTCAAGGACCGATTCTCCCCCATCCTCGATGAGGAGATGTTCCGCGCCGGCCTTGGAAGCGATGAACAGGCGGGCCCGGGAATCGGGGCAGGCACGGAAATGTGCGATGAACTCGCGCAGGATCCGGTGGGCGATCCCGGTCAGGAGCGTCGCCTCCTGGAAAGCCTCCGTCTTGGGCGAGAAATAATAGTAATGCGGACGGTTTTCACTGCCGGGACCGTTCTTCTCGGCGAGAAGGCGACGGACATAGAGGTGATAATTGTCCAGGGCGACGAGCGGCTGCTCATGCACGCCGTCCGTGACCAGACAGTACTGGCAGCCGACCCCGCAACCCCGCACGGGATTGATCTCGAAAGTCAGTGTCGGGCAGTGGCCGGTATAGTTGTGGATCTCCGTCCGGACCGCGGCCGGATCGATCTCCTGCAGCTGATATCGGGGACGCGGCAACAGCGTCCGTTCCTGCAGGCGCCGGGCGAACAGACGGGATCCCTGCTCCAGCGCGGCCATCGTTTCGGCAGAAGGCGAGACGGAAACGCCTAACTCCCGGAGCCGGGCGGCGTCGACAGGACGGGCCGCCAGGTCCGGGAGTTGGTAGATGTCTGTTTTTCCGGAATAGACCGGAGAATAGGCTATTGGATCAGGCACGTCCGCCATAGGAGCGATCCGCTGTATTGACATTGATCTTTTCGCCCGTCTCGATGAACAGCGGGACCATCACCTTGGCACCCGTCTCGAGGGTAACTTCCTTGAGAGCGGAAGTAGAAGCGGTGTTGCCCTTGACAGCCGGCTCGGAATACGTGACCTCGAGGGTGACGTAGGTCGGGAGTTCACAGGTCAGGCAACGCTCCTCACCGACGACGAACATCATCTCGACATGCTGGCCTTCCTTCATCAGGTCGGAGTTCTCCACGACATCCTTCGGAAGCAGGATCTGCTCGTAGGTCTCTTCGTGCATGAAATTGAAGCCATCCTCCTCGGCATAGAGGAACTGGTACGGACGGCGCTCCACATCGATCGTCTCGATCTTGAGACCGGCGGTGAAAGTATTTTCGAGGATATTGCCATTCTCCAGGTTGCGAAGCTTGGTCTTCACGAAAGCAGGGCCTTTACCCGGCTTGACGTGCTGGAACCAGACGATCTGGCAGGGTTTGCCGTTGTACTTGAGAAAAAGTCCGTTCTTGAAATCAGCTGTTGTTGCCATAAAAGTAGTATTAGTAGTTTGATTTTGCGGATATCTCGGCAAATTTAACGAAATGACTCAACTAATGCAAATTTTTGATGGCACCGGCGACTTCTTCGAGCAACCATTTGGGCGTGGAAGTAGCTCCGCACACCCCGACCCGGTCCTCCTTGCGGAACCAGCCGGGCTGCAATCCGGCGACGGAACCGATGTGCCAGGTGCGCGGATTGACCCGCCGGCAGAGTTCGCACAGCACCCGCCCGTTGGAACTCTCGCGTCCCGAAACGAAGACGATCACATCGTGGGAACGGGCGAACTCCTGCAATTCGCGGTGACGCGAGGCCACCTGCTGGCAGATGGTATCATGGACGGTCAGCGTGGCGCCCCGCATCGCACCCTGCAGGCATTTCCGCACGGCGGCATAGCCCTCGGGGCTCTTGGTCGTCTGGGAAAACAGCTCGATGTCATGGTCCCGCCGGATGCTGCCGTCCGCAAGGCAAGCCTGCAGCTGGTCCACATTCTCGACCACGATGACCCCGCCCTCTTCCACCTGGCCCACCAGGCCCAGGACCTCGGGGTGACCGATCTTGCCGAACAGGACGACCTGGCCGCCGGCCGGAGCCACACGGGAATAGGCTTCCCGGATTTTTTTCTGGAGGGCGAGCACCACGGGGCAGGTACAGTCTATCACCTTGACCCCCGCTTCCCGCAGACGGGCATACACCCGCGGGGGTTCTCCGTGTGCGCGGATCAGCAGCGTCTCTCCACCGACCGGGCCGGCCGGTTTGTCCAGATCGCTCTTGCCGAGGGTTACGAGACCACGGGACTCCAGCCGGGCCAGTTCCTCCTCATTGTGGACGATGGCGCCCAGGGAATAGAGCCGGCCGGCACCGGAATCGAGGAATTTCTCGGCGGTGCCGATGGCGCGGATCACGCCTCCGCAGAAACCGGAATGGGCGTCGATCTCAACCTGCATCACGCGGCGTTGTCAGCAGACAGGGTATCCGGAGCATCCAGAAGGGCGAATTTGCCTCGGATCAGGCCTTCCGCCCAGGCGATCTCGTCGGTGAATCCCATCTCGGAATTATCCAGGACGAAAGCATCCTCCGCACGCCGGAGCGGAGAGGTCTCGCGGTGAGAATCGATATAATCCCGCTCCTGGAGATTCTTCATCACTTCTTCGAAAACAGGGTTTTCACCCTTCGAGACCAGTTCGTCGAAGCGGCGCTGCGCGCGGACCTCCGGGCGGGCCGTCATGAAGATCTTGATCTCGGCATGGGGGAATACGGTCGTACCGATGTCCCGGCCGTCCATCACGACACGTCCGGACTCGGAGAAGGCGTGCAGGCGGGCATCCACCCATTTGCGGACATAGGGAACCGCTGCGATCGGGCTCACCTGGGACGAGACTTCCATCGTACGGATCAGTTTCTCGATATTGCGCTCGCCCATGAACAGGACGGTCCCCTGGCCGAAATGCAGGTCGAGGGACGCCAGAGCGGCCTCGAGTGCCGGGCTGACCGTGTTGTCGGGGGCGATCAGCCCCTGCTCCTGCGCAAAGAGCGTCACACCGCGGTACATGGCCCCGGAGTCCAGGTACAGGAAATCGAAATGCTGCGCGATCAGGCGCGCCAAAGTGCTCTTACCGGTAGAGGAATAGCCGTCAACGGCAATGGTGATATCAGGAATCCGCATGATCAAGTGGTCTAGACTACAAATATACAGAATAATTCCTTAAATTTGTAGGTAAACCATTTTCCCCCATGATGAAAAGAAACCTTCTCCTGCTTCTGGCAGCATCGCTGCTGATGTGCGCCTGCTCCGGACAATCTGGCAAGTCCGAAGACGGACAGCGTCTCTTCATCGGCGAAGACATCGCCGTGGCCAACACCGCTTACGGTCGCGTACGCGGATTCATCCTTGATGACATCTACCGGTTCAAAGGCATCCCCTACGGAGCGAGCACGGCCGGGGAGAACCGCTTCATGCCCCCGAAACCGCCCCAGCCCTGGGAAGGCGTCCGCGCAGCCCTGCTGTATGGCGAATCCGCCCCGCAGGTCGTGCCCTACGACCGCCGTCCCGAGTCTTACGCCGGCTTCGTGGACCATTGGAACTATGACCTGATCGGAGAAGACTGCCTGCGTCTCAATGTATGGACCCCGGGACTGGACGACGCCAAACGGCCCGTCCTTGTCTGGCTGCACGGCGGCGGTTTTTCCAGCGGCAACGCCATCGAGCAGGACGGCTACGGCGGCGAGAACCTCGCCCGCTACGGCGACGTCGTCTGCTGCTCGGTCAACCACCGCCTCAACTCCCTGGGTTACTCCGATTTCGCCGCTGTCGGCGGCGAGAAATACCTCCACTCCGGCAATGTCGGCATGCTGGACATCATCGCCGCGCTGCAGTGGGTCCACGACAACATCGCGAACTTCGGCGGTGACCCGGGCAACGTGACCATCATCGGCCAGTCCGGCGGCGGCTCCAAGGTAAGCATCGTCGCGTCCATGCCGGCCGCAAAGGGACTTGTCCACAAAGGCGTCGCCCTCAGCGGCAACAGCATCTCCGCGACGGACAAGGCCTACGCCGAAGCCCTCGGCGCCCACATCCTCCAGGAAGCCGGGCTGAAACCTTCGGAAATAGACAAACTCCAGCAGATGCCCTGGGAAGAATACTACGCGCTCGCGAACCGCGCCGCCCGCAGTTTCCGCGCCAGGACAGCCGGCGGCCGGGGCGGATTCAGCCCGGTCGGTGACGGCGTAGACATCCCGGCAGGCACCTTCTTCGATCCCGAAGACGCTTCCTTGCCCAACATCCCGATGCTCTACTGCACCACCCTCAATGAGAGCAGCCCCAACCGCACGGAACCGGCGCTCGAGGACATCACCCTGGACGGCGTCGTCGAAAAGCTGACGCCCCGTTACGGGGAACGCACGCGCGACATCGTGGACGCCTATGCCGCACAGTTCCCGGAAAGGCGGCCGGTCGAGATCTGGTCCATGCTCCTGTCCACCCGCGTAAACGTGGTCCGCTCCGCAGACACGAAAGTGAAACAGGGCGCCCCGGTCTATGTAGCCTGGTTCCAGTGGCAGCCGCCCCTGTTCGACGGACGCATGCGCGCATTCCACTGCCTGGACATCTGCTTCTGGCTGCACAACACCGACCTGATGCTGACCCACACCGGCGGCGGCCGACGCCCGCGGGCACTTTCGGACAAGATGTCCGACGCGCTCCTCGCTTTCATGCGCACCGGCAATCCCAACTGCGATGCGCTCCCGCAATGGCCGCAGTACACGCCGGAAAACGGCGAAGTCATGATCCTGGACGATGTCTGCTCCGTGCAGAACGACCCGGACCGCGCCGCCCGCAGCCACATCACCGACTAAGTGCAGCGGCATCGGAAAAAAGGCCCCGGGAACACTCCCGGAGCCTTTTTTGTAATCCGGCGGAAACGGCCGCTAATGGATGATCACCTTCGAGTAACCGCTTTCGCGGCTGACCTTCGGGTCCATCAGGTGATAGACCGGGGTTTCGGGCGCGTCACCCTCCGTGCCATAGAGCAGCGGTCCTACCAGGTGCTTGACGGCACCCGCTTCGGGTTCCTGCTCGACGCTGGCCAGACGGAAGCTCATCCGGACCTTGTCGCCGGCCTTCCATTTGCGCGAAATGCGCAGGAAACCGTTCTCGAAGACGGCCGGGATCTCCTCGCCGCACACTTCGACGCGCAGGTCCGTCGCACCGTAAGGCTGGCGCAGGCACAGGGCCTTGATTTGTACGCCGGCCTTTTCAATGCCCAGGAGGACCTCTCCGTTCTCCGGATCAAAGGGATAATTGGTCTGCTCCGTCAGCTCCAGTCCGTCCAGTTCCAGCACGCAATCACGGTAGAAGGGCAGGATCAGGTCCTTGCCCCGCCGGAAGAAAGCATACGAGGCGGCGCTGGACAGACCCTCCGACCCGCGCATCGTGCAGCACCAGGAGGCCTCGTCCGTACGGACGGCCAGATCGTGACGGTGCGTATGGAGCGAAGGGCAGAAATCGCAGCCGAAGCCGCCGTTCTCGCGCTGGTCGTGGCACAGGCCGTTGTAGTAGATCAATTCAGCCTGGTCCAGATACCTGGGATCGCCGGTGTGCTGCCAGAGCTGCACGGCCACCATGTACGAATCCACGACGGCACAGGGCTCCGACCAGGTGTCATAACGGCAGAACCAGTTGTAGTTCTGATACCCTTCGGTCATTCCATACTGGCGGTACAGTTCCCAGCGCTTCCGGACTTCGTCGATATACTTTTCTTCTCCGGTGATTTCCGCATAGCGGATCAAGCCCCGGCAGGCCGTGAGCGAGGCGTGGGTCTGCGCCCGGATGCCGACGAGGTCCACTTCCAGGAAACGGGCGATCAGTTCGTCGATCAACGCTTTGAGTTCATCCCCTCCGATGAGCTTGTAGGCGTGGATGAGACCTTCCATCCCGATGAAGACACAGCCGATATCGGAAGAAAGGACCCACTGGGCATCATTATAGACGATCTCGCCGATGGCGTCGCCCAGGTTGCGGCGACGGCTTTCCGGATCGATGGGATAGTCCTTGAAGACCCCCTTGCCGTTCATGAACAGGCCGTCCACGATGGCACGGATACGGTCCAGGGCGACGGGATCCCCCGTCCATTCATAATACTCGCAAAGTCCGCGCAGCACCCAGCCGTTGCCGGAAAGCTGCTGCTCATTGAGCACGCCGTCGAACTCCGGGCCGAAATAGCCCTTTGCATTCATAAACTGCGGATAATGGTCCAGGATGGTCTTCAGGTAGAGCGGTTCGCGTCCGCTTGCCCGGGCGTCACAGACGAGGCCCAGCACGATACGGCCCTGGGCGTCGCCCGGCCAGCTCTGCCACAGACGGGAATGGAAAACGGAATCCGGACGGTACATTTCATCTTCGAGCCGGTCGAAGTTGCGGTCGATCCGGGCGGCCAGTTCGCCGCCGGTACTGATGGCGTCCAGGGGTACAGGGGTGATGTCCGCCTGCGTACAGGCCACGGCCATCAGCAGGCAGCCCGTAAGGGTTGACAGGATACTACGGTTCATATCAGTTGAATATTTGGTGTTCGCTTACTCAGTGCCGGAAGTTTCTTTCGCACGTGCGTGCTCCGCCTGGGCGCGTTCCACGGAAACGGAACGTTTGAGGACGAAGCCCGAACCGAGATATTTCGTGCGGACATCTTCGTCCGCAGCCAGGGCCGCAGGAGTACCCTGCTGGAGGATCGTCCCCTCGTACAGGAGGTAGGCGCGGTCCGTGATGGCGAGGGTCTCGCCGACATTGTGGTCGGTGATGATCACGCCGATGTTGCGATATTTAAGTTTGGCAATGATGTACTGGATGTCCTCCACCGCGATCGGGTCCACCCCGGCGAAGGGTTCGTCCAGCAGGATGAACTTGGGGTCGATGGCCAGGGCGCGGGCTATCTCGCAGCGGCGGCGCTCGCCGCCGGAAAGCTGGATGCCCAGGGATTTGCGTACCTTGGACAGATTGAACTCGTCGATCAGCGACTCCACGCGCCGGCGCCGCACATCCCGCGGGATTCCGCGCATCTCCATCACGGACTCGATGTTGTCCTCGACGGAGATCTTGCGGAACACGGACGCGTCCTGGGGCAGGTAGCCGATCCCCTTCTGGGCCCGCTGATACATCGGCAGGTCCGTAATCTCTTCATCATCGAGGAAGACCCGGCCGGCATTGGGGACGATCTGTCCCGTAATCATATAGAAACTGGTGGTCTTGCCGGCGCCGTTGGGGCCCAGGAAACCGACGATCTCGCCCTGCTCCACTTCCATCGAGACACCCTTGACGACCGTGCGCAGACCGTATTTCTTGACAAGATTTTCGCAGCGTAGTTTCATAACTCTATTTGATATCCAGGCCGAGGTCCACGACCAGGTTGCGGACCTCTTCGTTCTTGCTCATCAGGTCTTCCGCCTTTTCGGAAGGCATGTAGATACGCGGCGCCTGCTCCTCTTCGGGCAGCACGGCAGGTTCCAGCCGGAGGCGGCCGAAGCCCGTCAACGTGGCGAAGCGGCTTTCCAGGTCGCGCAGGATGCGCTCCTCGATCCACTTCTTCTGCGCCTCGTTGGTCACGGTGAAGGAAACGATCTTGCGTCCCTCCTCTTCGCGGAAGCTCAGGTTGGCGTTGGCCAGGGCATTGGCCAGGCGCGGCTGGCTGCCGTACATTGCGGCCAGTTCCTTCCATTTCGCGGCCAGTTCCCCGTCGGAGGGAAACGGCTGTTCGCTCTCCTCCCGCGCAGCCGCAGGCTTCACTACATCCGGTTCCGGTTCATTCATCAGCGCAGACAGCGACAGGGACGCGCCGGACTTCGGGGCCCGTTTCCTGGGAGCATCGGCCGTCTTGGGCGCCGGCGCGGCAGAGGCTGCAGGCTCTGCCGGGACC
>JAILAO010000088.1 GCA_024681565.1 Bacteroidales bacterium
CGGGCCGTCGGCTCGTGCGCCAACTGCGCCGGAGCGATGACGACGCTCAACGCGGCCGTGGCGGAGCAGCTGCTGGACTTCAAGGCGGCCGTGGACAAGGAGATTGCCGCAGGCAAGAAGACGAACGTGGCGGTCATGGACGCGTTGAAACCCATTATCCGGAGCGTGCTCGACGTAGTCTGCTTCGACGGGAACGGTTATACGGAGGAGTGGCAGAAAGAGGCGAAGCGCCGCGGTCTGGATGTCGAGACGAGCGTGCCCAGGATGTTCTGCGAGTTCACCAAACCCGCTTCCGTGGAGATGTTCACCCGGACGGGCGTTTATACGGAGAAAGACCTGGAGGCCCGCAACGAGGTGAAATGGGAGACCTATATCAAGAAGGTCCAGATCGAGTCCCGCGTGATGGTGCGCATGGCGCTCAACCACATCATTCCCGCCGCTCTCGAATACAAGGGAAAGCTGCTGAAGGAAGTCTCCATGGCCAAGGAAATCTACGGCAACCTCGACGGCTGCGCTACGGAATTGAAGATCCTGGAAGATATCAACAAATACGTGGAACAGGTGCGTGTCCAGGCCACGGCGATGAAGGAGGCCCGCAAGGCCGCCAACGCCATCGGAAACGACTTTGAGCGCGCCCTGGCGTACCATGAGATCGCCGAGAGCTTCCCGGCGCTGCGCCGCCCGATCGACAAGCTCGAAGAAGTCGTGGACAACAAGATGTGGCCGCTTCCGAAGTACCGGGAAATGCTGTTCATCAGCTAAATCCTGAAACCCACTAACTGAATCTGTATGCAAAAAGGTTTATATAATGCGGCATCGGAGCATGATGCCTGCGGGGTCGGTATGGTCGTCAACATCCGTGGGGACAAGACCCACGAACTGGTGGACAACGCCCTGTCGGTCCTGGAGAACATGAGCCACCGTGGCGCCGAAGGAGCGGACGGCAAGTCCGGCGACGGCGCCGGCATCATGGTCCAGATTCCGCATGAGTTCATCCTCCTGCAGGGGGTGCCCGTCCCGGAAAAGGGCCGTTACGGCACCGGACTCGTCTTCCTCCCGCAGGATGCCGCCCGCCGGGCCGAGATCCTGGATGCGGTCCGCTCGGAGGTGGAGCGTGAAGGATGCCTGCTGGCACATGTCCGCGACGTCCCCGTCCGCTCCGCCTGCCTGGGGGCGGAGGCCGCCAAGGCGGAGCCCTTCGTGGCGCAGCTCTTCGTGACCAGCGGAGAATACATCGAAGAACCGGAGCTGGAACGGAAACTCTACCGCATCCGCAAACACATCGAGCGTCTGGGTGACGAAGGCTATATCTGTTCTCTTTCTACGCGCAACATTGTCTATAAAGGGATGCTGACCAGCCGCCAGTTGCGCGATTATTACGAGGACCTGACCAGCCCGTGGTTCACCAGCGCGATGGCGATCGTGCACTCCCGCTTCTCGACCAATACCTTCCCGCAGTGGAGTCTGGCGCAGCCTTTCCGGATGCTCTGCCACAACGGGGAGATCAACACCATCCGCGGCAACCGCAGCTGGATGAAGGCGCGGGAGAGCGTGCTGGGTTCCGGGGCGCTGGGCGACATCTCTGACCTCACGCCCATCGTGCAGCCGGACATGAGCGACTCCGCCAGCCTGGACAATGTCCTGGAATTCCTGATCCAGAGCGGCCTCTCCCTGCCGCAGGCCGTAGCCGTGCTGATGCCGGAGAGTTTTGACGGGACCAACCCGATCTCCGAAGACCTCCGTGCCTTCTATGAATACCATTCCATCCTGATGGAGCCCTGGGACGGACCTGCCACGCTGCTCTTCAGCGATGGCCGTTATGCCGGCGGTATCCTGGACCGGAACGGACTCCGTCCGGGGCGGTACACGATCACCAAGGGCGGTTTCCTGGTGGTGGCGAGCGAAGTGGGCGTCCTTGACCTGGACCCGACCGAAATCGCCTGTAAAGGCCGTCTGGAGCCGGGCAAGATGCTGCTTGTGGACACTAAGGAAGGCAAGATCTACTACGACGCCGAGATCAAGGAGCAGCTGGCTGCGGAACATCCGTACCGCAGGTGGCTTTCCGCCGGCCGCATCCAGCTTGAAGACCTGCACAGCGGACGCAAGATCGAACACAACGAAGAGGATCTCCTCAGCAAGGAACTCCTTTTCGGCTGCACGGCGGAAGACGTAAAGGACGCAATCTGTCCGATGTGCGAGCGGGGCATCGAGCCCACCTCGTCGATGGGCAACGACACGCCGCTGGCGGCACTGACCGAGCGGCCGCAGAGTTTCTTCAATTATTTCCGCCAGCAATTCGCACAGGTGACCAACCCCCCCATCGATTCCATCCGGGAACAGATGGTGATGTCGCTGTTCGAGTATATCGGGCGGGTCGGCACCGGGATCCTCACCCCGGACGAAGACAACTGCAAGATGGTCCGCCTGCCGCATCCGATTCTGACCAATACCCAGCTGGATCTGCTCTGCAATATCCGCTACAAGGGTTTCAATACGGAAAAACTCCCGATCCTTTTCGCCAAGGCCGACACGGCCAAGGCTGCGGCCGTCAACCTGCGCCGTTCACTGACGGCCCTGTGCCGCCGCGCGGAGCAGTGCGTGGACGAGGGGGTCAACTATATCATCCTGTCCGACCGGGACGTGGACGAGACCCACGTACCCATCCCGTCCCTGCTGGCTGTCAGTGCCGTACATCACCACCTGATCGCGGTCGGGAAACGGGTCCAGACCGCCTTGATCGTGGAGAGCGGAGAGATCCGGGAGACGATGCACGCCGCCCTGCTGCTGGGTTACGGCGCTTCGGCCATCAACCCGTATCTCTCGTTCGCCATCATCTCGAGCCTGGCCCACGGCGGCAGGATCCAGCTCAACTACGCCACGGCCCGCACCAACTACATCGAAGCGATGAAGAAGGGCCTGCTCAAGATCATGGCCAAGATGGGTATCTCGACCATCCGTTCCTACCGCGGTGCCAAGATCTTCGAGAGCGTCGGTCTGGAGGAAGGCTTGCTGCGCGAATATTTCGGCACGGAGAGCTCCACCATCGGGGGCATCGGCCTGGAGACCATCGCCCGCGATGCGATGTACTTCCACGCCCGTGCCTACTCGGCAAAGCCGGAGAACGCGTTCCTGCCCAATGACGGCCTGTTCCACTACCGCAAGGACGGTATTACCCACGCCTGGAACCCGGAGACCATCTCGGCCCTCCAGCTCGCTACGCGCCTGGGCAGCTATAAAAAATTCAAGGAATTCACGGCAGCGGCCGACGGACGGACCGAACCGGTCTTCCTGCGCGACCTGCTGGACTGGAAACGCAATCCGATCGACATCGAGCGGGTGGAGCCGGTCGGAGAGATCGTGAAACATTTCGTCGTGAGCGCGATGAGCTTCGGAGCCCTCAGCATCGAGGCGCACGAGGCGATCGCCCTGGCGATGAACCGCCTGGGATCCCGTTCCAATACGGGCGAGGGCGGTGAGGACAACGAGCGTTACCACAGCGATGTGGATGGCGTCTCCCTGTCCAGCAAGACCAAGCAGGTCGCTTCCGGACGCTTCGGCGTGACGGCGGAATACCTCGTCAACGCCGAGGAGATCCAGATCAAGGTCGCCCAGGGAGCCAAGCCGGGCGAAGGCGGTCAG
>JAILAO010000118.1 GCA_024681565.1 Bacteroidales bacterium
CAGTTGTTTTGTTTCACCTTTTTCTCCGGTCTCACGAAAAAAAAGGCGGGACACGATTTTCGTGTCCCGCCTTCAGCGAGGAAACCGATGAGGAATTCCTTAGTAGACTTCTACGGATCCTCCGTCGTTCTTCTGGATGTCGGAGATGGCGAAGTAGCCGATTTTGGCGCCGATCCAATCGCCCTCCCGTCCGGTAAATGCCGGACCGAGAGTCTGGAACCGCCTGCCGTCCAGACTGTATGAGAAGGTGCAGATGACCGCATCCTTCACATCCACCCGGATCCAGACCGTATTGAATGCCTGTTTTTGCAGCGGCAGCGAGCTGAGCACGGTCTCCGCCTTGCCCTGGTTGGCGTCGATGCAGTCTTTGCGTACCAGTGCCAGCGCCTCACCGTCATAGTCCAGCTCGATCGTGCTGTAGCTCCGGCCGGCTACGACCACGCCCACACGTTCCCCGGCATAGGACGGGCGGTAAACGAGTTTCGTGGTGAAACTCATCGCCGGCCCGACAACCTTCTGGGCAAGGATATTGGGGGTGTCGCGCAGGTTGCGCCATCCGTCCGCCTTCTTGATGCAGTGCAGGCGCAGGCAGCCCAGCGACGGGTTGGTCATGTACCAGTTGAACTGCGGATTGGCTTCCCACTGCCAGTTCAGCGGGATGGAGGGTCCGGTAAAACCGGTGCCGGTGGCGAGGGCGGAGAGGCCCGGCAGGGGATCCCGGGAGCCTGCGGGCCGGCGGTACTCGGAGACCGGTTCCCCGATCCCGTCGCCGTCCAGGTCCTTGCCGATGATGCACCAGCCGTCCTGCAGCCAGGTCATCGGCTGCAGATGACAGACGCGTCCCCAGGCGTAGCGGTCCTCGAAGTGCATGAACCAGCTGTCTCCCGCCGTGTCCGTGACCCAGCCGCCCTGGTGGGGGCCGTGGATGTCCGTAGGACCCTGGTGCAGTACCGTGCGGTGCTCATAGGGGCCGAGGACGTTGCGGGAGCGGAGGACGAGCTGCCAGCCGGTCTTGACGCCGCCCGAGGGGGCGAAGATGTAGTACCAGCCGTCTTTCTTGTAGAATTTCGGGCCTTCGACCGTGTCGTTGCCGTTCTTCTTTCCGTCGAATACGAGGACCTGGTCACCGATTACGCGGGTGCAGTCCTTGTCGAGTTCGCACACGCTCAGGATGCTCTTGAATCCGGCGCGGGAACCTGCCCAGCCATGGACGAGCCAGACACGTCCGTCGTCATCCCACAGGGGACTGGTGTCGATCAGGCCCTTGCCGGCAAGTACGAGATGGGGGCGGCTCCAGCGGCCCCGGGGATCCTGGGCGTGGATCTGGTAGATGCCGTGGTCCGGGTCTCCCCAGAAGATCCAATAGGTTCCGTCGTGGTAGCGGATGCAGGGCGCCCAGACGCCGTTGCCATGGGCGGGGATGTCAAAGTCCTCTTCCGGATCCATCCAGGGCAGCGCGGCGTTCACGATCTCCCATTCTACGAGATTCCTGGAGTGCAGGATCTGCAGGCCCGGGAAGCAGGTGAACGAGGATGCGGTCATCCAATAGTCCTCCCCGACCCGGATGAGGTCCGGATCGGAATAGTCGGAGAACAGCACCGGATTGGTGTAGGTGGCCGTTTTGGCCGGGGCCGCCAGCATCAGCAGGGCGGCGAACAAGGCAGGAAAACTCATCTTCTGCGGATTTTGCGGTGTCTGAGGATCTCCTGGTCGGCGCTCGGACCGTACCAGAGGGTGAAATGTCCCGGCGTCGCTTTCAGCTCGCCCGAGGCTTCGTCATAGGTGGCGAACATCGACTCGTCCAGCGGGATGCGGACCTTGACGGACTTGCCGGCCGGAATGTGCACGCGGCGGAAGGCGCGCAGGGCCATCTTCGGCCCTTCGGTGTCTTCGCGCTTGCCCATATAGACCTGCACGACTTCATCCCCGTCCATCCGTCCGTGGTTGCGGACCCGGATGACCAGTTCGTTCTTCCATATACGCGCGCGCCTGTATTTAAAAGAGGTATAACTCAGGCCGTGGCCGAAATGGAAGAGCGGCTTGCCCTCGAAGTAACGGTAGGTGTGGCCCTTCATGTCATAGTCCTCGAAGCCGGGGAGGTCGTCGTCGCTCCGGTAGAAAGTGACGGGGAGCCGTCCCGACGGATTGTAATCGCCGAAGAGCACGTCTGCGATGGCCGTGCCGCCCGCTTCTCCCGGATACCAGGCCTGCAGGATGGCTTCGCAGTTGCCGGTTTCCGGCAGGAGCCCCATGGCGGAGCCGGAGAAATTGACGAAGACGATGCGCTTGCCGGCCTTCCTGAGCGAATCCACTTCCGCCCGCTGGGCGCGGGGCAGTTCGATGGTGGTGCGGTCACCGCGGTCGAAGCCTTCGGGGCTGTTGCGCATCTGTTCCCCCTCCATCCGGGGCGAGATGCCGCCTACGTAGATGATGACCTCGGCTTGGTCCGGGGCCGTGACGTGGTCGGCGCCCACTTTGGCGGTGATGCCTTCCAGCGCGGTCACGGTGCGGACCGGGAAGCCGTTGTAGTTGCCCCACATGGCGACGGAGTCCGCGGCGTTCGGGCCGAGAACGGCTACCTTGACGTCCTTGCGCAAGGGGAGGATCCCGTTGTTCTGCAGCAGGACCATGCTCTCGCGGGCCATTTCCAGCGCTTTCGCGCGGTGGGCGTCGCAGGCGAGGAGCGCCTCGTCGATGCGGTTCCAGCTGACGCTTTCGTCCGGGTCCATTTCGCCGAGGCGGAAGCGGGCGACAAGCAGCCGGCGCACGGACACGTCGATGTCCTGCTCGCTCAGCTTGCCTTCCCGGACGGCATCCAGCAGGTGCCGGTAGGAGCTGCCGCATTCGAGGTCCGTGCCGGTACGGACGGCCCGGGCGACCGCCGTCGTGGGCTCGCCGAGGTAGGTGCCGTGGCGGCCTTCGCGCCAGAAGTCGTCGATGGCACCGCAGTCGCTCACCACGAGGCCTTTGTAGCCGTATTTCCCGCGGAGCAGCTGGATGAGCAGCTGGTCGGAGCCGCAGCAGGGCTCGCCCTCGAAGCGGTTGTACGCGCACATCACCTCCTGCACGTCGATCTTGGAAATGATCTCTCCAAAGGCGTACAGGTAGGTCTCGGCGAGGTCGCGCCAGGAGATGTCCCTGGCGTCGAACTGGTGCCGGATGCCTTCCGGGCCGCTGTGCACGGCATAGTGCTTGAGGCAGGCGTGCAGCTTGTCATACTTCTCCGTGTCCGGTCCCTGGAGTCCCTTGACTACGGCGTAGCCCATCCGGGACGTGAGATAGGGATCCTCTCCGTAGGTCTCCTGCCCGCGTCCCCAGCGCGGGTCGCGGAAGATGTTGATGTTGGGCGTCCAGACCGTGAGGCCATGGTACTGCGGACTGCCTTGCGGGTCCTTGCGGTACTGGATGAACTTGATCCGCTGCTCGGTGGAAGCGATGTCGAACACCTGCTCGAGCAGGGCTTCATCCCAACTGGAGGCCATGCCGATGGCTTGCGGGAAGACGGTGGCGAGACCGGCCCGCGCGGCACCGTGCAGGGCTTCGTTCCACCAGTTGTATTCGCGGATGCCGAGCTCCGGAATGGCCGGACTGGCATTCATCATCAGGGACGCTTTCTGCTCGAGGGTAAGCCGTCCCAACAGGTCCTCCGCGCGCTGCTCCGCAGGCAGGGAGGCGTCCTGATAAGGAAAACTCTGTGCGGCGAGAACACCACACAGAGCCATCCCTACCAGTGACGTGAAGAGGATTCTACGCACTGTTATTTCTGTTTGTTGACGATATCGAACCAGTCTTGGGCGGTCTTGACGTCTCCTTTGGACCAGCAAGAACCGTAGTAGTAGGTAAGCGTCTCGCCGGACTTGACCGTCTTGACGCAGAGGGCATGGTCGAGTTCGTTGTCGGCGAACACCTGCTGGGCACCGGGCATCACGACGGCGACGCCGAGCATCCCGTCTTCGGGCTCGATGCTCTGGTCGGAGGCATGCTCCCAGATGGCATAGCGGTCATCGCCCTTCTGTTCCATCTCGATGGTCTGCTGGGCGCTGTGGCGCAACAGACCCGCCGCGATGTTGAGGGTCTCGGCTCCGGTGAACTTGTAGGTGTCGTCCACGCGGCAGAAGTAGCTGTCGGCCGTCACGGTAACCTGCTTGTCCAGGGAGACGCGGATGCCTTCGGCCGCTTCCCATTCAGGATAGTGGAGGACGAAGACGACCTTGTCGGGCTTTTCTTCCAGAACCTCCCAGGAGCGGTAGTTGGTGGCCGGGAAAGCGAGGTGGCTGCCGATCATCGGGGCGGATGCGCCGCCGCCGAGGCTGACGGCCACTTTGTAGCAGTCCTTGCCCTCGCCGTGGTTGTGGTGGTAGTACTCGGGATCCTTCATGGCCTCGGCATACCAGCTGTCGGCGACGAGTTTGCCCGGCATCTTCACCCAGATGTCGATACCCGGGGAAGTGGGATTGCCCTCGAGTGCCTTGCCGTAGAAACGGCCGGCGATGAGGTTGTTCTCGAAAACGAAGTCATCGGCGCGCTCCGGTACGAAGCGGGCCATCACCTTCGGCTCGGCAGGCTGCTGTTTGCAGCCTGCGAGCGCGAAGATCGCCGCAAAGGCGAGGATGATAGCTTGTCTTTTCATTACTTCAGGTCCGGGGTTGCGCACCAATCCATGTCGTTGTAGTCATCATTCTCACCGCACATGCCCCAGATGAAGGTATAGTTGCGGGTTGCGCAGGCGGAGTGGATGCTCCACTGCGGAGAGATGACGGCCTGCTCGTTGTGCATCCAGATGTGACGGGTCTCCTGCGGCTCACCCATGAAGTGGCAGACCGCGGCGTCTTCCGGAACTTCGAAATAGAAGTAAACCTCCATACGGCGGTCGTGGGTGTGGGCCGGCATGGTGTTCCAGGTGCTGCCCGGAGCGAGTTCGGTCATGCCCATCTGGAGCTGGCAGCACGGGACGACCTCCTTGACGAGGAGACGGTTGATCGTACGCTCGTTGGACTCTTCGAGGGATCCGAGATGCATCACCACGGCGTCTTTCTTGGAGACTTTCTTGACTCCGGTCTCGCGGTGGGCGGTGGCGGAGCAGAAATAGTAGTGTGCGGGCTTTTCGGGGGAGTCGCTCTTGAAGGTGACGTGGCGGTTGCCGCGGCCGATGTAGAGGGCTTCCTTGTATTCGAGGTGGAATTCCTCTTCGCCCACGACGACGGTCCCGGCACCACCGACATTGATGATACCGAGTTCACGGCGCTGCGTGAAATAGTCCGCGCGGAGGATCTCCGGTGCGCTGAGCAGAAGGTCTTCGTGCACGGGGACGGCGCCGCCGGCGATGATGCGGTCGAACATGGAATACACCATGTTGATCTCGTCGGCCACCATGACGTTCTCCACCAGGTATTCCTTGCGGATCCGTTCGGTGTCATAATGTTTTGCATCGAGGTTGCTCGATGCCTGACGTACTTGGCAGTTGATCTTCATAAGGCGTTCGGTTTATTGGGGCTGTTTGCCGATGTAGGCGAGGATACCGCCGTCCACATAGAGGATATGGCCGTTGACGGCGTCGGATGCGTGGGAAGCGAGGAAGACGGCGGGTCCGCCGAGCTCTTCCGGCTCCAGCCAGCGGCCGGCCGGGGTCTTGGCGCAGATGAAGCTGTCGAAAGGATGGCGGCTGCCGTCCGGCTGGCGCTCACGGAGCGGAGCGGTCTGCGGCGTGGCGATGTAACCGGGGCCGATGCCGTTGCACTGGATGTTGTACTCGCCGTACTCGGAGCAGATGTTGCGGGTGAGCATCTTGAGGCCGCCCTTGGCAGCTGCATAGGCGGAGACGGTCTCGCGGCCGAGCTCGGACATCATGGAGCAGATGTTGATGATCTTGCCTTCGCGGCGCTCCATCATTTCGGGAAGCACGGCGGAGGAGACGATGAACGGACCGACGAGGTCGATGTCGATGACCTGCTGGAACTCGGCACGCTTCATCTCGTGCATCGGGATGCGCTTGATGATGCCGGCGTTGTTGACGAGGATGTCGATCGGGCCGACTTCGGCGTGGATCTTCTCCACGAGGGCCTTGACATCGTCTTCCTTGGTCACGTCGCAGACATAGCCCTTGACGTTGCTGATCCCTGCCTCCTTGTAGTTATTGAGGCCGCGCTCTAGGGCGGCTTCGTTGATGTCGTTGAAGATGATGGTTTTGATGCCGGCGGCTACGAAAGCGCGGGCGATGTTGAAACCGATACCGTAAGATGCGCCGGTGATCCAGGCGTTCTTACCTTCGAGGGAAAAAGGATTTTGTGCCATAAATGTTAATAAAGGTTTTGATGTTGTTATTTCAGTTTTTCCATTTCGAGGGAGGCCCAGATGAAGGGGCCGACTCCCTTGGAGTCATTGGGACGGATGGGCTCGCTGAGGTAGTAAGCGTAGTCGCCCATGCGGTTGGAGGAGCCGCCCAGACCGCCGACGGAGCAGCATTTCTCAATACTGATGCGGCCCTGGTCGTCGGTGGAGATGAACTCGCGCACGACATCCTCGTAAAGCTTCTTGGCATACGGGAGCAGGTCGGCATCGAGATAGCCCATCCGGACGCCCTTCAGGTAAGTGAAGCTGAACATCGCGGAGCAGGTGGACTCGAGGTAGTTGCCTTCGCGGCCGGGCTGGTCCAGGACCTGGTACCAGACACCGCTCTCCTTGTCAGCCCATTTGGGAAGTTCGGCGCAGATGGCGCGCAGGATGTCGATCAGTTTCTGGCGGGGGGCATAATCCTCCGGCAGCCAGTCGAGCACGTCCACGAGGGCCATGCAGTACCAGCCGAGGGCGCGGCCCCAGCAGTGGAAGGACTGGCCGTGGGTGGCGGGATCGCACCAGAACATGCTCTCGGACTCGTCCCAGGCATGGCGGTAGAGCTTGGTCGCGGGATCGTAGGTCTTCTCCGCGGCGACGACGAATTCGTTGACGATATCGTCGTAGGCTTCGATGCGCGCCGCGCCGTCCAGGTAGCGGGTCGCATATTCGACATAGAAGGGTTCGGCCATGTAAACGCCGTCCAGCCAGACCTGGTTGGGATAAACCTGCTTGTGCCAGAAGGCGCCGGCATTGGTGCGGGGCTGTCCGTCGATCTGGCTCTTGACCTGTTCGATGGCCTTGCGGTATTTCTCTTCGCCGGTCTTGTCATAGAAATAGAACAGGGACTTGCCGGGGCAGATCAGGTCGGTGCTGTATTTGTCCACGGAATAGGTCTGGATGGTCCCGTCCTCGTTCACGATCCCGTCGTACCATTTGTACACGAAATCATAGATGGACTGGTCGCCGTAGGTCTCATAGACATCCAGGAAGGAGCGGAGTTCGAGACCCGGGGTATAATTCCATTTGAGCCGGCCGTCGGTGTAGTCGAGATAGGTGGCGTCTCCGCAGCGGGACATCTGCGAGTGGACCATCTGTTCCGAGAGGGGCTCTGCTTTCTTGCCGCAGGAGATGAGCGCGGCGAGTGCAAGGATGGCGGTGAATATCTTTTTCATGGGATTATTCGTTGGTGAAATTCTTGACTTTGTATGTGTTGACGGGGGCGCCGGTCCTGGGATAGCACTTGACGTTCTTGAAAGTGATGTCCTCGGAGTTGCGCAGGTCGATGCCGGTCTGGGCGGTCATCGTGCAGTTGGTGATGTTGATGTTGGTGACGGGCATTTCGGGGAGGCCGTTGAAGAACATCGCCCGGGCTGCCCCGTTGCAGTACACGTCGTTGATGTAGATGTCACGGAAGGCCGGGGTGGTCTCGTCCACCGGCCTGGCGGGCTCGTCGACGATCGGGCTGCCGTCCGCGGCGGCGTCCACGGCGGACTTGCCTCCGTAGAAGAGGTCGAAGAGGACGCCTTCGGCGAGGATGTCCTTCATGTAGATGTTGTCGATGTGGATGTTCCGGACCACGCCGCCGCGGCCGCGGGTGCTCTTGAAGCGCAGGCCCACATCCGTGCCGAGGAAGCGGCAGTTGGATACCTTGATGTTCTCGACACCGCCGCTCATCTCGGAACCGACGGTGAAGCCGCCGTGTCCGTGATAGACGATGCAGTTGTCCACGATGAGGTTCTTGCAGGGACGGGCGCGACGGCGGCCGTCGGCGTCCTTGCCGGACTTGATGCAGATGCCGTCGTCACCGGCGTCGAAGGAGGAGTTGACGATCAGGACGTTTTCGCAGCTGTCCACGTCGATGGCGTCGCCGTTCTGGGAATACCAGGGGTTGCGGATATTGACCTTGTTGACGATGAGGTTCTTGCAAAGCAGGGGATGGACGTTCCAGCAGGGGGAGTTCTGGAAGGTCACGCCTTCGAGGAGGACGTTCTCGCAGTTGCGGATCTGGACGAGGTTCGGGCGCAGGAAACTTTTGATCTCTTCCCATTCCGCCTCGCTGAGGTCGCTCTTGGGGACGTTCATGTTGCTCATCCGGGTGGCCTTGAGGAAACCCTCGTCGGGATACCAGATCCTGCCGTCCTCGCTGAGGACGCCGCCGGAAGCGAGCAGGCGGTTCCATTCGCCTTCGGCCATCTTGCTCTTCTTGACCATGCGCCAGGCGTCGCCGTTGCCGTCAATGACGCCGTTGCCGGTGACGGAGATGTTCTTGGCTCCGTCGGCATGCAGGGGGGACTCGCAGCGCCGGGTGTCCAGCCCTTCGAATACGGTGTTGATGATGGGGTAGAGGTCCCGGTCCGGGTCGAAGATGACCACGGCATTGTCCGTGAGATGGAGGTCGCAGTTGCTCAGGATCTCGATCGGGCCGGTGAGCCAGAGGCCCGCAGGAACGTTGAGGTGTCCGCCGCCCTTGTCGGCGAGGTGCTGCATCGCTTTGGCGAAGGCCTCGGTGTTGAGGGTGACTCCGTCGCCGACAGCACCGAAATCGGTGAGTTCTACGGTATAGGCGGGAATGACAGGGCGGGAGACCCGGGGCATCTCAAAGGGCAGATCCTTGTAGAGATAGTCGAATTCACCGCCTCCCTGCGGGGAACAGGCAGCCAGGAGTGCTGCACAGATGGTTGCCAGAACCGGGAACAGGATTTGGTTGTGTCTCATTATTGGTTGGATTTGGTTTAACTTCAAAGTTAAGCTTTTTCGCCGAATAAAAAAATATTGAAAGACAAAGATACAAAATTTGAAGGGGCGCCCGGAAAGATTGCTTATATTTGTGCTATGAGAATAGGAATCTGCAGTGACCACACTGGTGTGGAATACAAGTCCCGGCTGATCTCGTATCTGCTGGGCAAAGGCTATGAAGTCGTCAATTTCGGCACCGACAGTACGGACAGCTGTGATTATCCGGACTATGCCCATCCGATGGCCGCGGCCATCGAGGCGGGGGAGGTGGATGCCGGGATCGCATTATGCGGCACCGGGAACGGGATGGCGCTTGCCCTCAATCACCACAAAGGGATCCGGGCCGGCCTGGCGTGGAACCAGGAGATCGCCCGGCTCGTCAAAGAACACAATAATGCCAATGTCCTCGTGATGCCGGCGCGTTTCATCTCCCGCCGGATGGCGGTGATGATGGTGCGGGCCTGGCTCCTCGCGGATTTTGCCGGCGGAAGGCACCAGAGAAGAATTGACAAGATCGTACAGCCATAATATCGAAGACTATCCGGAGGGGATCGTCCTTCCGGTAGACAAGCCGTATCGGTGGACCTCTGCAGACGTGATCCGCAAGATCAAGTATGCCGCCATCCGGCATTTCGGCAAGAAAAACCTCAAGGTCGGCCATGCGGGGACGCTGGATCCCCTCGCGACCGGGATCCTGCTGGTCTGCATCGGCCCGGCGACCAAGCGGGCCGAGGAACTGCAGCGCTCTCCCAAAGAATACATCGCCGGCGTCACCTTCGGCGCCACGACCCCTTCGTATGACCTCGAAAAGGAAATCGACCGTTATTGTCCCCTGGACGGCGTGGGCGAAGCAGCCCTGCGTGCCGTCCTGCCCGGCTTCGTCGGCGAGCAGGACCAGGTCGCGCCGTTGTTCAGCGCCAAGTCCGTGGACGGTGTGCGGGCCTATGAGACGGCGCGCCGCCTGTTGCGGGAGGCGCAGCGTGATGGCCGCAGCTTCGATCCCGGCGAGGTCCTGCAGTCCAGCCGGATCCAAATCTATGACCTGGAACTGCTTTCCTGGCACGGTGAGATCGTGCAGGATTTCCGGGATGACGGGCAGGGACGCATCCGGGTGGCGTCGGTCGACGGACTGCGCCTGCCGACAGCCCGCATCCGCGTCGCCTGCAGCAAGGGTACCTACATCCGGGCCCTGGCGCGCGACCTGGGCGAAGCCCTGGGCAGCGGCGCCTTCCTGAGTTCGCTGCGCCGGACGAAAAACGGCGGCTTCGGGATCGAAGACGCCGTCAGTCTGGAAGAAGTGCTGGAGTCGTTATCCTAGGCGTTCCTGCATATAATGCATCCGGGCGAGGCCTTCCTCCTTGCCGATGAATCTGAGAATATCGCTGATGCCCAGTCCGCTGGATGCGCCGCTGAGCGCAAGGCGGATGCAGTTCATTACTTTGCCCATCGGCATCCCGTGGTCGCGGATGTAGTCCTCGAGCCCTTCCGGCTCCGCCTGCTCCATCGCTTCGAGGGCTGCGGCGAAGATTTCGGGTTTGTAGAATTTGTCCACATCCTTGGCGAGGAAGGGCGCCGTGGCGGCGTCATCCCAGACTTTCGCACGCGGGTCGGCGGCCCGTTTGGGGTCGGCCGGCTTCTCGGAGGCGGCGCCGGCCTTGACGCCGTAGTCCGCAAACTGCGAAGGTGCGATGAAGAGGTAGGATGCGATCGTCCAGAAATCCTGCACGAAGGTTGCGCGCTCCTTGATGAGCCCGACGATGCCTTCCACGAAACCGGGGGCGGCTTCGATCCCCTTTTCCTGCAGGATGGGCAGGAAGAGGGCGGTCAGCTCGGAGTCGGAGCGCATCCGCAGGTATTCCTTGTTGAACCATTTGGCCTTGTCCGGATTGAACTTCGAGCCGGACTTGCCGACTTTCTCCAGGGAGAAGGCTTCCACGAGTTCGGGCAGGGAGAAGATCTCCTGCTCCGTCCCGGGATTCCAGCCCAGCATGGCCAGCAGGTTGACGAAGGCGTCCGGGAAATAGCCGTCTTCGCGGTAGCCCCGGGAGGTCTCGCCCGTTTCGGGAGAGGTCCAGCGCAGCGGGAAGACGGGGAAGCCCATCTTGTCTCCGTCCCGCTTGCTCAGCTTGCCGTTGCCGACCGGTTTGAGCAGCAGCGGGAGGTGGGCGAAACGGGGCTGGCTGTCCTGCCAGCCGAAGGCCTCATACAGGAGGAAATGGAGGGGCAGGGAGGGCAGCCATTCTTCACCGCGGATGACCTCGGTGATCTCCATCAGATGGTCGTCCACGATATTGGCGAGGTGGTAGGTCGGGAGTTCGTCGGCGCGTTTCCAGAGGACCTTGTCGTCCAGGGTGGCGGTGTCTACCTCAATGTGTCCCCGGATCAGGTCGTCCATGGCGACGGTGCGCCCTTCGGGCATCCGGAAACGGATGGTCCAGTCGGTACGCTCCTCCAGCAGGCGCTGCACTTCGTCCGCAGGCAGGGTCAGCGAGTTGCGCAGCCCCGTGCGGGAAAGGTGGTTGTAGATGAAGGTCTCACCGCGGCCTTCGGCTTCGGCGCGGGCTTTTTCCAGCTCTTCGGCCGTGTCGAAGGCACAGTAGGCATGCCCGGACCGGACGAGCTGCTCGGCGTATTTGCGGTAGATGACGCGCCGCTGGCTCTGGCGGTAGGGTGCGTGGGGATGCCTCTCGGAGGGTTCCTCCACGATCTTGCCGTCCGCATCTACGCCTTCGTCGGGATAGATGCCGCACCAGCGCAGCGCTTCGATGATATACTGCTCGGCTCCGGGGACGAAGCGGTTGGAGTCCGTGTCCTCGATGCGCAGGATGAAGTCTCCTCCGTGCTGTTTGGCGTAGAGGTAGTTATAGAGGGCGGTACGGACGCCGCCCATGTGCAGCGGCCCGGTCGGGGACGGAGCGAATCTTACGCGGGTTTTGCTCATACCTGGGTCCTCCGGATGGCGGGGATGTTCTCCAATTCGGCCAGGCGTTCGCCCTTGGCCACGATCAGGGCCGGTTTCTCATCCGGGTCGAACTTGAAGTTCCTCACATTGCTCTTGGTGTTGAATCCGATCTGCTGGGAGCCGGTATCCTCATACAGGAGGATGCCCTCTCCGCGGGCGGTCAGCGATTTGTCATAGACGAAGTTCCGGTTGATCATGATGTAGTTGCCCATGTCCTTGGCGGGCCCGATGACATCCGAGAAACGCAGTCCCGTCACGATGGACGTGATGCGGATGGAGTCCCCGATCTCGGGATCTTCGTCCCAGATCAGGCCGCGCTTGAAGTTGTTGGCGCGTCCGGTGTATTCGTCGATTTTTTTGTTGATCTCGTTGAGGTCGTCCATGGTCAGGCCCTGGTCGTTGTGACCGCAGGTGATGTTGACGAGGACTTTCTTGGCCGACTTGAGGTCGAAGTCGTTGAGGAGCGGGGACTCGAAGGCGGCCTTGACGGCCTCGTCGATGCGGTTCTCGCCCGAACCGACGCCGCAGCCCATCAGGGCCATGCCGCTGTTCTTCATCATCGTCTCGACATCCTTGAAGTCGACGTTGATGTAGCCCGGTTTCTTGATGATTTCCACGATGCCGCGCACGGCCGTGGCAAGTACTTCGTCCGCCTGCGGAAAAGCGTCCTGGATGAGCTGGTTGCCGTAGTATTCGTGGAGTTTCTCGTTGTTGATCATCAGCAGGCTGTCCACGTTCTTTTCTAGTTCGTGGATGCCGTCGATGGCCCGGGAGAGCGCCTCGTTTCCTTCGTTGAGGAAGGGGAGGGTGACCACGGCCACGGTCAGGATCCCGCGGTCCTTGGCCATCTTGGCGATGACGGGTGCGGCTCCCGTGCCGGTGCCGCCGCCCATGCCGGCGGTGATGAAGAGCATTTTGGTATGCGTGTCCAGGACGATCTTTTCGATCTGGTCCTGGCTCTCGAGTGCGGCGTTGCGGCCGTTGATCGGGTTGGTGCCGGCGCCCAGGCCGCGGCCCATCTGGATCTTGACGGGGACGGGACTGCCTTTGAGTGCCTGCGAGTCGGTGTTGCAAACCACGAAACTACATCCGGTGATTCCCTTGGTGTACATGTAGTTGACGGCATTGCAGCCGCCTCCGCCTACGCCGAGGACCTTGATGATTTCGTCGGAGGTCGCCCAGTCCATCGGGGCGATCGCATCGATCATGGTGTCGTCTATCATATCTTTTTGTTTTTATTTCATATCATCGAACAGGCTGCCGACCGTGTTGTCAAAAGCACCTTCGGCCGCTTCGGTCACTTTCTGGGTCTGCTTGCGGAACCACTTGACCAGTTTGTGCTCCTTGGGCGTCTTGTCGCCCTGCCGGTTCCGGCTGGGGGTGATCACCTCGGTCTCGTAGTTGGGATCGCCGGTGAAAAGGTTCTCCGGGGCCGGAGCCTCCTGGGTTGCGGACGGATCCTGGGTCTGGGACTGGTCCGCCGCTGCCGCCGGCTTCTCGATGTCCTCGATGCAGTTGAGACGGATGTCCTTCTTGGCCTCCAGGATCATGCCGATCGTGGCGACTGCGCTGGTTTCGCCCACGCCCGAGCAGCCGACGGAGCCGAAGGCCTGGCTGCGGGGGTAACCGATGCGGACGGTGTAGCCGGACATCTCCTTGAACAGGTTGGCGATGTTGACCAGGTTGGCGGTGCCGCCGGTCAGTACGATGCCGTTGCGGAGTTTGTCTGCGTATCCGCTGTCCTGGATCTGGAAGAGGATCGCTTCGATGATCTCGCGGGTACGGCAGGTGATGATTTCGGAGAGGTACTTGGCGGGGAGCTGCTCGTAGGAGCCGTTCTCGTCGTCGTTGATCTGGATGACTTTCTCGGAGAGCGACTGGAGTTTGTCGGGCATGCACGCGCCGAAGGCCAGCTTGATGTTTTCCGCCAGGCTTTCGTTGAAGCCGCATTCGTATTTGATGTCGGTGGTGATCACGCGGCCGGCGAAGGGAATCGAAGAATAGTGGCGGAGGATCCTGCCCCGGTAGATGGTGAGCGAGGCTACGCCGGCACCGATTTCCACGAGCGCGACGCCGTTTTCCTTTTCGCCGTCCGTGAGGACCGCCTTGGCGACTGCGTTCGGCAGGAAGAGCTTGCGGGCGGGGGCCACCCCCGTGTCGTTGAGCATGATGTCGATGTTGCTCACGGCCTTCTGGGCGCCGACGAAGACCTTGAAGTTGCCTTCCAGGGCGTCGGCGGTGACGCCGACGACATCGTTTTCGCTCGCGCAGACGAGTTCCTCGTCCGCGGAGAAGGACTGGGCGACCGCACCGTAGATCTCCTCGTGCGCGTCGTTGCTGAGCGGGTAGGAGTCGATGGCGATGCTCTTGAGGGCGTTGACTTCCTCCTTGGTGATGCAGGAAGAAGGATCGCTCCGCTCCATGCGGGCGCTGGCGATCTCCTGCCGCACGCTGTAGCGGGGCAGTCCGACGACCAGTTGGAGGATCTTGATGTTCAATTCTTCTTCCGCCTCTTTGATGGCGGTACGGAGAGGGACAGCGGCGCGCTTCGGGTTGAAGACGCAGCTGTAGCGGATTCCGTCGGACGGAACCTCCTTGTAGTAGATGATCTGGATGTCATCTCCCTCGATCTTGGCAACGCTCAGGGCAATCTTGGAGGAGCCAAGGTCGGCTGCTGCTATGTATCTTTCTGCCTGCATATGATTTGTTGATTGTATTTTACATTGACGGTTCTGTAGTATCCTTCTTCCCGGGTCGGGGCGATCGAGCCCAGGTACCGGTCGATGCGCATCAGCTTGTCCGGGATGTTCTCCGGCTGGCCCACGATGAACTCCTCGCTGCGCCCGTCCAGGGTCAGGAGGAGGTCTCCGTTGGGCCGGACCCGGACGTGCTTGATGCTGCGTTCCCAGCTTCGGGAGCTGGAGATGTAATGGTTCATCTCCAGGACACCGGCGATCCATTTCCGGGAGAACTCGTCGGGAGCCTCTCCCTTATAGCCGTCCGGAATGTCCACCGGGATGGCTCCTTCGACCATGGGCACGGGTGCGGAGAAGGTCTTGTGGAGCGGGAAGATATAGCCGCGGTCGTCCACGTAGAATCCCCGGTCTCCGTTCTGGAAGCGCAGGACGGGAGCACGCTGCGTGATGTCCAGGTGCAGCGTCCCGTCGTCGGTGGTCCAGGCCTCGCAGCGCAGCACGGCGCTCCGGCTCTCGAGCATGTCTTCGATCTGATAGAGCTGGACACTGTCCAGCCGTTCTCCGACATAGGGTCCGTAGTGGGTGTCCAGATATTCCCGGATATCCTGCTCGCTGACAAACTGCAGGCTGTCCGTAAAGTTGACCTGCAGCGTGCCGCAGACGGCCTGGTCCAGCTCCCTCCGGACATGGCGGGAGAGGGCCCCCATCCCGAAGCAGAACAGGAGGGCCAGCGCGGCGGCGATGGAATATCTGACAGCTTTCTTCATCTTATTTCAAGCGTTTTCTGAGAAGTTCGGTGATGGGGCCGATGAAGCGGTCGATGTTGCCGGCTCCCAGCGTGACCAGTACGTCGACGGGCTCCGTTTCCAGATAGCTCAGGAGTTCTTCCCGGCGGAGGAGGACCTTCTCCGGGGACGTGACGTCCCGGAAAATGATCTCGGAGGTGACGCCCGGGATAGGCTCCTCGCGGGCCGGGTAGATGTCCAGCAGGATGAGCTTGTCCAGCCCGCTCAGGGCGCGGGCGAATTCGGGTGCGAAGTCCCGGGTCCGGGTGTAGAGGTGGGGCTGGAAGATGCCGGTGATCCTGCGGCCCGGATAGACCTGCCGGATGGAGGAGATGGCGCTTTGCAGTTCTGCCGGATGGTGGGCGTAGTCGTCGATATAGGTAATCTCCGGCGTGCCGAGGTGCAGGTCCAGCCGGCGCTGGGCCCCCTCGAAGGTGCCGATGGCGTGGCGGACTTTCTGGGCGTCCAGTCCGTAACAGAGGCAGATGGCCGCTGCGGCGATGCTGTTCTCGACGTTGACCCATCCGATGGCGCCGACGCGGATGTCGGAGAGGATGCCGCCCGGATAGACCAGGTCATAGGTGTAGTGCCCGGTAGCGTCCAGGCGCAGGTTGCTGCTGTGGAAATCGGCGCGCGTGTCGTCGAAATGGTAGCTGAAGATCCTGGCCGGCGTGTCCTCGGGACGGATCGGCAGACCGTATTTGAGGATCAGGGTCTCGCTGACCTGCGAGGCGAAGATGCGGAAGGCGTGCGGCACGTGGGCGAGGTCGCCGTAGATGTCGAGGTGGTCCGCATCCATTGCGGTGATGGCTGCGATGGCCGGG
>JAILAO010000125.1 GCA_024681565.1 Bacteroidales bacterium
AAGGTCCTGGCGCTGCTGAGCTTGATCGGAATACGCGGAAGAGCGCTATCGAAACACATCCGGTTGAATGTGTCAAAGCGCTCTTCGAGGTATTCCACGGTCGGTATCATCCCAGGAGTTTCTCCCGCAGATGCATGATCATGTCGCGTGTCATCGTATCCAGGTTGTAGGTCGGCGTCCATCCCCATTCCTTGCGGGCGCAGACGTCGTCCATCTTGTTGGGCCAGGAGTCGGCGATGGCCTGACGGACCGGGTCCACCTCGTAACGCATCTTGAAGTTGGGGATCTGCTTGCGGATCGCCTCGTAGACCCCTTCGGGATCGAAACTCATCGAGGCGATGTTGAAGGAGTTGCGGTGCACGAGATAGCGCGGGTCGGCTTCCATCAACTTGATGGCGGCTTTGATGGCATCCGGCATGTACATCATGTCGAGATAGGTACCGTGCGCCAGCGGACAGACGAATTCTTCGCCCTTGACGGCGGCATAATAGATCTCTACGGCATAGTCGGTCGTTCCGCCGCCCGGCAGCGTTTTGTAAGAAATCAGGCCCGGGAAACGGACCGAACGCGTGTCCACGCCATATTTGTGGAAATAATAATCACTCAGAAGCTCGGTCGCCACCTTGGTCACGCCGTACATGGACGTCGGGCGCTGGATGGTGTCCTGCGGCGTGTTGTCCCGGGGTGTGTCCGGCCCGAACGAGCCGATGGAGGACGGGGTGAAGACGGCGCAGTGTTTTTCCCGGGCCACTTCCAGGATATTGATCAGGCCGTTCATCTGGATGTCCCAGGCTTTGAGCGGCAGGCGTTCCGCGGTCGCGGAGAGAAGCGCCGCGAGGTTGTAGATGGTATCGATATCGTATTTGTCCACGATGTCTGCAATCTGCTGTCCTTTACAGACATCCGCCTGTTCGGCCGGACCGCTTTCGAGCAGGTCGCCCGTGGGGGCGGAACCGGGGATATAGCCCGCAACGATCCGGCCCTGGTGATAAATCTTCCGCAGTTGCATCGTTAACTCCGAGCCGATCTGGCCGGTAGATCCGATGACGAGAACATTTTTCATAAGTGTTATTAATTACATACGAATTATTGTGCAAATTTATTAAATTTGTAGGAGAAAAAGCTAACAAATCCACATAATTTATGTACGGTAAGTTTCAATCCTTTTTACAGAATGAGTTAAAGGCCATCGACGAAGCCGGACTCTACAAACGCGAACGGACCATCTGTTCCCCGCAAGGTGCCGAGATCACGCTTGCGGACGGGAGCAAGGCCCTGAATTTCTGTGCCAACAACTATCTCGGACTCTCCGACAATCCCCGCCTGATTGCTGCGGCCAAGAAGGCCATGGACGAGCGGGGCTTCGGCATGTCCTCCGTCCGCTTCATCTGCGGCTGCCAGGACCTCCACCGCGAGCTTGAGAAAGCGATTTCCTCCTATTTCCATACCGAGGACACCATCCTCTATGCTGCTTGTTTCGATGCCAACGGCGGCGTGTTCGAGCCCCTGCTCACCGCCGATGACGCGATCATCTCCGATGCGCTCAACCATGCTTCCATCATCGATGGCGTGCGTCTTTGCAAGGCTGTCCGCTACCGCTATGCCAATGCCGATATGGCCGAGCTGGAGAAATGCCTCCAAGAGGCCCAGGCGCAGCGTTTCCGCATCATCGTGACCGACGGCGTGTTCTCGATGGACGGCAACGTCGCCCCGATGGACAAGATTTGCGACCTGGCCGAGAAATATGACGCGCTCGTCATGGTGGATGAAAGCCATTCCGCCGGCGTCGTGGGCAAGCGCGGCCGCGGCGTGGCAGAACTCTTCGACCTCTATGGCCGCATCGACATCCATACCGGCACGCTCGGCAAGAGTTTCGGCGGTGCCGTCGGCGGTTTTACGACCGGCCGGCAGGAGATCATCGATATGCTCCGCCAGCGTTCCCGTCCCTACCTCTTCTCCAATTCCCTGCCGCCGATGATCTGCGCCGCCGGCATCGAACTTTTCAAGATGCTGGACGAGAGCGACGAACTCCACGACCGCCAGCAGGAGAACGTGGCCTACTTCCGCGACAAGATGCTTGCGGCTGGATTTGACATCAAGCCTACCCAGTCCGCCATCTGCGCCGTGATGCTCTATGACGCGCCGCTCAGCCAGCGCTTCGCGGCGGAAATGGCCAAGGAAGGCATCTTCGTGACCGGTTTCTATTATCCGGTCGTCCCGAAGGGGCAGGCCCGCATCCGCGTCCAGCTCTCTGCCGCGCATACACGTGCGCAGCTGGACAAGGCCATCGACGCCTTCATCAAGGTCGGCAGACAGCTGGGCGTGCTCAAATAATACGGAGCGCGGAAATAAAAAGACTCCCGGAGGATCAGATCTCTCCGGGAGTCTTTTTTGTATGGTGGTCTGTGGCTATTTGCGACGCTTCTTGCTTCCGCGCCTGTTGTTGAGACGTTTGTAAACCGCGAAGGCGAGGGCCGCGGCCAGGACGACACCGATGACGATGCCGGTGCTTGCGCTGGCGTTCTCCCCTTTCACGCGGCCCCACATGGCCACGAGGTCGGGAGTCCGGGCGCCCCAGTCATGCTCCTGGGTGCTGCGCTCGATGTCGGCACGGTCCGGATAGAGGACCGGGTCGGCGCAGACGGAATCCGCCTGCGGGCCGAAGAAGTAGGACAGGTCAAGAGGCTCATAGCTGTCGTCCGTGAAGGCCTCGAGCACCTCGGAGGCACCGCTGACGGAGACATATCCGGTCACGTCCACATTGCGGATGACGATGTCCGGCCGGCTCATGAAGTTGATCCAGTATTTGGCTGCTTTGGTATTCTTGGCATACTTCGGGATAACCCAGCCGTCGAACCAGACCGTGAATCCCTCCTTGGGCAGGGCGTAGCGGAGCTCCACACCCATCTCCTCGGCTTCTTCGATGGCCCAGACGCCGTCACCGCTCCAGTTCAGGCTGACCCAGCCGCGTTCCTGGGTCATCTGGTCTTTGCCGAAATCGGCTTCCCAGCCGGCCACGAGCGGCTTGACCTGCTTCATATAGTTCTCCACGGCATCCAACGCCTCCTGGGAGGAGTCGTGCATCAGTTCGTCCAGCGTGACTTTTCCGCTTTTCAGATCGTCCTGGCGCAGGAAGATGATGATCTGCGAGAACACGTCGCGGGCGGAGTCCTTGATGAAGATCTTGTCGGCGAATTTGGGGTTGCGGAGGATATCCCAGCTGGAGGCTTCCTCGTCCGTGACATACTTGGCATTATAGAGGATGCCGGTCGTGCCCCACATATAGCCTACGGCATAGTCGTTGGCATTCTTGCTGCCGCCTTCCATCTTGTCGAAGCAGCTGCGGATATAGGGTGAAAGGTTGTCGTCGATGTAGTTGGGTGTATCGCCGAAATCCCGGTCGATCGGAAGCAGCAGGTCGCTGGCGAGCATACGCTCGATGATATAGTCGGAAGGGCAGACGACGTCATAGTCTTCTTTGCCTTTCTCGATCTTGGAGAGCATCGTCTCGTTGACGTCGAAGGTCTGGTAGATGACTTCGACCGGCTCGCCGGTCTGTTCTTCGTACCAGTCCTCGAATTCATCGATGACGGTCTCATCGATGTAGTCGGACCAGTTGTACACTTTGAGGATCTGGTTGCGGTCCTGGGCACAGCTGCAGACGAGGGCTGCGGCGGCCAGAATGGAAATGGCTTTTTTCATGGTCAATTGCTAACTAAACTGTTTTTTCGCCTTGGCCTGCCGGACATTGATGACGATCAGCAGGATCAGGATAATCAGGAAAATCAAGGTCATCAGCGGACGCAGTTCCGGGGTCAGGCCGCCCTTGCGCGCATCCGTATAGATATAGGTGGACAGGGTGTCGAGGCCGATGGTGCCGCGGGTGAAGAACGTCACGGCGAAGTCGTCCAGCGACATCGTGAAGGCCAGGATGAATCCGGAGACCATGCCCGGCCGGAGCTGCGGCACGAGTACTTTCCAGAGGGCCTGGGACGGCGTCGCGCCAAGGTCCAGGGCCGCCTCATAGATGTTGGGATTCATCTGCCGGAGTTTGGGCAGCACGCTCAGTACGACGTAAGGCGTACCGAAGGAGATGTGCGCCAGGATCACGGTGACATATCCCTGGCTGATATGCAGGAACACGAACAGCAGGAACAGCGAGACGCCCGTGATGACGTCCGGGTTGATCATCGGGATGTTGTTCAGGAAGGAGATCGCCTGTTTCTTGCGCCCGTGGAGGTTGTGGATGCCGATGGCGGCAATGGTGCCGAGCAGCATCGAGACCAGGGCGGAGACCAGGGCGATCAGCAGCGTATTCTCTACGGCGGAGATCAGGGAACTGCTCCCCTGCATGTTGCCCGTGAAAAGGTTGGCGTAAAGCTTGGTGGAGAAGCCGGTCCAGTTGCCCATCACCCGGCTCTCGGTGAACGAGAAGATGGCGATGAACACCAGGGGTGCGTAGAGCAGGATCAGCAGGATCCAGATGTATGCCTGTGCTAAAAACTTCTTCATCGTCTAGACAAGCCCTCCTTCCGCTTCTTTGCGCTCGTCACTGAACAGGGTGGTGATACCGATGATGATGAGCATGATGAGAGCCAGCGCCGCTCCGTAGTTCCACATCGAGGAGTTGATATTCTCCTGGATAATGGTACCGAAGAGCTTGATCTTGTTGTTGGTCAGGAACTCCGAGATGGCGAAGGTGCTGACCGTCGGCATGAAGACCATCAGGATGCCGCTGGAAACGCCGGGCATCGAGAGCGGGACGGTGACCTTCCAGAACACCTCCCACGGGGTCGCGCCCAGGTCCTGGGCCGCTTCTGCGTAGGATTTGTCCATCTTGTTGAGCACGTTGTAGATCGGGTAGATCATGAACGGCAGATAGTCGTAGACCATACCGAAAAGCAGGGTCCCCTTGCCCAGGGTAATGCCGAACACATTGAAGAGTTCCGCCGTGGCGAGGGTACGCATCAGGGCGTTGATCCACATCGGCATGATGAACAGCACGATGGTGACGGCGCTCCGGTTGAGTTCTTTGTTGGCCAGGATCCAGGCGGCCGGGTAGCCGAGCAGGATGCAGATCAGCGTATTCTCGATCGCGACCTCGATGGATACGGCGAAGGTGCCGAGCGCATCGGAGTCGGAGAAGAACTTCGTGATATTGGAGAACGTGAAGTGCCCGCTGCCGTCTTGGAAAGCGTACACCAGGATCAGCACCAGCGGCAGCACCACGAAGATGGTCAGGAAGACCACATAAGGGATACTCCAGTGGCTACGCTTCATTTTTCCTGCTGATCTTGAGGTCCTTCGGGGCGATGTTCACGCCCACGAGGTCACCTTTGTCCCAAATATCGTTGGTATCCACCCAGAGGTGGTATCCGTCATCGGTGAGGATGGTCAGATGGTAATGGTCGCCCTTGTAGAGCAGGAAATGCACTTCGCCGGACACGACGCCGTCCTCCTGGTGGTCCAGCAGGTCCACGGCTTCAAAGGTGGTCTCGACCTCGACGGCATCCCCCGCCGAGAGGCCCGCCTGCGGGAGGCACTCGAACACGCCGCCGATCATCTCGACATGCGTCTCGTCCACCATCTTGCCTTCGAGAACGTTGCGGGTACGCTCCTTGTGCATGACCTGGATGTCGTCCGGGTCGATGTAGAGCATGACCTCGCTTCCCACCTCATAGGGATCGTAGTCCTGGATCATCAGTTCGTAGCCGGTGTCGGTATCCACCCACATTTCGTAGTGGACGCCCTTGAAGACACAGGAATTGACCGTAGCCTTGAACTGGCACCTGGCCGGGTCCGTGGTGAAGTAGATATCTTCCGGACGGACGACCACATCGACGGGGACGTCTTCGCCGAAGCCTTCGTCCACACAGTCGAACTCGTGTTTGATGAAAGCGACGCGACGGTCATGCATCATCCTGCCTTTCAGGATGTTGCTCTCGCCGATAAAGTCGGCGACAAAACAGTTGACCGGTTCGTTGTAGATATCGATGGGGGTGCCGATCTGCTGGATCCTGCCTTCGTTCATCACCACGATGGTATCGGAGAGCGTCAGGGCCTCTTCCTGGTCGTGCGTGACATAGATGAAGGTGATGCCGAGTTTCTTGTGCATCTCCTTGAGCTCGATCTGCATGTCTTTCCGCATCTTGAGGTCCAGGGCCGCGAGCGGCTCGTCGAGCAGCAGGATCTTGGGCTGGTTGACCAGGGCCCGCGCAATGGCGACACGCTGCTGCTGACCGCCGGAGAGCGATTCTACGTCGCGGTCCTCGTAGTCGGACATGCTGACGAGTTTGAGAACGCGCTTCACGCGTTTTTCGATCTCGTCCGCAGGCACTTTCTTCAGCTTGAGGCCGAAGGCGATATTCTCGTAGACGTCGAGGTGCGGGAAGAGCGCATAGCGCTGGAACACCGTGTTGAACGGGCGTTTGTGCGGAGGGATGCCGGAGATGTCCTTGCCGTCGAGGAGGATCTCTCCTTCATCGGGTGCCAGGAATCCGGCAATCATGCGCAGGGTGGTGGTCTTGCCGCAGCCCGAAGGGCCCAGCAGCGTCACGAATTCTCCCTTGCGGATGTAGAGGTTGATGTCATCGAGGACCACTTTGTCCCCATAGCGCTTGCTAACGTGCTTGAGGTCAATGATATGATCACCTGCCATCCCCTACCAGAGCTTAAGGTTGAAGTTATACAGGATGCCTGCGCAAAGCTGGAAGCACTCGTTCAGGCTGTCATATTCCGCGAATGCGTGCAGGCGCAGCGCGTCGGAATCCTGGAGCGGGAAGAATTCCACCACGGTACCCGCCGTCCACCAGTTGGCGAAAAGGGCGGTTTTGGGCGTCACCACGTAGTTGCCGCGCAGGGAGAAGTCCCAGCGCTCGGAGGGGGCATAGCTCAACCGGCCGTGGAAGAGGCATCCGCCCATAAAATCATCATAATTCCCGGTCATGCCGGAGGTGTTGCTCCAGTCGAGCGTAAGGGTCCAGTCGCCCAGGTAGAACTGGTTGCCGAGGCTGACGAGCCAGGCATACTCGCCCGGCGCCTTGCCGATGGCGGAAACGCTCCACAGCGGAGAATACCAGCCGTATTCGCCGCCCCACTGGGCGGAATAGCTCCACAGGCCGCTGCCGAAGGGCCGCTCGCCGAAAGGCGAACTGGTCATCTGCAGGCTGAAGCTGCTCAGCTCGGACGGCGTCGTGAAGGTGACCATGCCGCCCCACTGGTAACAGGCCAGGTCGTTCCAGAGCGGGGACGCCAGCTGCGGATACACCAGCCAGTCATAGTCATCGTATTCGTGGCCGCCGGTGGTGATGCTTTGCTTTCCGAGGGTGAAGGTCCAGTTGCCGAAGGTCAGGTCGACATACATCAGGTCGATCAGGTTGTTGGTGTCGGAAAAACCGAGACCCTTATACAAGGCAGCGGTCTCTTCTCCGATGGCTGACCAGGAAGGTGCGCTGACCCAGTGATTGGCGAGGGTCCAGGAAAAATGCTCCGACGCGGAGCCTTCAAAAAGGGTGTAGAGGGAAGAATTGCCGAGGGTGAATTCCGATTCGGAACCGAAGACCGGATTCAGGTCCAGGCGCGGGATGATACTGACCTCGGCGTAGTTACCGAGATCGTCAGCCTCTTGCGAGTGCGCAAGCAAGCCGAGCAGCAGCGCTGCGATCGATAAAAGGTATTTCTTCATTTCCAACCATAAAAAGGGGTTTGGTGAAACTTTGCCGCAAAGATATACAAAAATTCAGTAAATTTGCTTCCCGCAAAAAAAAATTGAGTCCCCATGTACAATTTCGACGAAATCATTGACAGACGCGGTACACGCTGCATCAAATACGATACCCTGGAAGCTGAATTCGGCCGCTCCGACCTCAATGCCCTCTGGGTGGCGGACATGGATTTCCGCACCCCGGATTTTATCATCGAGGCTCTCCGGCGGCGGCTGGAACATCCCGTCCTGGGCTACCCCACCACGGGTTCGGACTATTTTGAAATCGTTTCGAAATGGGTGGAGGACCTGCATGGCTGGAGCGTCCCTTCCTCTTGCTTCCGCTATGTCCCCGGCATCGTCAAGGGCTTCGGTTTCGCCCAGCGCTGTTTCCTGCAGCCCGGTGACAAGGTGATCATCCAGAAACCTGTGTACCATCCTTTCCGCATCGTGACGGAAGAGAGCGGCTTCGAGGCGGTCAACAATCCCCTGAGGCCCGTCTATGACGGAGACGGTTTCCTGCGGACCTATGAGATGGACCTGGACGACCTGGAGCGCAAGATCGACAGCCGTACGAAAATGCTGATCCTGTGCAACCCCCACAACCCGGGCGGCGTGACCTTCCCGCCGGAAACCCTGCGCCGGCTTGCCGGGATCTGCGACCGCCACGGCATCATCGTCCTGTCGGACGAAATCCACTGCGAGATGGTGCTCGGGGGCGTGAAACACCATCCCTTTGCCTCCGTAAGCGAGGAGGCCGCCCGCTGCAGCATCACTTTCATGGCCCCGTCCAAGACTTTCAACATCGCCGGCGTGGTCAGTTCCTACGCCATCGTGCAGAATCCTGCCCTGGCGGAGCCGTTCTTCAAGTATCTGGAGTCCAACGAGACGGATTACCCGCCGATTTTCTCGGCGGAGGCGACACGTGCGGCCTACACCGAATCCGGCAAGGCCTGGCGTGCGGAGATGCTCGGCTATGTGCAGGGCAATGTCGATTTCGTAGACGGATGGTTGCGTGAGAACCTCCCGCAGATCCGGGCGGTCCGTCCAGAAGCCTCGTTCCTCGTCTGGCTGGACTGCCGGAAGCTCGGACTCCCCCAGCCCGCGCTCGTGGACCTGTTCATCAACAAGGCCCGCCTGGCCTTAAACGACGGAACGGTGTTCGGCGATGAAGGCGAAGGCTTCATGCGCCTCAACGTCGGCTGCCCCCGCAGCAACCTGAAAGCTGCGCTGGAATCGCTCCGTGCAGCCCTGTGGGATTAAGCCAGATCCGGGTCTTTCGAAAGGTCCTTGTCGGTCATCGCACACACGCAGGAGTCTGACCAGACGTTTTCTGCGGTCTCCACCATATCTACGATCGTGTAG
Organism: Bacteroidales bacterium; assembly: GCA_024681565.1. Lineage (GTDB taxonomy): Bacteria > Bacteroidota > Bacteroidia > Bacteroidales > UBA932 > Cryptobacteroides. Next base: position 9,068 of record JAILAO010000125.1, read on the forward strand.
ATGGGCAGGATCATGCCCATCACTTCGACCGGCGCCCCGATCCCGGTCATCAGGGAGAGCGTCAGGAAGAAACAACCCATGGGAACACCGGCATTGCCGACGGCGGAAAAGACGGCGATCAGCAGCCACAGGAACATCTGGGCAAGGCTCAGTTCGATGCCGCCGCAACGCATCACGAAGAGGGAGGTGACGAGGATGAAGGCCGCGCAGCCGTTCATGTTGATGGTGGTACAGATCGGCAGCACGAAACGGGAAACCTTCGGATTCACGCCCAGGCGGTTCTCCGCGGAAGACAGGGTGACGGGCAGCGTAGCGGCGGAACTCTTGGTGAAGAGCGCCATCATGACGGCCGGGCCCATGGCTTTCAGGACTTTCAGCGGATTGAGTCCGCGGGCCAGCAGATACAGCGGCAGGACGACGGCGAACTGGATGAGGTTGCCGATCAGGATGACCGCGGCCCAGCGGCCGAGCGAACCGAGAATGACTCCGCCGGCGATCTGGGCGCTGAGTTGCTGCGCGAAGGCGAGGATGCCGAGCGGCAAGGTCCGGATGAGGGCCTTGATGAGGATGAAAAAGACTTCCTGGAGTCCTTGTATCCCATTGACGAGCACTGTCTTGCGATCGGAATCAGGCATGAAGGAGATGGCGAGTCCGAAAGCGATGGCGATGATCAGGATGGAAAGGACGTTGCCGGACAGCAGCGGCTGGATGATATTGTTGGGGATGACGGAGATGATGTGGTCATAGAAGGTCTCCCCCGTTTCAATGGTTTTGCCGCCGTTGGCCAGCATCTCCTGCGGGATGGGTTCCGGATTGATCAGCAGGTACATCCCGAGGCCGACGAGCGCTGCCGTGAAGGTGGTCAGCAGCGTGTAGGTGATGGTGCGGGTGAAGATGCGGCGCGTACTGCGCTGCCGCCCGAAGGAGATGAGGGTCGTCAGGATGGCCAGCGCCACGGTCGGAACTGCCAGGAACTGGAAGAGACGGGTATAGACCGTTGCCAGGAAATTGCATACGGCATCGACGGCGCTGATGTGCAGGAGGCCCAGGACCACGCCCAGGACCAGGGCGCCAAGCCACCAGAGAAGTTGTTTGTTTGAATCTTTCATATTATTTCGGATGTACAAAGTTAGGAAAAAAAGCCGTAGCTTTCTTTTTCAAATTAATATTATTATATTTGCAACGTTATGTTAAAAGTGTGTTACCAATACTCCAGGCGAGTCCGAAGATAGGAGGCGTAGAACCCTCCCACATCCTCGGAAATTCGGTAAACATCCCAGTCATAGAATTTTCGCTCAATAATTGCAATTGACAATCTCGGTTTGTCTTGCCATTAGGGGCTTTATTGTATAATATGAACATCAATGTCATGGTGGCCCAGCAGTGCCACACCCGCTATGCGGAAGAAATCTGCCAGGAGATCTACATCTCCTCCCTGGAGCGCAAAACCGGTATCGCCAAGCGTACACCGGAATACATCAATGAAAAAATCATGGCCGGCAAGGCTGTCATCGCCCTGTCGGACGAGGAGGAATTCGCCGGATTCTCCTATATCGAATCCTGGGGCGGCAAGAGTTTCGTAGCAAACTCCGGACTCATCGTCGCCCATAAATTCCGTGGCATGGGCATCGCCAAGCGGATTAAGGAGCAGACCTTCATCCTTTCGCGCAAGCTCTTCCCGGATGCCAAGATCTTTTCCATCACCACCGGCGCGGCGGTGATGAAAATGAATTACGAATTCGGCTTCCGCCCTGTCCCCTACACCGAACTGACGGATGATCCGGAGTTCTGGAAGGGCTGCGAGGGCTGCCGGCATTTCGATATCCTGCAGAGCCATGACTACAAGATGTGCATCTGCACCGGATTGCTCTACGACCCCAGGGAGCACCTGGAAATCCATCATCCGGGCGAGTAGATTTTTCGCTCCGCTCAAAATGACAGCAGACTGCCTGTGAAAACAAATTGATAATAAACAACGAATATATGGATAAGAAAAAGAAAGTGGTTGTGGCTTTCAGCGGCGGGCTTGATACCTCTTACACCGTGATGTACCTCGCCCGGGAGAAAGGCTATGAAGTGCATGCCGCGTGCGCCAATACCGGCGGCTTCAGCCCCGAGCAGCTCAAGACCAACGAGGAGAACGCCTATAAATTGGGCGCCACCAAGTATGTCACCCTCGACGTGACGCAGGAATACTATGCCAAAAGCCTGAAATACATGGTGTACGGCAATGTGCTCCGCAACGGGACCTATCCCATTTCCGTCTCTTCCGAGCGTATCTTCCAGGGTATGGCCATCGCCCGTTATGCCAACGAAATCGGTGCGGATGCCATCGCCCATGGTTCGACCGGAGCCGGCAACGACCAGGTCCGCTTCGACATGACCTTCCTGGTGATGTGCCCGCAGATGGAGATCATCACCCTCACCCGTGACGGCAACCTCAGCCGCAAGGACGAAGTGGATTATCTCAACGCGCACGGCTTCAATGCCGATTTCGCGAAGCTGAAATATTCCTATAATGTGGGCATCTGGGGTACTTCCATCTGTGGCGGCGAGATCCTCGACTCCACGCAGGGACTCCCGGAGACCGCCTACCTCAAGCAGGTTTCCAAGAGCGGATCCGAAATCCTGAGCCTGGGTTTCGCACATGGAGAGCTCAAGAGCGTCAACGGCGTGGAATACACCGACAAGATCGCCGCGATCCAGGCCGTGGAGGCCGTCGGCGCACCTTACGGCATCGGCCGTGACATGCACGTCGGCGATACGATCATCGGCATCAAGGGCCGTGTCGGCTTCGAGGCCGCAGCCCCGATGCTCATCATCGGCGCACACAAGTTCCTGGAGAAGTTCACCCTGTCCAAGTGGCAGCAGTACTGGAAAGACCAGGTGGCCAACTGGTACGGGATGTTCCTGCACGAGAGCCAGTATCTCGAACCCGTGATGCGGGATATCGAGGCGATGCTCGAGAGCAGCCAGCGCAATGTCAACGGTAACGTGACCCTGGAACTGCGTCCCTACGGTTTCTCCACCGTGGGCGTGGACTCCCCCGACGACCTGGTCAAGAGCAAGCTCGGCGAATACGGCGAGACGCAGAAGGGCTGGACCGCCGAAGAGGCGAAGGGCTTCATCAAGGTGACCTCGACCCCGCTGCGCGTCTATTACGGCAATCACAAAGACGAATTCAAGGGCGATGATTAAGGCCGGAATCATCGGAGGAGCCGGCTATACCGCCGGCGAACTGATCCGCATCCTGGTGAATCACCCGGAGGTGGAGATTGTCTTCGTGCATTCGACCAGCAATGCCGGCAATTTCCTCTACGATGTCCACAGCGGCCTGCTGGGCGACACGCAGCTGCGTTTCAGCGACAGCTATGACCTTTCCGCCGTGGACGTGCTCTTCCTATGCTCGGCCCACGGCAAGAGCCGGGAGTTCTGGGCGGAGAACGCCTGCCCGGCCGGACTGAAGGTCGTGGACCTGGCACAGGATTACCGCGACGAGTCGGAGGGTTATGTCTATGGCCTTCCGGAGTGGCAGCGGGACAGGATCCGCAGCGCAGCCAAGATCGCGAATCCCGGTTGTTTCGCCACGGCGATCCAATTGGCCGTCCTTCCCCTGGCTGCCGCCGGGCTGCTGAAATCCACGGTCCATGTGACGGCGGTCACCGGCTCGACCGGGGCCGGCGTCAAGCCCTCGGCGACCACGCATTTCAGCTGGCGCAACAACAATCTCTCGACCTACAAGGTATTCGAGCACCAGCATCTCAAGGAGATCTGCCGCAACCTCGGACAGCTCCAGCCCGGTTTCGACGTACCGGTACAGTTCGTGCCGATGCGCGGCGACTTCGCCCGGGGCATCTTTGCCTCCGTGACCGTGGATTGCCCGCTTCCGGAAGAAGAGGCGCTCTCCCTGTACAAAGATTATTACGCCGATGCAGCGTTCACCTTTGTCTCCGACCGTCCTGTGGACCTCAAGCAGGTAGTCAACACCAACAAGTGTATCGTCGCCCTGGAAAAGCATGCAGACACCCTGGTTGTCTCCTCTGCTATCGACAATCTCCTCAAGGGAGCTTCGGGACAGGCGGTCCAGAACATGAATCTGTTATTCGGAATCCCGGAAACATCCGGCCTGAAGCTGAAGGCATCAGCATTTTAGTCCGCTATGGAATTATTCGACGTCTATTCCCTGTTTAATGTCACGCCCGTGCGCGCACGCGGGTGCACCGTGTGGGACGATCAGGGGCAGGAATACCTTGACCTTTACGGCGGTCACGCCGTGATCTCCGTCGGCCATTCGCATCCCCATTACGTCCAGGCTCTTACGGAACAGCTGGGCAAGATCGGGTTTTACTCCAACAGCGTCCGCAATCCCCTGCAGGAAGAGCTGGCCCGCCGGCTGGGCGTCGCCAGCGGCTACGAGGATTATTCCCTGTTTCTGGACAACAGCGGCGCGGAATCCAACGAGAACGCTGTCAAACTGGCCTCTTTCCACACCGGTCGCGACCGTGTGATCGCTTTCCGCAGGAGTTTCCACGGCCGGACTTCCGGCGCCGTGGCGATGACGGACAACCCCGCCATCGTCTCTCCGTTCAACGCCCACCACCAGGTGACCTTCTGCGATCTCAACGACGGGGACGCCGTGGAACGGGAACTCGCCAGGAAAGATGTGGCCGCCGTCATCGTGGAAGGCGTCCAGGGCTGCGGCGGCATCCACGTGCCCGAGGCCGGGTTCCTGCAGATGCTTTCCCGCACCTGCGAACGCTACGGCACCGTCCTCGTCCTCGACGAGGTGCAGAGCGGTTACGGCCGTACCGGAAAATTCTTTGCGCACCAGTGGGCCGGAATCCATCCGGGCATCATCACGATGGGCAAGGGCATCGCCAACGGTTTCCCCTGCGGCGGCATTCTCATCGCGCCGGAATTCCAGGCGCGAAAAGGGATGCTCGGCACCACCTTCGGCGGCAACTACCTCGCCTGCGCCGGCGCCCTCGCCGTGCTGGATATCATCGAGCAGGAAGGCCTGATGGCCAACGCCCTCGCCGTCGGCGACTATATCCAGGACGCGCTTCCCAGGAATCCCCGCATCAAGGAGGTCCGCGGTAAGGGTCTGATGCTCGGCATCGAATTCAACGAACCCGTGGCTCCCCTGCGCCAGGCGCTCCTTTACGACAAGCACATTTTCACCGGCGTGGCCGGACAGAACATGATCCGGCTCCTGGCCCCGCTCTGCCTCACCAAGGCGGAAGCCGACCGGTTCCTCACCGCATTCAAAGAAGTTCTCGGATGAAATCATTCTTTCACGTCAGCGACATCGGCGACCTCGGCGCAGCGCTTGAGGAAGCAAAGCAGGTCAAAGCCACGCCCTTTGCCTGGAAACACCTGGGACAGGACAAGACCATCATGCTGGTGTTCTTCAACAGCAGCCTGCGTACGCGGCTGAGCAGCCAGAAGGCGGCGCTCAACCTTGGCATGAACCCCATCGTGCTCAACATCGGCCAGGACAGCTGGAAGCTGGAAACCGAGATGGGCGTGGTGATGGACGGAGACAAGTCCGAACACCTGCGTGAGGCCATTCCCGTGATGACCAGTTACTGCGACCTGATCGGCATCCGTTCCTTTGCAGGTCTGAAAGACCGCGAATTCGACTATCAGGAGACGGTCCTCCGCCAGTTCATCGAATACGGCGGCAAGCCGGTGATCAGCCTGGAATCCGCCACCGTGCATCCGTGCCAGGCCTTTGCCGACCTGATCACGATCGAGGAATACAAGGAGAAGAAACGCCCCAAGGTCGTGCTGACTTGGGCGCCGCACCCCCGTGCGCTCCCCCAGGCCGTCCCGAATTCTTTCGCCGAGTGGATGAATGCCGCCGAAGTGGACTTTGTGATCACCCATCCGCACGGCTATGAGCTGGATCCGCTTTTCGCCGGTCCGGCCCGCGTGGAATATGACCAGATGAAGGCCCTGGAGGGCGCAGACTTCGTCTATGCCAAGAACTGGAGCTGCCCCGGGGTGACGGATCCTTCCCGATACGGGCAGATTCTGAGTACGGACATGGGCTGGACCGTGGACGCCCGCCATATGGCTGTCACGGACCATGCTTTCTTCATGCATTGCCTGCCGGTGCGGCGCAACATGATCGTCTCCGACGACGTGATCGATTCGCCGCGCAGCCTGGTGATCCCTGAAGCGGCCAACCGGGCCGTTTCCGCCCAGGTGGTCATGAAACGGATGCTGGAGAGCCTATGATTTCCCTTTACAAAGTAGGCGGCAACGTCGTGGACAATCCGGAGGCGCTGGAGCGTTTCTGCGAGGAATTCGCAGCGCTCGAGGGTCCCAGGGTCCTCGTCCATGGCGGCGGCGTGCGTGCCAGCCAGGTCCAGCAGGCCCTGGGCCAGGAGCCGGTCAAGATCGAAGGGCGCCGGGTTACCGACGCGGCGACGCTGGAGGTCGTGACGATGGTCTATGCCGGCTGGTGCAACAAGGACATCGTCGCCCGCCTGCAGCATCATGGCTGCAATGCCATCGGTCTCGCCGGCTGCGACGGCGGCGCCGTTACGGCCCGGCGCCGTCCGCCCAAAACCCTCTCAGACGGGGTCACGGTCGTGGATTTCGGCTATGTGGGAGACGTGACGCCGGCCTCTGTCAACCGGGAGTTTATCCTGCGTTTGCTCGACGCCGGACTCGTGCCGGTTTTCAGTGCCATCAACCACGACGGCGCCGGTCAGTTGCTCAATACCAATGCCGATACGATGGCCGCTGCAATTTGTGTTGCTTTGGGTGCAAAACTATTTTATTGTTTCGAAAAAAATGGCGTACTTTGTGACCGGAACGACGAGACCAGTGTAATCCCCACCCTCGATCCGGCCGCATATCAGCGCCTGAAAGATGAAGGACGCGTCGCAGACGGGATGATCCCCAAACTCGACAACGCGTTCCGGGCCCTGCGGGACGGTGCCTCCGGGGTCGTCATCCGCAACGCAGCCCGGCTGCTTGAGTCCGGCGGTACAGAATTGAAGCTATGACCCTGCACGAAGAATCCATACAGCTCCTGCGGCAGATGGTCCGCATCCCCTCCCTTTCCGGGGAGGAAGCCGGCGTTGCCGCCTGTGTCGGCGCCGCCCTCGATTCTTTCGGCATTCCCTATGAGACCGTCCGCGGCAATATCCTCGCACGCAACCGACGCTTCGACCCGTCCAAGCCGACCCTCGCCCTGGACGCCCATCTCGACACCGTTCCCGTCAACAATGGTTATACCCGTGACCCGTACGATTCGGGCAACGACCCGGATATCATTTACGGACTCGGTTCCAATGACGATGGCGGAAGTGTAGTGTCGATGATTGCTGCATTCCGCTATTTTTTTGACCGGGAGATGCCCGTCAACCTGATGCTCATCCTCTCCCGCGAGGAGGAGGTCAGCGGTCCGGACGGGACCCGCTGGCTCTTCGCCCCCGATGGCTTCTTCGCCGCGGACGGCCGCTGTCCGATGCCCCGCTGGGTGCTGGTCGGCGAGCCGACCGGGATGCGCGCAGCCACGAGCGAACGCGGCCTGCTGGTGCTGGACGGCGAGGCGCAGGGCGTCAGCGGCCATGCCGCACGCGGCGAAGGCGTCAACGCCCTCTACATCGCGCTCGACGACATCAACGTCCTGCGCAGTCATGTATTTACAAAACATTCCCCGCTGATGGGCGACGTCCGTCTCAGCGTCACGCAGATCGAGGCCGGACAGGCGCACAACGTCATCCCCGACCGCTGCCGCTTCGTGGTGGACATCCGCCCCACGGAGCAATACACCAACGAAGAGATCCTCGCGGAACTGCAGGCGCGCTGCCGCAGCCGCCTGAAGGCGCGCAACCTCGCCAACCGCTCTTCCGCCACCGCCCCGGATTCCCCGCTGCTCCTTACGGCGCAGGCCCTCGGGATCGAGACCTTCTCCTCTCCCACGACCTCCGACTGGATGCGCATCCCCTGCGATGCGCTCAAGATGGGCCCCGGAGAGTCTTCCCGCTCCCACAAAGCCGACGAATACATCCTGACCCGTGAGATCCGGGAAGGGATTGACAGATATATCGCTTTTATTGAGACTTTTTATGGCAACACTTTGGAATAAAGGAACTTCTGCAACCGAAGCCGTGGATCGTTTCACGGTCGGCAACGACCGTGTCCTGGACCTCCGCCTGGCACGTTACGACGTGCAGGGCTCCCGGGCCCACATCCGGATGCTGGAGCACATCGGCCTGCTGACGCCGGACGAACTTTCCGCCCTGGACGCCGCGGTGGAACGTATTGCGCAGCGCATCGAATCCGGAGACTTCCAGCTGGAGCCCGATGTCGAGGACATCCACTCCCAGGTCGAACTCCTGCTCACCCGCGAACTGGGCGAATCAGGCAAGAAGATCCATTCCGGCCGTTCCCGCAACGACCAGGTCCTCGTAGACCTCAAGCTCTTCCTGCGGGACGAGCTGAAGGCGGTCCGCAGCGAGGTGCTCAC
>JAILAO010000069.1 GCA_024681565.1 Bacteroidales bacterium
TATAGATCCGGCCTCTTATGTCAATCATTCATTTGTAGAACGCCTGTTCCGGACTGCGGGGCGGTACAATTATTTTCTTCAACATTCTTCGAAGGCGCGCCTGCGCCTGCAGGAAGGGCCCCTCCCTTCGTTCCGGGATCAGAGCATCCTGGCGGCCGCGCCGGATCTTTGCCGCTCGCTGTTCCGGAAAAACGGACTTTCTGAATTGTCCGGGGAGGAGACAGCGGAACTGCTGCGGCAGTTGCAGTACCGCTTCAGTGCCGACCTGGCCCAACTGGCCCGGGTTCTGGGCCTGCCCTATGAAGAAGCCGTCCGCCTGCTGGACTCCTTCTGAACGTTTTTGGAAGACTTTTCCTCCGCCTCCTGTCGTCAGAAAAAGGGGCGCTGTTCTGGCATAGAAGAATTCAGAACGGACGCAATGTCCCGAAATCTGGGGGATTGAGTCCGTTTCAGGCCTTTTTTGGACTCAATGTCCGTGTTATACGGACATTGAGTACGCCCGGCCCCGCACCCTCTTCTCCGCCTGGCGCCTCTCCCTCTTCCCCGCCCGGGCAGGCGGGCGCTTTTAAAACGGGCAGCCGGCAAAATACCGACCTGTGCATTATAGGGAAAAAATGCGTAAATTTGCTCCACCAAAACAGCAAGAATATGTCCCTCAAGTGCGGTATCGTCGGCCTGCCGAACGTCGGCAAATCCACTCTCTTCAACTGTGTCAGCGCAGGAGGCGCCCAGAGCGCCAATTTCCCGTTCTGTACGATCGAGCCGAACCTCGGCTCCACCAATGTCCCGGACAAGCGCCTGGAGGTCCTTTCCGAGATCTGCAAGCCCCAGCGTACGATTCCGGCCACGGTCGACATCGTGGACATCGCCGGCCTGGTGCGCGGCGCCAGCCGCGGGGAAGGCCTGGGCAACCAGTTCCTCGCCAATATCCGGGAGTGCGACGCCATCCTGCACGTGCTGCGCTGCTTCGACGACGGCAACGTCGTCCACGTTGACGGCTCCGTGGATCCGGTGCGCGACAAGGAAGTCGTGGACCTGGAGCTCCAGATCAAAGACCTGGAGACGGTCAGCGCCCGCATCGCCAAGGTCCAGAAACAGGCCACGACCGGCGGCGACAAAGAAGCCAAAAAACTCCTGGGACTGCTGCTTCGCTACAAGGAGGCCCTGGAGCAGGGAAAATCCTGCCGCAGCGTGGCCTTGCTCAATGACGAGGAGGCAAGTCTCGCGCACGACCTCTTCCTGCTGACGAACAAGCCGGTGATGTATGTTTGCAACGTCGACGACGCCTCCGTCGTGAACGGCAATGCCTACGTGGAGGCCGTCCGCGAGGCCGTCCGGGACGAACACGCCGAGATCCTCGTGATTTCCGCCCGTACGGAGTCCGAAATCGCCGAGATGGAAGACTACGAGGACCGCCAGATGTTCCTCGAAGAGATGGGCCTGCAGGAGTCCGGCGTGGTCCGGCTCATCCAGGCCGCCTACCACCTGCTCGGCCTGCAGACCTTCTTCACGGCCGGAGCCGACGAGTGCCGGGCCTGGACCATCCACAAGGGCGACAAGGCTCCCAAGGCCGCCGGCGTGATCCATTCCGACTTCGAGAAAGGGTTCATCCGGGCCGAGGTGATCAAGTACGAGGATTTCGTACAATACAAGACCGAGGCGGCGGTCCGTGCCGCCGGCAAGATGGGGATCGAGGGCAAGGACTACGTCGTCCAGGACGGCGACATCATGCATTTCCTGTTCAATGTCTGACGGCATGGACGGACAGAGCGTTTAGAGACAGTATGCCAATAACGACTTCTTGCTCCCGTTGCGGGGCGGAACATACGGCCGACATTCCCCAGAGCGTCAATGCCGCCACCTCCCCGGAACTCAGGGAGAAGGTCCGCAGCGGGGCGCTCTTCACCTGGACCTGCCCCCATTGCGGGACGGTCAACCTGCTGAAGGTTCCTTTTCTGTACCATGATCCGGCGGAGCACCTGATGCTGGTGCTGACGGACGCGCCCGTCAATGCCGAAGGGGTGCCGGAAGGCTATACCGGCCGGCAGGTGCGCAGCGTCGGGGACCTCATCGAGAAAATCAAGATTTTCGACGCCGGGCTGGACGACCTCATCATCGAGATGTGCAAGTTCGTGACTTGCCGGGAGCTGAAGAAAGAAGTCCCGCTCCGCTTCGTGAGCATGAACGGCGCCGACAGCGAGATGACCTTCGCCTATCCCGAGAAAGGGGAAATGGAGATGGTTGCCGTGGGCTTCAACGTCTATGAAGACTGCGCCGGCATCCTGCGCCGCAACCCGGTCATCCGGGAGTCCGCCACCGGCCTTGCGACCATCGACCAGGCCTGGATGGCCCGGTTTTTCCGCTGATTCTCCAAGGGAGGTCAGGCCATCCCTTCGTTCCGGACGGCGACGATCATCCCCTCGACCTGTCCGAGGGCCAGCATGCGGCCGTGGAAACTGTAGCCCGGGTTGTACCCGATCCGTTCGTCGCCGAGCATGGTCTTGCCGTGATCCACGCGCATCGGGAGATTGCGGTCTTCACATTCAAAGATACGTACCAATTCCACCAGGTCCACGCGTCCGTCCGTGTGGGGCGCCTCGACGAAGTCGCCGCCCGGCAGCAGGTTGCACGTGCGCAGGTGCACGAAATGCGTCCGCGGGGCAAACTCCCGGGCCATCGCCACCACGTCGTTGTGGGCGCCCGCGGAGAGCGAACCGGCGCAGAAGGTCAGTCCGTTGTGGAAATCGTCCACGGCGGCCAGCAGCCAGCGGATATCGTCCGCGTCGCAGACGAGCCGGGGCATTCCGAAAACGGGCATCGGCGGGTCGTCCGGGTGGATGCACATCCGGATGTCCCACTTCCGGCAGACCGGCATGACCGCCTCCAGGAAATAGCGGAGGTTTTCGCGCAGCTGCGCTTTCGACAGACCCGCGTATGGCGCCATCAGCGCGCGGAATTTCTCCACGGGAGAGGCCTCCGAGCCGCCCAGCGGGCCGTTGACGAAGCCCTGGGTCTTGGTGATGATGGTATCGACGAGCTGGGCCTTTTCGGCTTCCGTAATGGTCTTGTCAAGCGCTTCGACCTTCGCCACGATTTCCGGAGGAAAATCCTTTTCCGCGCCGGGACGCGCCAGGATCTTCATATCGAAATAGGCAAAGCGGACATAGTCGAAATACAGGGTGAGGGTCCCGTCCGGCAGCGGCCGCTCCAGATCCGTGCGTACCCAGTCGATGACCGGCATGAAGTTATAACAGACCGTATGGATGCCGCAGCGTCCGAGGTTTTCCAGACTCTGGCAATACCTTTCCAGCAGGGCGTCCCGCTCCGCGCCGCCATATTTGATGGCTTCGCTGACGGGGAGGCTCTCCACCACCGACCAGCGCATCCCGGCCGCCTCGATCCGCTGCTGGGTGGCGCGGATCTCCTCCAGGGGCCACAGTTCTCCGGGGGCGTACTGATGCAACGCGGTGACGACTCCTTCTACGCCGATCTGGCGCATCATTTCCAATGTGACTTTATCGGACGGGCCGAACCATCTCCAGGTCTTCTCCATATATGTGCGTATTTAATCGGGAACAAAGTTAGAAAAATTACCTATCTTTGTCTTTTGTATTTGAACCAAAACCTGTTAATTATGGCAAGCAAGCAGAACGGATCCAAACTTCTCAAGACCGAAGACTGGCTTTCTGTCTGGATCGGATTCATCATCATCGCTCTTGGATGTGTCGCCGTCCTGACCGGCGCCTTCGATTTTTCCGCATTGACTTTCAAGACCTGGACCTGGGGTGAGACCCTGACCGACGCCCAGATGGCAAAGGTCATCCCCCTGGGTGAACAGCTGGCCTCCGGTGCGTTCTGGGGAAAACTCCTGCGCACGGTCCTCGTCCTCGGAATTCTCTTTACCGCAGGCGCCGCGCTGCTCGGAGAAAAGGTCAAAAAATACGTTCCCGCCTTCCTCGGCGTCTTCGTGCTGGCCGTGATCGTCCGCCTCATCAGCGCCGAGTTCACGCTCAACCGTTACCTGGAATGGGCCTTCTGGGCCTTGATCGTGGGTATGCTGATCTCCAACACGGTCGGCACCCCGAAATGGCTCAAGCCCGCCGTCCGGACCGAATTCTACATCAAGACGGGTCTGGTGGTCATGGGTTTCTCCGTGCTCTTCTCCAACATCGCGAAATTCGGCCTCTACGGCCTCGGCATCGCGTGGATCGTGACCCCGGTCGTGATCCTGTTCATGTGGTGGTTCGGCACCCGCGTACTGAAGATCGACAACAAGCCGCTGGTCATCACGATGGCCTCTGCGACCAGTGTCTGCGGTACTTCCGCGGCCATCGCGACCGGAGCGGCCTCCAACTGCAAGAAAGACGACCTGACGATGACCATCTCCATCTCGATCATCTTCACGGTCCTGATGATGGCCCTCGAGCCGGTCCTCATCCGCTGGACAGGGATGTCCCCGATCATGGGCGGCGCGCTCATCGGCGGTACGGTGGACAGCACCGGAGCCGTGGCCGTGGCCGGGTCCGTGCTGGGCGGCGAGGCCGAGCAGGCCGCCGTGCTGGTCAAGATGATCCAGAACATCCTCATCGGTTTCATCGCCTTCTTCGTCGCGCTTTTCTTCGCGACCTCCGTCAACAAGGAGAAAGGGCAGAAAGTCGGCGCCGGCGAGATCTGGACCCGTTTCCCGAAATTCATCATCGGTTTCTTCGTCGCATCCCTGGTGGCCTCCTTCATCATCCAGCCGCTCTGTGGTGCGGACCAGGTCAAAGCCATCAACGGCGTGCTCGACCAATATAAGAACTGGGCCTTCGTGCTGGCTTTCGTATGCATCGGTCTCGACACCAACTTCAAGGACCTGGCGAAGCAGATGAAGGGAGGCAAACCGCTGTGGCTCTACCTCGTGGGTCAGACTTTCAACATCCTGCTGACCTTCTTCGCGGTCTGGCTGCTGCTCAGCGGCGTGCTGTTCCCGATCCCGCATCTTTCCTAAACAGAAATGTCCAAACGCAAGACAGCAGCCAGGGTGGCCACCCTCGTCGTGGGCGGGCTCATCCTGGCTGCTGCCGTCTATATCATGGTCCATCAGCTGGGACTCAACCCGGAGCTGGATTTCGGTGCCGGGGCCTATTACTATGCCGATATCCCGGAGTTCGAGAAACAGCTCGACTGGGACACGTATCAGGCGCAACTGCCGTACTGGGTGTATGTCGTGCTGTTCCTGGCCTGGGGGGCGCTGATGTACTGGGTCTGGAAGCGGATCGACCGCCACAAATAGATCAGCCCAGGCTGGTCCGGGCCAGATAATCCCGGAATTCCTGCCGATACATATCCCCGATGGGGATGACCGCACCGTCGTCCAGGGTAATCTCCGCCCGTCCGGCGTCGCGAATCCTTTCGAGATTGATCAGGAAGGAGCGGTGTACCCGCATGAAACGTCCGGCCGGGAGCCGCTCCTGGAGCTGCTTGAGCCGGGTCAGGACGATCAGCGGGGTCGGCGCCCCGTCATAATAGACCTTAACGTATTCGCTCATGCCCTCGATATAGCGGAGGTCTGCCATACGCACGCGTACGGTTCTGCCGTCCGCCCGGAAAAAGAGGGCGTCCTCCTGCAGAGAGACGGGCGTATCGGCCGCGGTAGCCGTATTGCGGGCTTCGCAGCGTTGTCGCAGCCGCTCCGCCGACGCGACGAAATCCGCCAGGCCGAACGGCTTCAGCAGATAATCCACGGCATTGACGCGGAACCCCTCCACGGCATATTCGGAGTAGGCTGTGGTGAACACCACCAGCGGAGGGTTCTCCAGCGTCCGCACGAATTCCATCCCGGTGATGTCCGGCATGTTGATGTCCAGGAACATGGCGTCCACGTTCCGTTCGTCCAGGATGCGCCGGGCTTCCAGGGCGCTGTGGCAGGCGCCGACCAGCTCCAGGAAGGGCACCTTGGAGATATAGATCTGTAATTGTTTGAGCGCAAGCGGCTCGTCGTCGATGGCCAGGACTCGGATCATGCGGTAGCGGGGTTTTCAGGGTTTTGGGGCAGGACCAGCAGGAGGTGGTATTCTCCGGAGGGCTGATCGATAAGCAGTGTGTAACGGTCTCCGTAGAGCAGGTCTAGCCGTCGCCGGACATTCTGCTGTCCGATGCCGGAGTCGGACGTCTGCGGGAGGTGGGCCTGCCGGCTGTTGTCGCAGCGGAAGATGATTTTCCCGGCCTCCAGGCTCAGGGAGATCCGGATGAAGGAGGGCGTCTCGTAACTGATGCCGTGCTTGAAGGCGTTTTCTATGAAGGAGGCGTAGACCAGCGGAGGCACCTGGGCGCCGCCGTCCTGCTCCGGCAGCTGCAGGGAGATACTCACCCCCTCGGGATAGCGGATGCGCATCAGGGAGATATAATGCCGCAGGAACTCGAGTTCCTGGGCGAGCGGAATGGTCGGGCTGCCGGAATCATAGAGTATGTGCCGCATGAGTTTGGACAACTCGACAATGCTCTCCTTGGCTTTCTCGGGGTCGAGATCCACAAGTGCGTGGATATTGTTGAGCGTGTTCATGAAGAAATGCGGATTGATCTGGTAGCGGAGGGTATCCAGCCGGTGCTGGAGGTTTTCCGTCTCCAGTTCCTTCACCCGCGAGGCGTTGCGGGCCGCCTGGAACTGATATTTGATCCCGAGATTGGCTCCGACCAGCAGGACGCCCAGCATCACCTTGAGGAGTTCCGGCGGCACCGGCATCGGACCGTTGCGCATTCCGGGCGGCGGTACTGCCTCCCGGTCCATGGGCGGTTCCGGCGGACGCATTGCCGGGTCCGGCCCCAGTTGCATCAGCGCCTGGACCAGGGCAAACGCCATCAGCAGGACGAAAAGCGACAGACCGTAGGCCCACGGTTTCTTCTTCCGGAACAGCAGGGGGGCGAGAAGGTAATTGTGCGCCGCAAACAGGATCAGGAAGGGGAGAATGCGCAACCAGGTCTGCAGGACGTCCGAAAAAGTCGGCGTCATGCCCGGCCGGGACATCCCATGCAGGACGACCAGCATTCCCGCGAACACGAAAATGCCGCTCCAGATGAGCAGGTAGAGGCGGTTTTCCCGCATTTCTTCTGAGGAAATTCTTTTCATTACGACAAAAATAGGGATTAATCTGCAAAGCCCCATCCGCTTCGCTGAAGAAATCGGCCCGTTCGCTGAATACATCTCGGAACGGCAAAAAAATTGTCCATCTTGCCGGCGTGTACCAAAACAGTTGTGTTATGAAAAGGGCATTTTATTTCCTCTTACCGCTTATTATACTGGCGGGCGGCTGCATGAAAGACCAGATCACGGTCTCCGATGCAGAAGAAGGCGTCAGTGTTTCGTGCGATGTCTTGAACGCAGACATTGCGGTACTCCAGACCCTGATTACCGAGATCGGGGCCGGAAGTACCGTTACCTCTTATAGTGATGGCAAGATCACATTCTCTTCCGGAACGACGGTCACGGTCACCGCGCGGACCGCATATGATTTCTCCTACGAGAATCCCGTCGTCTCCGCTTCCGGCGACTACTGGTCCCTGGACGGGACGCAGCTCTCCGTCAAGGTGGCTGACGAAGCCATCAAACTCAAGGGAGAAGACGGCGCCTGGTATGTTTACTACAGCTCTTCCTGGCATGAGCTCGGGGACGTCACGTCGGGTTCCAGCATTCCGGTTTTCGAAGCCGTTTCCGAGTCTTCGAGCACCGGAGCGGTCAGTGTAACCCTCTCCGACGGCACCGTCCTCAGCGTCGAGGCTTACCAGGGATCCGACAGCATTGAGCTCAACAGCACATCCGCTACGGTGGACAAGGCCGGCGGCGCGGTCGTCGTGACCGTGACTTCGAGTGACAGCTGGACGGCAACGGTCAGTGACAGCTGGCTCTCCCTCAACGCCACTTCCGGTTCCTCCGGAGACAAGGTCACCGCTACGGCAAGCGCCAATACCGGCAGCAAGCGCACCGCCACCGCTACCTTTACCTGCGGGGCCGTGTCCGCAACCCTGACGGTCACCCAGTCCGGTGAAACCGACTCGATCACATCCTCCGACACGGAACAGTCCGAAGACAATGTCGGCACGGTCAGCTTCGACCGCACCATCTCCATCACCTTCTCCTCTTCCGGCAGCGCAAGCGTTTCCGGTGACGACAACGGCGTCGTTACGGTCAGCGGCAATGACGTGACCGTCAAGAACGCCGACTATGACGAGAAGGTCATCTACGAACTCTCCGGTACGACCTCCGACGGTTTCTTCAAACTCTACAGCGCCAACAAGCAGGCCATCGTCCTCAACGGCGTGAGCATCACGAACAAGAGCGGCGCGGCCATCAACGTCCAGAGCAACAAGCGCACCTTCGTCGTAGTCAACGGCACCAACAAGCTTGCGGACGGCTCCAGCTATTCCGACACGCCCTCCGACGAGGATGAAAAGGCGGCCCTCTTCTCTGAAGGGCAGCTCATCTTCAGCGGCAGCGGCTCCCTCTCCGTGACCGCGACCGGCAAGGCCGGCATCACCTCCGACGACTATGTCCGCTTCATGTCCAGTCCGACCGTTACGGTCAACAGCACCGCCGGTCACGGCGTGCGCGGCAAAGACGCCGTCACCGTCTCCAACGGCATGATCGACATCACCGTCAGCGCGGCGGGCAAGAAGGGCATCAGCTCCGACGGCACCGTGACCTTCGACGGCGGCGAGACCGACATCACCGTCTCCGGCGGCGTGGACACCTCCGACAGCAGCGATCTGTCCGGTTCGGCCGGCATCAAGTCCGACGGCATCTTCACGATGAATTCCGGCAGCCTGACCATCACCAACTCCGGCCAGGGCGGCAAGGGCATCAGCGGCGACGTCCAGGGCTACTTCAACGGCGGTACCGTCTCCGTGACGGTCAGCGGTTCCAACTATGGATCCAGCGGCGGCAACCAGTTCGGCAAAGCCAGCTCTTCCTCCGACAACTCCGTGGCGGCCAAGGGCATCAAGTTCGACGGCGACCTCGCCATCACCGGCGGCAACATCAGCGCCGTGGCCAAGAATCACGAGGCCATCGAGTCCAAGGGCACCATCGAGATATCGGGCGGTTATACCTACGCCAACTCTTCCGACGACGCCATCAATGCGGCCAGCCACCTGACCATTACCGACGGATATGTCTGCGCCTACTCTACCGGCAATGACGGTATCGACTCCAACGGCAACATGTATATCAAGGGCGGTGTCATCTACGCCATCTGCTCCGGCGGCGCCGAAGTGGCTCTCGATGCCAACACCGAAGGCGGCTACAAGCTCTATGTCAGCGGCGGCACCCTGTTCGCCCTGGGCAGCCTTGAGAACGGTGCTACCCTCACCCAGAGCTGTTACTCCGGTTCCTGGAGTTCCAACACCTGGTATTCCATGACGGTCGGTTCCTCGACCTATGCCTTCAAGACTCCGTCCAGCGGCGGCACCGGCCTGGTCGTCTCCGGCTCTTCCCAGCCTACGGTCAAATCCGGCGTGAGCGTCTCCGGCGGCACGAGTATCTTCAACGGCATGGGCCTCATCTCCCCGACGGTCTCCGGCGGCAGCAGCCTCTCGCTTTCCACCTATTCCGGAGGCAGCAGCAGCGGTGGCCCTGGTGGAAACGGTGGCGGTCCCGGCGGATGGTAGAATAACCCTTAAAATGAAACGGATATGAAAAAGATAGCAATGATTGCAGCTGCGCTGCTGCTGACGGTCTCGGGCGCCTTTGCACAGAAGACCACCCCGAAGATCAACAAGAAAAACCTGGTCATCAAGGAATGGAACACCGATGTCAAGACCAACGCCAAGGTCCTGGACCACGTGACCACCTACAATGCAGACGGCAAGAAGATCGAAGAGATCGAGTACGGCCAGAACAAACAGAAATGGCGCAAACGCTATGAATACGACGCCTCCGGTCGGGTCAGCATCGAATCCGTGTACAACGAAAGCAACAAGCTGGACAACTACAAGAAATTCGAATACAACGAATTCGGCCGCAAGAAGACGCAGTACACCTATAATCCGAAAGGAAAGCTCCTTACCATCAAGGTCTATGAATACATCGCTGAAGAGACTTGAAGCCATCCTGGAAACCTTCTCCCCGATTCACCTCGGGGAGATGGATTCCATCAAGTTGATGAACCGGATCGACACCAAATACCTCACGACGGAGGCCATCCTGGCCGACATCCTGACAGACGCGGTGCGCCGGGGCTACCGGGCGCTGGAGACCGAGGGGACGAAGATCAGTTCCTACGACTCCCTCTATTTCGACACCCCGGAGCTGCAGATGTTCCTCGACCACCACAACCGGCGCCTGGTGCGCCAGAAGGTCCGCACGAGGACCTACGTGGGAAGCGGCCAGACTTTCCTGGAGATCAAGCGCAAGAACAACCGGGGCCGCACCCGCAAGAAGCGGACGGAGATCGACCCGGCGGCCTTCAAGGCTTTCCGCAAGGACCCGGGCGCGATGGCCCTGATGGAGAAATACTGCGATTTCCCTTCCGACATCCTGTCCCCGGCCCTCGAGACGGTTTTCCGCCGGATCACCCTGGTCAACGCCGCCAAGACAGAGCGCCTGACCATCGACACGGCCCTCTGCTTCATCAATCACCGGACGGGCCGCGAGATTTCCCTCCGGGACGCGGTGATCATCGAGCTGAAGCAGGACGGCCGCGCGGAGAGCGAGATGAAGGACATCCTGCTGGACCACCGGGTCAAACCGGTCCGCGTGAGCAAATACTGCATCGGGACGACCCTCACGGACCCGGAGGTCAAAAGCAACCGGTTCAAGCTGAAAGTCAGAAAAATAGAAAAAACAATCCATAAAAAACTCATTACAAAATGATACAAACCGACATCCTGGGCGACTACAATATCGCTGATGAAGAGGTCTTCGACGTACAGACCATCACCGACGCCATGATGACCACGGGCCAGAGCCTGACCGAACTGGGAATCCGCTTCCTGCTGAACCTGGTGGTCTGCTGGATCCTGGTCCAGTTCTTCTACTACCGCAAGAGCCGCCGCCGCGACTACTACTTCACCTTCATGGCCTTCTCTTCCGCGATGGTCCTGCTCCTCTACATGATGGGCAACGCCGAGGTCGGCGTGGGTCTGACCCTGGGTCTGTTCGCCATCTTCGGCGTGATCCGCTACCGGACGGAGACCGTTCCGATCCGCGAGATGACCTATCTCTTCGTCATCATCGCGCTGGCCGCGCTCAACGGACTCTCTCCCATCTATCACCTGGTCGGCGCCGCTTCGGATGCACCCCATTATGTGCTCAATCCCGGTTCCGTCGCCATCACCGTCCTGGCCAACCTGCTGGTGGTCGTCCTGATCTGGGTGCTGGAGAGCGGACGCTTCCTGGCCCATACTTCCACCAAGCTGGTTCTTTACGACCGGATCGAAATGATCGTGCCGGAGCGCCGTGCCGAACTGATCGACGACCTGCAGAAACGCCTCGGCTTCAAGATCGACAACCTGGAGATCGGCCACGTGGACTTCCTCAAGGATGCCGCCTTCATCAAGGTCTATTATACGCTCGAAAAAGGGCAGGTCGCCAGCATCGACCAGCTTACCAAAGCCAAAGATTTTGTAGAACAATAAACCCGCCGCACCATGAAAACCAGATACCTGCTTTTTGTTTCCCTGATGTTAATCCCGGCCCTCGGCAGTGCGCAGGGGACCGTGAATGCCCTGGAAAATGATTTCGCGACCCGCACTTCCATCGCCGTCGACAAGAAACTCGCCAAGGGCTTCCATCTCTCCGCGGAATACGAGCTCCGCACGGAGAATGCGCTCTCCAAGATCGACCGTCACCAGTTCTCGGTCGGCCTGGACTACAAGTTCAACAACTGGCTCAAGGGAGGTCTTTCCTATACCTTCTTCGACCGTTACGGCACCAATGCCGGCTGGGAACCCCGTCACCGCCTCTCCGGCTCGCTCACGTTCGGCTACCGGCTCGGAGACTGGCGTTTCTCGCTCCGTGAACTGGTACAGGTCACGCACAAGACCGAGGATCTCAACGTCTATCAGGAGACCCGCAACCTGGTCGCGCTCAAGTCGCGTTTCAAGATCCAGTACAAGGGTTTTGCCAATGTGGAGCCGTATGCTTTCTTCGAGCTGCGGAATGTCTTCAACGACCCGTCCTGCTCTGCGACGTACACGTCCTCTACGGGTACGTACAGCGATTACACCTTCCTCGGCTACGGAGACACCTATCTGAACCGCTACCGCGGAGCCCTGGGTCTCGAATGGAAGATTTCCCAAAACCACGCCATCGATTTCTACGGACTCTTCGATTATTGCTACGACAAGAACATCGATACCAACCAGGAAGGTACGAAGCTCAAGAGTCTCACCTACGATCAGAAATTCCTTACAACGGTAGGAATTGGCTATAAGTTTTCTTTCTGAAAAACTTCATGCCCTTGATAAAAAAAGAGCCTTCTGGCTCTAAAGCCTAAACTTACCGTGCCCCGGAGCGGCGTGAGCCGTACCGGGGTTTTTTCTGTACGCTTGCCGGGGAACGTTATTTGTGCGAGACGCTGTAGCTTACGCCGAGATTCTGGAGCGCGGAGATGAACTCTTCGCAGACGGAGACAGAGAATTTCTTGGAGTAGAACTCGAGATTGTAGCCGGTGGTCTTGTCGTGGAGGAACAGCGAGAGCGGTGTCTTGCCTTTGCTGTGCTTGAGGAGCCTGACGAGCTTTTCCCGGAACTCCGGGGAGAGCCGGTCGGAATCCAGGATGATATTGAAGGCCGTGATGAGGTCTTCGCCGAGATTGCCCAGCAGGGTGATTTTCTTGATCTTGAAGCCGTAGGGGGCGCGCTTGCCCTGGGCGCGTTCCTCGGGCTTGACGAAATAGCGGGCGACGATGTCGCCTTCGATGAAGATCTGTGCATGCAGCTGCATGAACGGCAGCCAGGCCTGGTAGTCCTTGCCGAAGAGCGCGAACTCGAAGGTGCCGCTGTAGTCCTCCACGACGACGCGGGCTCCCTGTGAGCCGTTGCGTGTCGTCAGGGTCTTGACATCCGTCACGATACCGGCGACGGTGGCCTTGCCGGCCTTGTCCCGGCTTTCACATTCGTCGATGCGGGCCTGCAGGCCGGACATCTGGCAGTCCGCGAAGGTCTCGATCTCGAAACGGTAGCGGTCCAGCGGGTGGGAGGACAGATACATGCCGACGTATTCCTTTTCCTGCTGGAGCAGGGACAGGATGTCCTCTTCGCCGGACATGACCGGCGCTTCCGGCCGGACGGGCCTGAGTTCCTCCACCTCTCCGAAAAGCGAATTGGCCGAGTCCAGCTGGTCGTTGCGGTAGAGGTAGGCGTATTTGACGATCTCGTCGATGAACAGCTCGTCGTTCTTGCAGGGCAGGAAATACTGCGAGCGCTTGTAGCCGAAGGAGTCGAGCGCGCCGGAATACACCAGCGTCTCCAGGCTGCGGCGGTTCAGCATCTCCGCCATGCGCTCCACGAAGTCGAACAGGTCTGCGAAGGCCCCGTGTTCCGTACGCTCCCGGATGATGGCTTCCACGACGTTTTCGCCGAAGCCCTTGAGGCCGCCGAGGCCGTAGCGGATATCTCCCTGGCGGTTGACGGAGAACTGGGCGTCGGACTCGTTGACATCCGGGCTGAGTACCTTGATGCCGGCCTTGCGGCAGTCTGCCATGATCTCCTTGAGCTCGTCCATGTTGGAGATGTTCTGCGTCAGGTTGGACGCCTGGAACTCCGACGGATAGTGGGCCTTGATCCAGGCGGTCTGGTAGCTCACCCAGGCGTAGCAGGTGGCGTGGGACTTGTTGAACGCATATTTGGCGAAGGCCTCCCAGTCAGACCAGATCTTGTTCAGGACGCCCTCCGGATGTCCGTTGGCGAGCGCACCCTTCATGAAGGATTCCTTGAGCGAGTCGAGCACCGACTTCTGCTTCTTACCCATTGCCTTGCGGAGTTTGTCCGCCTTGCCCTTGGAGAATCCCGCGAGTTTCTGCGACAGGCGCATCACCTGTTCCTGATAGACCGTGACGCCGTAGGTTTCCTTCAGCAGCTCCTCCATCTCGGGGAGGTCGTAGTGGATCTTGGACGGGTCGTTCTTGCCGGCCACGAAATCCGGGATGTAGTCCATCGGCCCCGGACGGTAGAGGGCGTTCATGGCGATGAGGTCCTCGAACCGCTCGGGATGCAGGCGGATCAGCCACTCCTTCATGCCGCCGGATTCGAACTGGAAGATGCTCTTGGTATCGCCGCGGGCATAGAGGTCATAGACTGCCGGATCGTCGATCGGGATCTTTTCGATGTCGATCTCCTTGCCGAAACGTTTCTTGACGAGGGCCAGGGCCCGGTCGATGATGGAGAGGGTCTTGAGGCCCAGGAAGTCCATCTTGAGCATGCCCACATCCTCGATCTTGGTCCCTTCGTACTGGCTTACCCAGACTTCCTGTCCCGTGGCCTTGTCCGTGCCCATCGTGATGGGGATGTAGTCCGTGAGGTTGCCGCGGCCGATGATCATCGCGCAGGCATGGATGCCCGTCTGGCGGATGCAGCCCTCCAGTTTGAGGGCGTACTCGAGGACTTCCCGCACCAGCGGTTCCCCGTCTTCGTATTCGTGCCGGAGTTCCTTGACGTACTTGACGCTGTTGGCCAGCGTGGGCTTGTATTCTTTGTCCTCGCCGTTCTCCCGGACGATGATGGGACGGTCCGGAATCATCTTGGTGAGGCGGTTGGACTCCGGGATGGGAAGGTTGGAGATGCGCGCGACATCCTTGACCGCCAGTTTGGCGGCCATGGTGCCGAAAGTAATGACGTGGGAGATATGGTCGGCGCCGTAACGGTCCTGTACATACTGGATCACGCGGTAGCGTCCCTCGTCGTCGAAGTCCACGTCGATATCCGGCATCGAGATGCGTTCCGGGTTGAGGAAACGCTCGAACAGGAGGTCGTATCGGATCGGGTCGAGGTTGGTGATGCCGAGGCAGTAGGCCACGCAGGAGCCGGCGGCGGAGCCGCGCCCCGGGCCCACGGACACGCCGTTGCGGCGTCCCCAGTTGATGAAGTCCTGGACAATCAGGAAATAGTCCGGGAAACCCATGTAGGAGATCGTCATCAGCTCGAAATGCAGGCGGTCCCGCTGCTCGTCCGTCAGGCTGTCCCCGTAGCGCATCCGCGCGCCTTCGTAGGTCAGGTGGCAGAGATAGGCCACGGAGCGGCAGAATTCGTCGCCGCGGTAGGTCTTGACCTCGTTGCCTCCGGCGTCCTTGGAGACGTCGTATTTGCCGTTCTCGATGATGTCGGCATACTTCTCCAGGTGCGTGTCGATCCGGGCGAGGAAGTCCTCCGGAAGCTCGAATTTGGGCAGGACGTGCCCGCGGTTGATCTCATAGCGTTCCACCTTGCCGAGTACCTCCAGCGTATTGGCGAGCGCCTCCGGGTGCTCCGGGAACAGGGCCGCCATCTCCTCTTCGCTTTTGAGATACTCCTGCTGGGTATAGCGCAGGCGCTTGGGGTCGTCCACGGCGGCGTTGGTCGTCAGGCAGATGAGCCGGTCGTGGGCGGGGCCGTCCTCCTTGCGGACGAAGTGGACGTCGTTGGTGGCGACCACTTTGACTCCGTGCTCCCGTGCCAGTTCGAAGATGCGCGTGGTGTACTCTTTCTGGCGTTCATACAGCTCGAGGCTCATCCCGGGGACCTCCGTCTTGTGGAGCATCACCTCCAGGTAATAATCGTCCCCGAAGACGCGTTTGTGCCATTCGATGGCCCTGTCCACGCCTTCCCGGTCTCCGGCCAGGATGCCGCGGGGAATCTCCCCGGCCATGCAGGCGGAACAGCAGATCAGGTCTTCGTGGTACTGCTCGAGCACCTCGTGGCTCACGCGCGGCCGGTAATACATGCCTTCGATGTGCCCGGTGGACACGATCTTCATCAGGTTCTTGTAGCCGTTGTAATTCTTGGCGAGCAGGATGAGGTGATAGTATTTCTTGTGCTCGTTGTCCTTGAGCCGGTGGTCGTAGTGCTGCGTGACATAGATCTCGCAGCCGAAGATGGGCTTGACGTCCGGATGCTTCTTGGAGATGTCGCTGAAATCCTTGACCCCGTACATGTTGCCGTGGTCCGTGATGGCCAGGCCCGGCATGCCCAGCTCCTCGGCACGGCGGAAGAGCTTCTCGATGTCGCTCATCCCGTCGAGGATGGAATACTGGGTATGGACATGCAGGTGGACGAAAGGCATAACCATACAAAGATACACAAAAACACCCGACCTTCTGCAGGCCGGGTGTTCGATTGTTGATAACTTTTGCGCTTTACTTCTTGGCGGGCTTGACAGCCTTCGAAGTGTTGCCGGCCTTCTTGCGGGAGGCCATCTCGGCATCGAACATGATCGGGGTACCGATCATGATGGAGGCGTAGGTACCGATCAGGACACCGAGGCAGAGCGCGACGGACAGACCGCGGATGGACTCTCCGCCGAAGATCGCGATGGCGAGCATCGGGAGGAGGGTGGACACGGAGGTGTTGACCGTACGGGTCAGGGTCGCGTTGAGGGACTTGTTGACCGTCTCCTTGAAGTCGTCGTTCGGATGGAGCGCGAGGTTCTCACGGATACGGTCGAAGATCACCACGTTGTCGTTGATGGCGTAACCGATGATCGTCAGGATAGCGGCGATGAAGGTCTGGTCCACGTCCAGGTTGAACGGCAGGATGCCGCTGAAC
>JAILAO010000105.1 GCA_024681565.1 Bacteroidales bacterium
CCCTGATCGCCGACTGCGAGGCGATCCGTGACGACTGGTCCGCCAAAGGCGTCGACCTTGTGATCGTCATCGGTATCGGCGGCAGCTACCTGGGCGCCCGTTGCGCCATCGAGGCTCTCTCCCATGGCTTTGTCCGCAAGCCGGGCGTTCCGCAGATCGCCTTCGCCGGCAACAATCTTTCTGAAGACTACCTCGCCGAACTGATGGATCTGGCCAAGGTCCGCAATACCGCCTGCGTGGTGATCTCCAAGTCCGGTACCACCACGGAGCCGGCCGTTGCTTTCCGCGTCGTCAAGGAATTCATCGAAAAGACCTATGGCAAAACCGAGGCCCCGTCCCGCATCGTGGCCATCACTGACGCCAAGAAGGGCGCTCTCAAGACCCTGGCCACCCAGGAGGGCTACAAGTCCTTTGTCGTGCCTGACAACGTCGGCGGCCGTTATTCCGTCCTGACCCCGGTCGGCATCCTGCCGATCGTGCTGGCCGGCTTTGACATGCGCGCCATGCTGAAGGGTGCTGCCGAGGAGCGCGAGGCCCTGCTCCGGAAATCCGCCGACAATGCCGCGGTCCAGTACGCCGCCATGCGCAATCTGCTCTATCATGAGCAGGGCAAGAAGGTGGAGATCCTCGTGACTTTCAACCCCAAGCTCCAGTATCTGGGCGAGTGGTGGAAACAGCTTTACGGCGAGTCCGAGGGCAAGGAAGGCCGGGGTATCTTCCCCGCCTCCGTCGTTTGCACCACCGACCTCCATTCCATGGGTCAGTTCATCCAGGAGGGTGACCGCGTGATGTTCGAGACCACCGTAACCGTGGAGAATGCGGCACGCGAGGTGGTGATCGGTACGGACGAGCAGAACCTCGACCAGCTCAACTACCTGGCCGGCAAGCGCGTCGAACATTGCAACAAGATGGCCCAGCTGGGTACCAAACTTGCCCACATTGACGGCGGTGTGCCGCAGATGGAGGTGAGCGTGGAGCGTCTCGACGAGGCCAACCTCGGTGCCATCTTCTACTTCTTCGAGTTCGCCTGCGGCATCAGCGCCTATGTGCTCGGGATCAACCCGTTCAACCAGCCCGGTGTGGAAGCCTACAAGAAGAACATGTTCGCCCTGCTCCGCAAGCCGGGTTACGAGGCGCAGACCGAGGAAATCCTCAAGCGCATCTAAAAGACTTATCTGATCTGATATTCCGAGGGGGCCTTGAGTCCGGGTATTCCATAATACGCGGATACAAGGTCCCCTTTGATATAGATTTTCCGCCCGAGCAGGGCCGGGTTGTCCACGAGGTTGAGGGCGTCGCGGATATCCCCTTTCGGGAGTTCTACGCAGAGGCAGTATTCTTTGTCCCGGGTTGAGGCCCGCGTGCCCAGGACCAGGTTGGTGTTTTTGGTGAAAGGGGCCGAGAAAGCGATCTTGCCGGAACCGGTGGCCGTTCCGACGATGTAGCCGCAGACCCAGACTCCTTTCTCGTCGGCGTGGTTCCTGGCCGCGGATACTTCATAGGCTTCATCGATTGCTGCCGCACCCTGTCCGCCAATGACGATGCGGTCCGACAGCCAGGTCCGGCTGGTGTCGACCTGGAGGGAGATGCTGCCGGACTTGGTTTCCACATTGGCGCTGATGCGCATGGTAAGGATCTGGCGGGCTTCGAGCGTGCGGGTGAACAGGCTTTGGGTGAACCCGGAGTCCTCCAGCAGCAGGGAGACCGGTCCGGGCCGGAAATAGGCGGTGCGGGTCTCGTCATAGCCGCAGGGCAGTTCGCCGTCGGCGCTTTTCAGGGACAAGGACCCTTCGGGAAACGCCTGCCTGAATGACGGGTCCAGTTCCAGCCGCAGGCCGCTGTTGAGCTGGCTGCAGTCGAGCGTGACGGCGATACTGCTGCCGGATGCCACGCTGACGACCTGGGTGTCTCCCCATTGGGGCATGTCGAAGGCGGGGGCCTCGAACGGACAGGAGACCGCGCTGACCGTGTAGCTTCCCGCAGGGACGGTCAGGATATCCGGAGATTGGGAGAACGGACCGGAATAGAGGATATTCCCGGAGGAGCCGCTTACGGTCAGCAGGTAGTCCCCGGTGTCGGGCAGTTCTGTTCCCGCGCGGGTGCCGGTGGCGGGGAGACCCCGGAGAGAGATGAGCAGCGAGCCGTTTTTTTCTTGCCGGAAGAGGTCCTGGCAGGAGACGGGCAGAAGCAGGAGGGGGAGGAGGGTCGCGAAGACCCGGAGAAAAGTTTTCATAGTGTTTGCATTTTCAACATGTGAATGGATCGGTGGCCGCACCGGATTCCGGATATGCGGTGCCGCAAGGTGCGAAAAAAGAGCGGACCCTCCATTAATAAACTTAAAAATCGCTCCGCGTGATCCGTTTTTTTGTTTTGGGGTAAAAATTCACGGGTCAGTTGCATCCCTGCGACTGACCCTTTACTTAACCTAAACTTATACTATGAAAAACTTCGGTGCTAAATTAGAGATTTTTTCGTATAAATGCAAGTTTTAGTCTGAAT
>JAILAO010000002.1 GCA_024681565.1 Bacteroidales bacterium
TATCTGGTCCCCTACCTCATCGTCGGATGGGACACGCTCAGGGAAGCCGCCGAAGCCCTCTCCCACGGGGAAGCGCTGGACGAGAATTTCCTGATGAGCATCGCCACGCTGGGCGCCCTGACCATCGGCTTCCTGCCCGAAGCGCAGACGCAGTTCGCGGAAGCCGTTTTCGTGATGCTCTTTTTCCAGCTCGGAGAGCTGTTCGAAGGCATTGCCGAAGGCCGCTCGCGCAAGTCGGTCGCGCACCTGATGGACATCCGCCCGGACACGGCGCAGGTCGAACGGGACGGCGTCCTGACGACGGTCGCCCCGGACAGCGTCGCCGTCGGAGAGACCGTCCTCATCCGGCCCGGTGAGAAAGTGCCGATGGACGGTATCGTGCTGGAAGGACGCTCGTCCCTGGACACCGTGGCCCTGACGGGCGAAAGCGTTCCGCGCGAGGCCGGACCCGGCGACGAGATCCTGTCGGGCTGCGTCAATCTCAGCGGCGTGCTGCGTGTCCGCACGACCAGGCTCTTCGGCGAATCCACGGCCTCCCGCATCCTCGAACTGGTAGAACATGCTGCGGAGAACAAATCCCGCAGCGAGCATTTCATCACCCGCTTCGCCCGGGTCTATACCCCGGTCGTCGTGGTCCTTGCCGTGCTGCTGGCCCTCGTGCCGCCCCTGTTCACGGGCGCCTGGGCGACCTGGATCTACCGGGCCCTGATGTTCCTGGTGGTCTCCTGCCCCTGCGCGCTGGTCATTTCCGTCCCGCTCACGTTCTTCGGCGGCATCGGCGGCGCTTCGCGCCAGGGCATCCTCGTCAAGGGATCGGCCTGGCTGGACACGCTCTCCCGCATACGGACCGTCGTCTTCGACAAGACGGGTACGCTCACCGAAGGTGTCTTCACGGTCACGGCCGTGCACCCCGAGCGCCTGGACGAACGCGAACTGCTGCACCTGGCCGCCCACGTGGAGCGGCATTCCACCCACCCCATCGCCGCGGCGCTCCTGCAGGCCTATCCGGACGAGCAGGACGGCTGCAGCATCGGGGACATCCGCGAATTCGCCGGCAAGGGCCTCACCGCCACGGTGAACGGCCGGACGGTAGCCGTCGGCAACAGCACGCTGATGGAACAGGTGGGCGCCGCCTGGCGTCCCTGCACCCATACCGGCACCCTCGTCCATGTAGCGATCGACGGCGAATATGCCGGCCACATCGTCATCGCCGACCGCATCAAGGACGATGCGGCGCAGGCGGTAAAGGACCTGCACGCGGCGGGCATCCGCAAGACCGTGATGCTCACCGGCGACCAGGAATCCATCGCTGCGGATGTCGCCGGACGCCTGGGGCTGGATGAATTCCACGCCGGACTGCTGCCCGCAGACAAGGTCGGCTGCGTCGAAAAACTGCTGCCGGAAGGCACGCTGGCCTTCGTCGGAGACGGCATCAACGACGCCCCCGTACTGGCACGTGCCGACCTCGGCATCGCCATGGGCGCCCTGGGCTCCGACGCCGCCATCGAGGCCGCCGACGTGGTCCTGATGGACGACAAGCCGTCCAAGATCGCCACGGCGGTGCACATCGCCCGGCGCACCCTGCGGATCGCCCGCGAGAACCTGTGGTTCGCCATCGCCGTCAAACTCGCCGTACTCGTGCTGGCCGCATTCGGCGTCGCCACGCTCTGGATGGCCGTCTTCGCCGACGTGGGCGTAACGGTGCTCGCCGTACTGAACGCGATGCGCGCCCTCAAATAATAATGCAGGCTATTGTCATCAAAAAGGCGGGATAATCCCGTCTTTTTGTTATCTTTGCGCGTCTTTTGATATCGCATGAAGAAAAGCGTCCTGCTCATACTCCTTTTCTGTCTCCCCTGGCTGCTGGCGGCGCAGACCCGTGTGAGCGGCACCGTGACGGACGCCAAGACCGGAGAGCCGATGCCCTACGTGTCCGTCGTCTTCCCCGGCACGCAGATCGGAACGATGACCGACGACCAGGGCCGTTTCTCCCTGGAGGCCTCCAGGACCTATTCCAACGTCAGTTTCATCATGATGGGGTACGAGACCTACATCCTCAACCTCAAGCGCAGCACGACCTCCGACGCCAAGATCAAGATGAATCCCGACACCTACGGCATCCAGAGCGTCATCGTCAAGCCCAAGCGCCGCCGGGACCGGGTGTACCGCCGCCGCGGCAACCCGGCCGTGGAGCTGGTCCGGAACGTCATCGCCCACAAAGAAGAGAACCACATCAAGTCCAACGAGGGCTACAAGGTAGAGAATTACGAAAAGCTGATCATGTCCCTGGACAAATTCGATGTCAACTTCGACAGCAGCCGCTTCTGGCGCAAGCTCAGCTTCCTGGAGAAATACGTAGATACGGCCCAGTTCAAGAACACCCCGGTGCTGACCGTCTCGCTGCGCGAGAATGTCTCCGACACCTGGTACCAGCGGGAGCCCAAACGCACCCGTACCTGGGTGGAGCGGCGCCGCAGCCTCGGTCTGGACGAGCCGCTGGACGGCGGCGGACTCAGCACCAACATCCAGGCGATCTTCGCCGACTCGGACATCTTCGACGACAACATGGAAGTGCTGCTCAACCGCTTCGTAAGCCCGCTCTCCTCCTCGCTCGCCACCAGCTACTACAAGTATTACATCTCCGACACCCTGATGGTGGACGGGGTCCAGTGCATCGACCTCACCTTCGTGCCCTTCAACAGCGAAAGCTACAGCTTCACGGGGCACCTCTACATCGTCAACGACAGCACCTACGCCGTCAAGAAATACTCCCTCGGCATCCCGGCCCACATCAACCTCAACTTCGTCAGCAACCTCGCCATCGAGGAGAGCTTTGAGAAGACGGAGAACGGCACCTGGGCCTCCCGGGAAAAGAACACCTTCGCGCGCTTCTACATCTTCAAATGGATGCGCCAGCTCTACGCGCACAAGAAGATCGTCCACACCAACTACGACTTCACCCAGACGCACATCCCGGACAGCCTGCTCAGCATGCCGGACGAGGTGATCAAGAACCCGGACTGGTGGCGTCCCGACGACTGGTGGACACCGCGGCGTCCGGTCCCGCTCAGCCCCAAGGAACGGATCCTGGACAGCCTGCTGACCGACATCTACGCCGTCCCGTCCCTGCGCCGCACGGCCAGTCTCATCGAGTCGCTGGGCTCCGAGTATTTCCCCACCACGCCGATCGACCGGCAGGCCAATCCCGAGGACCGCAAGAAGAGCAAGTTCGACATCGGCCCCGTCACCCACATGCTCCATTACAATACCATGGAGGGAGTGCGCGTGCGTCTCGGCGGCATGACTACCGCCAAGCTCAACAACCAGAACTTCCTCAACGGCTATGTCGCCTTCGGATTCAAGGACCTCCGCCCCAAGGGCGAGCTCTCCTACATCCATACCTTCGAGCCCAAGAGTTTCCATCCCTTCGAACCGCTGCGCCACACCCTGACGCTGACCGCCAGCTATGACGTAGAAGCTCCCGGACAGAGTTTCGAACTGATCGACCGGGACAACCTGCTGATGTCCAACTTCGGACCCCAGCCGCTGCAGTACGTGCGCCGTTTCCAGGTCAAATACGACCGGGAATGGCTCTCACGCATCACAGTAAACGCCCGGCTGCGCGCCGACCGCATCTGGCCGGCCGGCACGCTCTCCTACCGGCGCATCGGCGCCGGCGGCACCCTGGAGAACGTCCCCTTCTTCGACGATATGAATGCGATGCTCCGCATCCGCTTCGCCCCGGGCGAGCCGCTCTTCTCCAACCGGCTCGGCAAGGAATCCCCGATCACCCTCGCCAAGGACGCCCCGATCGTAAGCCTGAGCCACACCCTGGGACGCTTTGACAACCGTTTCTGGTACAACAAGACCGAATTCTCGGCCCAGAAGCGCATCTGGCTCTCGGCCTTCGGGCACATCGACGCCCAGATTTCCACCGGATTCATCTGGAACCGCGTACCGCTGCCGAACCTGTTCACCCCCAACGCCAACCCGTCCATCCTGCTGCTCGGCAACGCCTACAACCTCATGCAGCCGATGGAGTTCGTGATGGACCAGTATGCAGAGGTCTTCGCCACCTACTACCTCAAGGGCTGGATCCTCAACCGCATCCCGCTCATCAACAAGCTCAAGCTCCGCGAGGTGGTCTCCTTCCGCGCCATCACGGGATCCCTTTCCGAAAAGAACAACCCGCTCTTCGGCGCCGAGGGCCTCTACATGCTCCCCGCAGGGACAAAGATGATGACAAAGGTCCCCTACATGGAGTACAGCATCGGCATCGAGAACATCTTCAAGTTCCTCCGGGTCGATTACATCCGGCGGATCAGCTATACCGAAGGCCTGACCGAAGCCCAGAAGAACGGCTTCAAGATTTCGTTCCGTGTTTCCCTTTAAACCGCATGAAATGAAACGACTGACACTCATCCTTTTCGCAGTGGCGGCAGCCCTTACGGTGCATGCCCAGGATGCCGACAGCCTCAAGATAGATCCCGTCTCGCTCGGTGTCCTCGTCCAGGCCAACTACGCCGGCGAGTCCATGTATATCGCCGAATCCGCCCTCTACGCCTACCCCGGTGTCGGCGCGGAGATCGGCGCATTCATCGACTACAACATCACCCGGCGCCTGCAGATCGAGTTCCAGGTGATCATGGCCCTGCAGAACGGCAGCTATGTCGTCGCCAAACAGGATCCGGGATTCTTCGTCTGGCACCGCTACAAGGAGATCGACTATCTGGCGGACCTGCGGCTCTGGGGCCTCGACCTCCCCTTCTTCGTGGTGGGCCGCTTCCCGTCCGGAAATGGCAATTTCCGTCTGGGAGCAGGACCCTTCACCCATCTCACCCTGGGTTCCTGGTGTCCCGGGGACAGCGGGTTCATCACCCCCTACAAACGTGTCATTTCCGAGGATGACGTGACCGGCAAGAAACGCTACGCCCTCAACGACAGCCACGCCGGCTTCGGCCTGCTGTTCGGTTACGAATTCGAATCCGGCCTGCAGATCAACTTCAGCGGAAAATACAGTATCATCGACATCATCAACTATGACAGCGAGTATTCCCACGCCCATCCCTACAAGATCAGCCTGGGAGTCGGCTGGCGTTTCTAAGTCCGGGGCCCTTCCTTTTGTACGGATTGGCAATACTTTTTTATGCATTGAAAGACAGGGAGTTGTCCAGACACGGGCAACTCCTTATATTTACGGATATGAGTACCTTTGGCAAAATCATCGGCTGGCTGCTCGGCCTGGGGATCGTGGTCGGCGGCGGCATCTACCTGCTCGGCTCCAGGGAACCGGACATCCCGCCAGGCAACGGTGAGCCCTGGCTGACGGAACACGAAGCCTATGAAGACCAGACCGCACATACCGGCATGGACGGCGGCGCCTTCGTCGTCCCGGGACTCAGGATCCGGGACCCCCGCGACGTTTCCGCGACGGAAGGCCACACCCCCGCCCATTATGCGCTGAACAACGGGACGTTCGAGACGCTGCAATCCGGAGAAGTGGTGTACCGGCGCCTTGCCGACGGCATGCTGCGTCGCAGCGTCTGGGCCAATGACGGGGACGGCAGACTCAAGTTCGTGGACGAAAGCGGCTGCGTCGCGCGTAACATCTACGCCTTCGACGGCTACTATGCCGGCTCCGACGGCATCTGGGACGAAAGCGTCCCCCGCCTGGACACGGACACCCGGCCGGTTCCGGGACAGAAATACCGGAAAGAGGACAACCCGACGGAACAGTACCTTGAATTCGAAGAGACGCAGGACGGGCAATTTACGGTCCTCCGCCGTTATCCCTCGCTGGATCATTCCGAGTCCTACCGGCTCGAACCGTTCGGACGGGGCGCCTACGCCCTGGAGAAAAAAGAAGACCCGGAAATCCGCGCCTATATCGCCGTCCTGCCTGACGGCAAGACCGTCCTGTTCTCCCAGGCGGGAGAGCGCGTGAAATTCGTCAGGTAAGCACCCCGTTCTGCTACGGCTTCTCCCCGTACGACGCCAGCCACTCGGAGGGTGTCTGGCCTGTAATCTTCTTGAAATTGCGGAAGAAGGACGTCTCCCCGCTGAAACCCGCCTGGGTGCCGATCTGCGAAAGGGTCTGCCCGTTCGCATTCCTGCGCATCAGTTCCTGCGCATAACGGACCCGATACGTATTGACATATTCGGAGAAAGACGCCCCGACCATGCGGTTGATGCAATTGGAAACATAGGTCCGGTTGGTTCCCAGTTCCGTAGCGAGATCCGTAATCTTGAGTCCGGGCGTACGGAAGAGCTGCCGGCTCTCCATCAGCGCGGCGATCCGGGTCATGAGGTTCTGGGATTCCCCCGCATCTTGATCCTCCTCCTGCGGTTCCCGGGCCGGGGCCACCTCCGTAGCCGTATATTCCAGATTGATCCCGATATAGAAAAGGGCCGAAAGCAGCACGGTAAACAGGATCGAAGGGATGACAAGCAGCATGGCGTCCGTGAAGGCCGACCGGCCCAGGACGTTCATCAGGCCAGACATGATCGAAGTGACCAGGAAGACGATCAGGAAATTGCGCAGCGGCACCATCGACTTCCCTTCTGTGTCCGAATAGAAATTCTGCACCTTCCGGTCATACGCTTCGAGCCGGCGGATTCCGGCGAAACAGACCCAG
The DNA here is from genome assembly GCA_024681565.1 of Bacteroidales bacterium. Classification (GTDB taxonomy): domain Bacteria; phylum Bacteroidota; class Bacteroidia; order Bacteroidales; family UBA932; genus Cryptobacteroides. The sequence continues at coordinate 6,636 of JAILAO010000002.1, forward strand.
ACCACCTCGATCAGGAAGACGACGCGCTGCGGGATTTCCCCGAAATCCGGCGATTTTCCAAGAGCATAGGCGGTCGAGGAGACCAGCAGGTCCAGGACGGCCGGAACCAGCACCCAGAAAGCCTTGAGGGGAAGCGGATGCTCCTCGCTCAACGCACGGATATACAGCCAGAAGAGCGGATACACGGCCAGGTTGACACAGCGGTAAACCGCCCGTACCGCCGGAATCTCATCCCCGTTGAAGAATACGGCATGGCAAAAATACAGGACGGTACAGGTCAATGCAAAGACCGTCAGGACCTTGGCGGCATAAATCCTTTTCCTGCCTGCAAAATCGGCCACGAGGACGGACCACAACAGACAGAACGCAAAAGGAAGCGTCGAGAAAATCGCGTGAAAGGTATTCAGCATGGGAAGGGTGTCAGCGCTTAGAGAACAGGATGGTGGAAAGAGTGAAAGAACAGCGGGGCGGACTTGACGCCAAGGGCGGAAAACAGGATGCCCACGGGAAGGATCCGGGCAAGCCCGAAAGACACGCCCTTGATTTTTAACTTGCTGTGCATCAAACCTGTTCCTGTCACGAATGACAGAACCATCATCGAATGGCCCGTTCCGGAGGAGAAGAACAAATCATGCATAGCCCTAAAATTTACACAAAAATAGTGAATTTATCCCGAATATCTTCAGTATATTTGTCCGATGCACACACATTCGCATACCCCCATCACGCCGGACAACCAGGCCTTGTA
>JAILAO010000015.1 GCA_024681565.1 Bacteroidales bacterium
TGTCCGGGTCTATGCTCTTGTGCTGCTGGTCCACATAGGCGATTTTTGCGGTAGGACCTATCTCGATGGTGCCGCTGTCGGGCTGCTCGATGCCCATGATCAGGCGGAACAGGGTGGTCTTGCCGGCCCCGTTGGGGCCGATCACGCCCACGATGCCCGCAGGAGGAAGCACGAAGGAGAGATGCTCGAAGAGCAGCTTGTCCCCGTAAGCCTTGCTGACATCATGGAACTCGATGACCTTGTTGCCGAGGTGCGGGCCGTTCGGAATGTAGATTTCCAGGCGCGCCTCTTTCTCGCGGGCATCCGCGGAGGCCAGTTTCTCATAGGCGCCCAGACGGGCTTTCTGCTTGGCCTGTCTGGCTTTGGGGGCCATCCGGACCCACTCGAGCTCCCGCTCGAGGGTCTTGCGCCGTTTGCTCTCCTGCTTTTCCTCCTGGGCAAGGCGTATGCTCTTCTGCTCCAGCCATGACGAGTAGTTGCCTTTCCAGGGAATGCCTTCGCCGCGGTCCAGTTCGAGGATCCAGCCGGCGACATTGTCCAGGAAATAGCGGTCGTGCGTGACGGCGATGACCGTGCCCTTGTATTGCTGCAGATGGGCTTCCAACCACTGGATACTCTCGGTGTCGAGGTGGTTGGTCGGCTCGTCCAGCAGCAGCACGTCCGGTGCCTGCAGGAGCAGGCGGCAGAGTGCGACGCGGCGGCGCTCACCGCCGGAAAGCGTAGCGATCCTTGCATCGGACGGCGGGCACTGCAGGGCATCCATGGCCCGCTCGAGCTTGGCGTCGATCTCCCAGCCGTCGTGGTGTTCGATGAGTTCAGTCAATTCCCCCTGCCGTTCGATCAGCGCATTCATCTGGTCGTCGTCCATCGGTTCGCAGAACTTCAGGCCGATCTCGTTGTACTCGGCCAGCATGTCCATGACCTCCTGGACGCCCTCCTGCACGACTTCCAGCACCGTCTTGTCCGGATCCATCTGCGGTTCCTGCTCCAGGTAGCCTACGCTGTAGCCCGGAGCCCAGACGACTTCGCCTTTGTAGGATTTCTCCACGCCTGCAATAATCTTGAGCAAGGTGGATTTGCCGGAACCGTTCAGGCCGATGATGCCGATTTTGGCGCCATAGAAGAAGGATAGGTAGATGTCTTTGAGAATCACCTTGTTGTTGTGGGGGAGGACCTTGCCGACCCCGTTCATCGAGAAGATAATCTTTTCGTCTGCCATACTTTATTTGGAGGTGTTTTTCTGTTTCCAGCGGAAGAAGAGAAGCACGCAGAGGACGATCGCGGCGGCACCGATCCAGCGGTTCCAGCCGATCGGAAGGTTGAGTCCGATCTGGGCTACGCAGATATATGTCACGCTGACGGCCGTCATCAGACAGGCCGGCAGCAGGGTCATCAGATACCATTCGCCCTTCCGCTCACGGGCGAGATAGACGGTGATCGCCCAGAGGGTGAAGACGGAAAGGGTCTGGTTGGCCCAACCGAAAAACCGCCAGATGACGTTGAAGCCGTCTTCATTGGCGATGTTGAACCAGAGCATCAGGGCGGCGACCCCGAACAGCGGGAGGCTGATGGCCAGTCGCCGGCCGACCGGTTTCTGGTCGAAATGCAGGAAATCGGCAATGATGAGCCGTGCGCTGCGCAAAGCCGTATCGCCGCTTGTGATGGGGGCGGCCACCACACCCAGCAGGGCGAGAATGCTGCCGAAGACGCCCAGCCAGGCACGGGAGACCTTGGTCACGACGGTCGGAGCGGCATCGGTGAAACTGCCGCCGACTTCCGCGGCTCCGCCCGCAAAGAAGAAATAAGAGGAGACCGCAGCCCAGATCAGGGCCACCAGTCCTTCGGTAATCATCGAGCCGTAGAAGACGGGGCGCCCCAGCTTTTCATTCTTGAGGCAGCGCGCCATCAGGGGACTCTGGGTCGCATGGAAGCCGCTGATGGCTCCGCAGGCGATCGTAACGAACATATAGGGCCAGATCGCCTGTCCCTTGCCGCCCCAGGTCTGCGTACGGTTCTGCAGGCCGTCCCACAGTTCGGGGATGTCCGGAGACTTGACGAACAGGCCGATCATCAGCGCGATGGCCATAAAGATCAGCGCGACGGCAAACAGCGGATAGATGCGTCCGATGATCTTGTCGATCGGCAGCATCGTGGCAATGATATAATAGACGAAGATGACACCCGCCCAGATCATGAAAGCGGTGTTGGTCCCGTCTCCGGCCAGGTCTTTCAGGATGACGGCCGGACTATAGACGAACACGGCGCCGACCAGCGTCAGCAGCAGGACGGAGAAGCAGAGCATGACGGTCTTGGCCGTCTTGCCCAGGTATTTTCCGATCAGGTCAGGCAGGCCGGCTCCGTCGTTGCGCAGCGACAGCATGCCGCTGAAGTAGTCATGGACGGCTCCGCCGAAAATACATCCCAGCACGATCCAGAGGTAGGAGGCGGGACCGAATTTGGCGCCCATGATGGCGCCAAAGATCGGCCCGGTGCCTGCGATGTTCAGGAACTGGATCATGAAAACCTTCCAGGTGGGAAGGGGAATATAATCAATATTGTCCGTCCGGGTCATCGCCGGGGTGGGACGCGCCGGATCGGGGGCGAAGACGCGTTCTACGAGTTTTCCGTAGAACAGGTAGCCGAGGACCAGAGCCAAAACGCTGATAAAGAAAGATACCATAGTACAAAAATATTAAAAATCTGCTGAAAAATCCCTATCTTTCGAACACAATACACGATTGCCCATGCCCGCCTGGTTGGAAATATTCATTGGTGTCCTGCTCGTCAGCATCATCTTGATGGAGATCGCCGAAAACGGCCATCCCATCCGGACCATCGCATGGATCCTCCTGCTGACGTTCCTGCCCGTCATCGGCCTGGTGCTCTATTTCTTCTTCGGCAGGGACCGGAAGAACCGCCGCATGGTCAGTTCTGAGGATATGGACAAACTGCAGGAACTGTCGGAAAAAGCCTGCGAAGGCCACATCTGCACGGACCTGCCTGCCCACCAGAAGAATCTGGCCACATTGCTGGACACCGCCGGGCGTGCCCGCCCCGTCGGGGGCAATGACGTGCGCGTCTATACCGATTTCCCGGCGATGTATAACGACCTGCTGAAGGACCTGGCTTCCGCCCGGCACCACATCCATTTCCAGTTCTTCAAGTTCGAGGACGACGAGTTCGGACGCAAGGTGGCGGAGATCCTTGTACGGAAAGCGCAGGAGGGCGTGGAAGTCCGGCTGCAGATCGACGATCTGGCCAATCTCACCCGCCGCAGGTTCTACCACAAGATGCAGAAGCAGGGTGTGCAGGTCAAATCCTTTTTCCGGGTACGTCTGGTCCTGTCCAGCGATACCAATTACCGCAACCACCGCAAGAATGTGGTCATTGACGGCAGCATCGGCTATACCGGCGGAATGAATATCGCCAAACGTTATGCCATCGGCATCCGCTCCGGCAACTGGCGGGATACGCACATCCGCGTCGTCGGCCCGGTCGTGTCCGAGATGCAGACCGCATTTCTGGTGGACTGGAAGTTCTCCACCAAGCAGCTTCTGAACGATCCCGCCTATTATCCTTCCGTTCCGGCAGCCGGCCATCTGATGATGCAGGTTGCGACTTCCGGGCCGATGGGGGAGTTCCGCGTCATTATGCAGGCCGTCCTGCGCATGCTCTCGGAAAGCCGGCAGTATGTCTATATCCAGACACCCTATTTTATCCCGAACGAACCGATCATCGCCGCCCTGCGCAATGCCGCCCTGTCCGGCGTGGACGTACGCCTGATGCTTCCTGAAAAGGGCGATGTCAACTTCGTCGTCACGGAAGCCTCCCGCTCCTACATCAAGGATATGCTGAGTGCCGGCGTCAAGGTCTATTATTACAGGAAAGGCTTCCTGCATTCCAAAGCCATCGTGGCGGATGACGCCGTGGTGTCGATCGGCTCCACGAACCTGGATATCCGCAGTTTCGAGCAGGACTTCGAGATCAACGCCTTTATCTATGACCACGACCTGTCCGTGTGCCTGCGCGATATTTTCATCAAGGACGAGGAGGACTGTCTCCGCATCGAACTGGAGGAGTGGGAGAAACGCCCGGCTATCAAGCGTTTCGGCGAATCTTTCGCCCGCCTGTTCTCTCCGATTCTCTAGTTTTTCAGCCCCGGGTCCCGGCTGATATGAAATTTTAATAAAAAATTTTAACAACTTGCCGGATTAATTTTTACCTTTGCAGGCGAAAATACTATGTCCTAATATTTAAAGAGTATGAAAAAGATTTATTCAATCGCCATGATTGCCGCATGTGCAATGATGGTTTTCTCCTGCAAGAACAACGGCAAGGGAAATGAAGAAGTCCCCGCTCCTGCAGAGGAAGCGGTCGAGGCTGTCGAAGCAGTTGAAAATGCCGCCAAAGAAGGTGCCGAGGCTGTCGAAAATGCTGCCGAAGAAGCTGCCGGGCGCGTTGACGAGGCTCTGGAGAGACTGGGAGACATCATCCCTTATACCTCTGTCGAAGTGAAACCGACGTTCAACGGCGGTGATGCCGATGCCTTTCTCAAGTACATCAACGAGAATATCAAGTATCCGCAGTCCGCTCTCGAGAAGGAAGAGCAGGGCCGTGTGACCGTCAATTTCGTCGTGGACCAGAATGGCAAGATCCGCAACGCCAAGGTCGTCAAGGGTGTCTCCGAGGCCCTGGACGCCGAGGCGCTCCGCGTCATTGAGAACGCCCCGGACTGGACGCCGGCCAAGCAGGACGGCAAGAACGTCCCCGTGACTTACAGCGTTCCCGTCCTTTTCGCGATCCGCTAATCCCGAAAGACATCGAAGACGGCCTCCCCGGTGCTTGCATTCAAGGCAAGATCCTCCGGGGAGGCTCCTTTTTGCGGCGTCAGACCGCCGCAGAGGTCCACGCCGAGAATCCTGCGGGAGGTCCGGAGCGAGACCAGCCCGGCAGTCAGTTGCTCCAGGGTCATCTGGCCCTGGTCCCAGTCCGTGCGGGCATACGCTTCCGAAAGGACGTCCAGGTCGATGGACAGATAGACGGGCAGCTCCGGCAGACGTTCCAGGGCGGGGAAGTCCGTCACATCCCGGATCCAAAGGTCGGACTGCAGCAGCGGCAGCCGGCGGGCGTCTGCCACCCATCCGCCGCAGCTGATCAGGTCCGTCCCGAAGGCTCCGGCCTGATCGTCGGGGTGATGGTCGAACAGGACAAGGGAAAAAGGCTCCCGGATCCGTTCGAGCCAGAACAGAGTCTGATAGTGGTAATCGCCTGTCCC
>JAILAO010000035.1 GCA_024681565.1 Bacteroidales bacterium
ACCTGGATGCCCGCGGAGAACGCCCTCGGTGCCAGCCACGGCATGGAGTTGCCGTTCATGTTCAACAATGTACAGAACATGCGTGAAATGACGGGGGGCAGCGACCGGGCGTACCGTTTCCAGGAAACGGTCAGCAATATCTGGCTCTCCTTCATCAAGAACGGCAATCCCGGCATCTCCGCCTGGGAGCCGTACAGCGAGGAGAACGGCCTCACGATGATCCTGGATGACGAGTGCCGTGCGGCGCGTCACCACGATGATGAACTGCTGGGCTTTTCCGCCCGCTGATCCGCCAATATGTTTCAATAATCAATCGGCCCGGATGTTTTATCCGGGCGATTGATTAATTTTACGGATATACCAAAGCTTTTTACTACAGATGAAAAAGATCTCCATTCTGCTGGCCGCCTGCACATTTGTGCTGGCCGCCTGTGCCCCCAGGGAAGTGGCTCCGGTCGCTTCCCAAAGCCGCGTCGTCGAAGACGGCGGTACCGGCCCCTACAAAGTCCTGATGCTTGAAGACCCCTCCCTGCCGGAGCATACGGTCTTTGCTCCCCAGAATCTCGCTCCATTTGGCAAGAAGAACCTCCTGCCGGTCCTGGTCTGGGGCAACGGCGCCTGTATCAACTCTCCTTGGGAACACTACAAATTCCTCAATGAGATTGCCTCGCACGGTTTCCTCGTGATTGCCACGGGTCACATCCCGATGACGGACGAGCGCTACACCGGACCGATGTCCACCTCCAGGCAGCAGATCGAGGCCATCGACTGGGCCATTGCCCAGAATGCAGACAAAAACAGTCCGTACTACGGCCGCATTGACGTGAATGCCGTCGCGGCCGCCGGTATGTCCTGCGGCGGTCTCCAGACCCTCGAGAATTCGACGGACCCGCGTCTCAAGACCATCATGATCTGCAACAGCGGCCTATTCATCAATCCGGCCGGAGCCGTGCCCAACATGCCGATGCCGGCGAAGGAAAAATTGCAGGAGATAACGGTTCCGGTGATCTATATCCTCGGCGGCGAGTCTGACATCGCCTACGGAAACGGCATGGACGATTTCCACCGGCTGGAGAAAGTCCCCGCCTTTGCGGCCAACTATCCGGTCGGTCATGGCGGGACCTACGCCAAGCCGCACGGCGGCGAGTTCACCGTCCCGGCCCTTGCCTGGCTGCAGTGGCAGCTCAAGGGTGACAAGGAGGCGGCCAAACTCTTCCAGGGTGAGCCTTGCGGTCTGTCGCAGCGCGAGGGCTGGACCACGGAGAAAAACGCACTGATCGACTAGACGGGTGTGCCCGTCTGATATGGAAAGACTCCGGGAAACCTCCCGGAGTCTTTCCATTATGTATTGAACCGTCGCTTATCTGATGACGAAATCATCGGCATCCTCCAGGGCCGGGAATTTGCTGTGGTAGTCTGCCAGGTGCTCCAGGTCGACCTCCCCGTAGATGATGTCTGCCTGCCGGTCCGGCACCTGGGAAAGGGTCTCGCCGTACGGGCCGATGAAGGCGGTCCCGCCGCTGTAGTCACAGGCGGGATCCTGTCCGACGCGGTTGACGCCGGCCACATAGCAGGTGTTCTCGATGGCGCGTGCGCGGAGCAGCGTATCCCACGCAAAGCGGCGGGCGTCGGGCCAGTTGGCTACGAAGAGGATGGCATCATAGTCGTCGCGGTTGCGGAGCCACACCGGGAAACGCAGGTCGTAGCAGACGGCAAGCAGGAAACGCACGCCCCGGAATTCGGCGACCACGCGTCTGTCTCCTGCGGAGAAACGCTCGCCCTCGCCGCCGTAGCCGAACAGATGGCGCTTGTCATACTGGAGATAACGGCCGTCGGGATACACGAAATAGAAGCGGTTGACGCATTTCCCTTTCCCGGTGAGTTCCAGGGCGACGCTGCCGGCGATAGCGGCATCCAGTTCAGCTGCCTTGCGCTGCATCCAGGCAAGGGTGGCGCAGGGTTCCTGCTCGACCCGGGCTCCGGGCAAGGTGGCGAATCCGGTCGTGAACATCTCCGGGAGGACATACAGGTCAGACTTCTCGGCGGCGGCCAGGACTCCGTCCAGCTGCCGTCTGTTCGCCTCGGGATCTCCCCAGGCGATATCCATTTGGATCAGGCAAAGTTTCATGAAGACAAAGATAAAGAAAAAACCCTGTCATCCGACAGGGTTTTGGGGAAGGATTAGACCTCGATGGGTTTGTACTTCGGCACGAGGGCCTTCATGATGCTCCAGGCGATGAGGTAGGCGACACCGCAGAAGCAGAACATGATGAAGTAACCGGCGGGCTTGCCTTCGAATCCGAGGAAGTGGAAGGCGGCGCCTGCCTGCTCCGCATGGGTGAAGAGGTTACCGGCGACCTTCTGGATGATCATGGAGCCGACACCGCCCGCCATGGCGCCGATACCGGTGATGGTGGCGATGGTGCTCTTCGGGAACATGTCACCGATGGTGGAGAACAGGTTGGCGCTCCAGGCCTGGTGTCCCGCACCGGCAAGACCGATCAGGATGGCCGGCCACCAGGGGGAGTTGAGGTTGATACCCAGCGGCTGCGCGAAGAGCGCTGCGATCGGGAAGAACGCAAAGATCAGCATGGCCAGCATACGTCCGGCGTACGGGTCCATGCCTTTCTTCTCCACGAAGATCTTCGGCAGATAACCGCCGAAAATGGAGATGACGGTCACGATGGCGTACAGGGTGAAGATCAGGCCCTGGCCCAGACCGGAGGTCGCGGGAGCGTTGAACTGGTTGCTGAAATAGGAAGGCGCCCAGAACAGGAAGAACCACCACACACCGTCGGTGAAGAATTTGCCGGTGATGAAGGCCCAGGTCTGCTTGTACTTGAAGCACTGGATCATCGGGATGGACTTCTGCTCGGCGAGAGCAGCCTTCTCGGCAGCTTCGGCGGCATCGTCCTGGTGGATGTACTCGAGTTCGGCTTCGTTGACTCTCTTGCTCTTTTCGGGCTTGTCATACATGAAGGCCCAGAAGAACATCCAGATGAAGCCCAGACCACCGATGATGATGAATGCCCACTCCCAGCCGAACTTGACGGCCAGGGGAGGAATCACGAGCGGAGCGGCCAGAGCACCGACGGAGGCACCGGCGTTGAAGATGGAGGTCGCGAAAGCGCGGTCCTTCTTCGGGAAATACTCGGCGGTCACCTTGATGGCGGCCGGGAAGTTGCCGGACTCACCGAGGGCGAGGATACCGCGGCAGAGGAGGAACAGATAGACGGACGTTGTCGAGATCGCGAGGGCGGCGTTGCTGCCCGCCTCGACGGCACGCATGGCTGCTACGCCATCCAGACCGTTGATGTGGGCGGTGGCCCAACCGCAGGCGGCATGGAGGCAGGCGCCGGCGGACCAGACACCGATGGAGATGAGGTAACCCTTCTTGGTGCCCATCCAGTCCACGAACTTGCCTGCGAACAGGCAGCAGATGGCGTAAAAGATGGAGAAGAAGGAGGTGATGGTGCCGTAGTGGGCATCCGTCCAGTGGAACTCAGGCTTGATGAATTCCTCGTAGGTCAGGGAGAGGACCTGTCGGTCGAGGTAGTTGACGGTCGTTGCCACGAACAGCAGCGAGCACAGCCACCAGCGCCAGTTGGTCATCAGTTTTTGTTGGGTGTTGGACATGGTTTATCGTACTTCTTTAATGATTTGCAGTGCTCCTTTGCAGAGCTCGGTGATCTTGGACCATTCGCCGGCGGCGATGACGTCCTTCGGGAAGAGGTTGGAGCCCATGCCGACGCAGGTGACGCCGGCCTTGAACCAGGCTTCGAGATTGGCGCGTTCAGGCTTCACGCCGCCGGTGACCATCAGCTGGCTCCACGGCATCGGGGCACGCACGCCTTTGACAAATCCCGGACCGAGGACATCGCCGGGGAAAACTTTGCACACGTCGCAGCCGGCCTCCTGGGCCGTGCTGACTTCGGTCGGAGTGGCGCAGCCGGGGCAGTACGGGACGAGCCGGCGGTTGCACAGCAGCGCAACCTCGCGGTTGAACATCGGGCCCACCACAAAGTTGGCGCCGAGCTGGAGATACATCGCGGCCGTGGGAGCATCGATCACGGTACCGATGCCCATGATCATGCCCGGGAGTTCCTTGTTCGCGAATTTTACAAGTTCGCCGAAGACTTCCTGGGCGAAATCGCCCCGGTTGGCAAACTCGAAAGCGCGGATGCCGCCTTCATAGCAGGCTTTGACGACCTGCTTGGCAGTCTGGAGGTCTCCGTGGTAGAAAACCGGCACGACTGCGGTCTCTTTCATGGTCTGGATGACCTGGATTTTGTTGTATTTTGCCATGTTGTTGAGGTTTAGCGTGACACGCGGCCGGAAGCATCGCCCTTCATCAGATTCTCCACCTCGGGAACGGTGACCTGGTTGTAGTCTCCGAAGATCGTGTGCTTGAGGCAGGAGGCCGCCACGGCGAAGTTGAGGGCCTTCTGGTCGTCACCGACATAGGTGAGCAGGCCGTAGATGAGGCCGCCCATGAAGGAGTCGCCGCCGCCTACGCGGTCCACGATGTGGGTGATGTCGTAGCGCGGGGACTGGTAGAGGGTCTTGCCGTCCCAGAGGACGCCGCCCCAGGTATTGTGGTTGGCGTTGATGGAGCCGCGCAGGGTGATGATGACCTTCTTGGCGCGAGGGAAACGCTTCATCAGCTGTTCGCCCACGCTTTGGAAGCGCTTCTGGTCGATGGCGCCGCCCGTAGCGGTCACGTCGAAGCCTTCCGGCTTGATGCCGAAGACCTTGTCGGCGTCTTCCTCGTTGCCGAGGATGACATCGCAGCCCTCGACGAGGGCCGGCATGATCTCGCCGGCTTTCTTGCCGTATTTCCAGAGATTCTTGCGGTAATTGAGGTCGCAGCTCACCGTCACGCCGAGGGCGTTGGCCGCCTTGATGGCCTCGAGGCAGACGTCTGCGGCGCCCTGGCTGAGGGCGGGAGTGATGCCGGTCCAGTGGAACCAGTCTGCACCTTCGAAGACTTTCTTCCAGTCGATCATGCCGGGTTGGATGGTGGCGATGGAGGAGTTGGCACGGTCATAGACCACCTTGCTCGGACGGGCCACGGCACCGGTCTCGAGGAAATAGATGCCGACGCGGTCGCCGCCATACACGATGCCGCTGGTGTCCACGCCATAGGAGCGGAGGTCCTTGACGCAGGCTTTTGCGATATCGTTCTCAGGGAGCCGGGTGATAAACTTGGCATCGACGCCATAATTGGCGAGGGAAACGGCCACATTTGCTTCACCGCCACCAAAGGTGGCGTCAAACTGCTTGGCCTGGCCGAATCTCAGATAGCCGGGCGTCGAAAGGCGGAGCATGATCTCTCCGAAAGTGATAACTTTGGGCATATATGTGATAGAATTGGTTTTGTCAGTCTACAAATATAGTCATTTTTCGGTATTATCCTAATAGAAAATCCCGCTCCTCGGAAAGGGCAGCGGGATTTTCTGATACAGGATCCGGATCGGAATCCGGTTTCCGGATTACTCGTTCGGCAGGGTGTAACCGTTGGTCACATTCCCCTTGGACTGCTGGATGGTGGTCAGCGGAATCGGGTGGAAATAGAGGGGAACGTCGGAATTGTCGATACCGGAGAGCATGTTGTAGTCCCACATGTTCGCCTGCTCATTGACCATACCGATGGCCCAGTCGGTCTTCTTGTAACCGGCAGCCTCGAGGGCGGCAGCCTCAGCGCCGGCCGGATCGATGTACTCGAAGAGACCTTCGATGGCGAGGTTGTGCTCGGTACCGACCACGGCGCCGCTGGAAGTGGTGGTGGTGTAGTCATAGCCGCCGCGCCAGCCCGGGGTGAGGGCGGGATTGCTTTCGTCGCGGTTGTAGGTGTTCATGGCCTTGCCTTCACCGGAGAGGTCGACGAGCTTGGTCCAGATGTAGTTGGAGAGGGTGCGGCCGTTGTCGAAGGTGTAGTAGCCGTCGGCTTCGAGACCGGCGATGACGGTCTTCAGCTCGGAACGCATGGCTTTGCCGAGTTCGGTGAACTTGCCGGCACGGAGTTCTGCGAACTTGACGTCGCCGTCGCCGATGCACTCGCGCTTGAACTCGTCGATGATCGCATAGTCATCCACGGAAGTGAGGGCGTCCACACCGGCACGGGCGCGCAGGCGGTTGACCAGGGTCAGGGCCTCTCCGCTGTCGCCGAGGGCGAGATCGACCTGGGCGAGCTTGAGCATCGTGTTGTCCAGACGGAAGAAAGCGAAGTTCATACCGGACTTGCGGCAGGCGACCACATACGGGGTCTTCATCTTGTTGATGTCCCACTTGTTGATGGCGATGCCGCCTTTCAGACGGGAACCGGAGATGAGGCTCACGATGGCTTCGGAACCCTTGCCGTTGGAACCGGTGACGACGGCGGAGGCGTCCCAGCGGAGGTCGCCGTCCTCCCAGATCTGGTAGTAGGCGGTCGGGATCACGCGGATACCGGCGAAGACCTTACACGGGGCGGCGTTCTTGGTGGCGCCGTCGGACGGGCGGCCCTGGGAGTAGGGACGCTCGGACTGGAGCGGGGCCATGTTGCCGACTTCCCAGATGGATTCCGGGGAGACCTGCATGTCCATGACATACTGGAGGCTGCGCTGGTAGGGGTTGCCGAGCCCGCGGTCGTCGGTGGTGATGAAGGAAAGGGTGCCCTTGGCGTCACCGGAATCAACCTTGCGGAAGTAGGTCTGGGCCTCCTTGTAATAAGTCTGCCAGTCGCTGCGGCGGGTGAAGTCTGCCTGGGCGTTGCTGTTGCTGTACATGGCACCTTCAAAAGAGACGCCGTCATAGAGGCCGCTCACGTCGGTGCGGATGGTCTGGTAACCGCCGGCCATCATGTTGGCCTCGGCGATGAGCATGTTGGCGAAGGTGCGGGACATGCGCTCGGCCTGGATGCCGCCCTCGCCCAGATAGTACATGGAACTTTCAACTTCCTTGAGCTTGGCGATGCAGGCGTCGAGGATGTCAAAGCGGGAGGTGAGGGAGTAACCCTCGTCCACGACGGAGTTCTCGAGACCGAAGGGGACGTCGCCGTAGTGGCGGACGAGTTCGGTGTAGCAGTAGGCCCACATGGTCCAGGCCTCGCCCCAGAGCTGGGTCCAGTCGTTGACCTGGCCGGCGTCATGCGCGCTGATGAACTCTTCTTTCTGCTCGAGGATGCCGGCGATACGTGCGCAGCGGGCGATGATCGTACAGAGGTTGGTGAACTGGCCGCTCTTGGAGTCGACGCTCGCGTTTTCCGGGTGCAGATAGCCGATACGGCCGTTGCCGGAGTTGTATTCAGGATAGTATTCGCAGTCGGATGCGGAGTCGTTCCAGTTGTAGTTGCCGCCGCCGGCGACGCTGAGATAGGTCCTGTAGCACATGGCCAGGGTCTTGAAGGTCTCGCTGACGGAAGAGGTCACGAACTCGTCGTCCATCTTGTTCGGCGAGGAGACGCTGAGGTAATCATCGGGCTTGCACTGGGTCAGGGAGATGCAGGCGGCGAAGGCAGCGATGGCGTAAAATATCTTTTTCATATTCTTTTCTTCTTAAGCGATTAGAAAGAGACGTTGACACCGAGGACGAAGGACCGTGCGCGCGGGTAGGCGCCCCAGTCGATACCGGGGGTCGGGTAGGCGGCGCCGTTCATGTTCTGTGCGGTGCTGACCTCAGGGTCGAGTCCGGAGTACTTCGTGAGGGTGAAG
>JAILAO010000103.1 GCA_024681565.1 Bacteroidales bacterium
GGTGAAGATGGGAACTGCCGGCTCCCCCGTGTCCGGAGGCGCAGTAGATCTTGACGTAGTCGATGAAGTTGCTGTCTGGCATAATCTGGCTCTTTTATCTGCGTTTCCGGCGCAAAGTTAAGGAAATTTATGCGAATCTCCGCCCCGGTCTCAGTTGGCCCTGGGCAAGGGACTTCCCATGGAGGAGGCATCCTGTGAGCCGTCTTCGCTCAGGCGGAAAACCATGAATTCCGGCGCGGCGGCGGTGTAGGCCTGCCATCCCTGGCCGGGATTACCCGTCTTGGCAAAGCCGGTCCAGCAGCTGACGACGTGTTCCGCCAGCGTCCAGTCCGCTTCCGTGAAGGGCCGGTCTCCGCGGTCGAGCGACTTGAACATGTACCAGAGTTCGGAGGAATGGAACGCACCTTTCATATCGTGCGAACCCGCTTCGTCATCCGGCAGGGCATGAGCGAACTGGTATGCATATACCGGGGTGCCGGCCGTGTTGCGGAGCTTGCAGAAAAGCCGTATCCCTTCTTCCGGAGCGCCCATGTCGTCACGCGTATAGCCGATCATGTAGGGGATGTTCTTGATATGTCCTTCCCGGGCGGCCGCATCAAAGCTTTCCGTCGATACGTAACCGTCGATGACGGGAGCTGTGGCCAGGCGGACGCGTTTGCCGGTTTCGGCTTCATAGCGGGCTGCCAGGGAAGATAATTCCTCCATGGAAGCGGCGCGCATCTTTTCCAGCGTGTCGTATCCGGCCCAGTCGAAGACTTCTTTGTAGGCGTTGCCGGAGAGTACCATCGGCGAGAGGCCGGGATCCGGAATCCCGCCGGGACGTACGTTCACGCCTCCCCCGCTCTGGATGATGGCTTTCTTGATCAGGTCATCGGTGAGCGGTGAACTGACGAGCGTCTTGACGCTGCCGGCTCCGGCGCTTTGCCCGAGGATGGTGATATTGTCGGGGTCACCGCCGAAGGCGGCGATATTGGCGTGGATCCATTTGAGCGCAGCGATCTGGTCGAGGATGCCGTAGTTGCCGGAGACATGGTGCGGGCTCTCCTCTGCCAGGAGCGGATGGTTCATGAACCCGAAGATGCCGAGCCGGTAGTTGACCGTGACGAGGACGACGCCTTTCTCTGCCCAGACCTTGCCGTCGAACTCGGGCTCATAGCCCCAGCCGCCGGTGTAGGCTCCTCCGTGGATCCACATGGCGACGGGAAGTTTCGCTCCGGGTTTCCCCGGAGCCGGGGTCCAGACATTCAGATAGAGGCAGTCCTCGCTGAATTCGGGATCCTCCCAGTAGAATTCGCTGGTCCAGGGGTTGCTCGCGTCGTGCGGACGCTGCATGGCTCCGGGACCGAAGGTATCGGCGACCCGGACGCCTTCCCATGGCACGACGGGCTGGGGCTCCTTCCAGCGAAGGTCCCCCACGGGCGGGGCCGCGAACGGGATCCCCTTGTAAATATAGACGTCCTTGATGGAGGACTCTACGCCTTGGATCCTGCCTCCTTCGATTTCCAGGACAGGATTGACCGGGCTGCAACCCGCCAGCGTGGCGGCCAGGAGGAGGGTCGCGAAAATAGATTCGATGCGCATACTTTATTGGTTTTTCTTGTAAATCTTATAGCCCAGGGCGGCGATGGTGATGCTCATCAACGGGGAGATCCAGTTGAAAAAGCAGTAAGGCAGATAAGCAAGGGTCGGGACATGCAGGATGGTGGATTGCGTCATGCCGCAGCTGCTCCAGGGAAAGAGCGGAGAGGTGACGGTAGCGGAGTCCTCGACGCTGCGGCTGAGCAGCCGGCGTTCATACCCTTCCTTGTCGAATGTATCGCGGAAGATGTCCGATGTCAGGATAATGGACAGATACTGGTCGGAGACGATGCCGTTGAAGACCGTTCCGGTGAATACGGTCGAGGCGACGAGTCCGAAACGGCGTCTGGCGAGCGGGAGGATGATGCGGGAGATCTCCCGGAGCATGCCGCTGGCACGCATGCAGCCGCCGAAACACATGCCGCAGATGATCAGGTAGATGGTGTTGAGCATTCCCAGCATGCCCCGGGTGGAGACCAGGGAATCCACCTCCGGGTTGCCGGTGGCGATCGTGACGGAATTGTAGACGGATTCTACCGTTCCGGCAAAGAAGATCTTGGCGCGGGATCCCTGGACGACCTTTTCTCCGATGCCTGCGACCAGCTCCGGCTGGAAAAAGAGGGCGAACAGCGAAGCCAGGACCGTGGAGATGGCCAGTACGATCAGGGCCGGCCGCCGCCGGGCGATGAGCCAGGCCGTCACCAGCGGAACGATCATCAGCCAGGGAGAGAGGTTGAACGTGCGGTCCAGCGCCTGGCCGTACATCTCGACCTGGGCGGCCGGCACACCTTCGTGGGAGAGCCCCAGGATGGTGAAAACGATGAGCGTGATGACGATGGACGGCACCGTGGTGATCATCAGGTAACGGATGTGGGAAAAGAGCGGCACCCGGTTGATGGACGAAGCCATGACGGTCGTGTCGGACAGGGGCGAGATCTTGTCGCCGAAATAGGCACCGGAGATGATGGCACCGGCGATCAGTCCGTCGGAGAATCCCTCCGCTTTGCCGATGCCCATCAGGGCGACGCCGATCGTGGCGATGGTCGTCCAGGAACTGCCGACCATCACGGATACCAGGGCGCAGATCAGGCAGGCGGACAGCAGGAAGACTTTGGGGGAAATGATCTTGAGTCCGTAGTAGATGAAGGTGGGGACGACGCCGCTTACGGTCCACGCCCCGGACAGGGCGCCGATCATCAGCAGGATGACGATGGCGTTCGTGACATCGCCCACATTGGAGCGGATGGCATCCTCAAAAGCGCTCCACGGGGTCTTGTACAGCCACATGGACAGCCATACACAGACGCCTGTAGCCACCAGCAGGGACACCTGCGAGGCGCCCAGGATGGCGTCGCTGCCGAAGATACTGATGTCCGTTGCCAGCAGGACCACCAGCACCGCGACGGGTATCAGGGAGATGAGTATGGTGCCACGTTTACTGCTATCCATTCAGTCGGGTATTGGAAAGGGATCAGATGCCGGAATCCTGCTCCCCGGGAATGTCTGGCGAGTCGTCGAGTTCCGAGCCGGTCTTTGCCTCCACGACGTTGACCACATAATCTCCGCACTTTTCACATTCCGCCACCAGGTCCATGTAGATGGTGCTGGTAGCAAAACTGTATTCGTGGTTGTCCACGGCGTGGATATTCTGGTCGCGCAGCCGGTCACGGCAGAGATTGAGTTCATGTTCGAGCCGGGCGGATTCTTCGGCACTGCCCGTACCCTTGAGTACGAGCGCCATCTGTTCCATTCCCTTTTTGAGACGGCCGTAGATTTCTTTCAGGCCGTCTTCCTGGTTCTCCGTGAGCCGGACCTCCTGGGCCCGCCGGCGTTCCAGCGTCCGGGCCAGGTTGTAGCAGCTGTCGCCGATGCTTTCAAGTTCGCTGATCTCCCGCAGCATGGCACGGATCTTCTGCTTGGTATCATCGGAGAGATGGGCGTTGCTGACCTGTCCGAGGTACTTGCCGATCTCATTCTCCATGTTGTCGGAGATCTGTTCGTATTTGGCGATCCGTTCCTTCAGCTGCTTGAAGCTGTCTGCATCCTGGACCGAGGTGAGTTCCTCGACCATTTCGAACATCCGGATCATCCGGTCGGCAAAGACTTCCGTTTCTTTCTGGGCCTGGAAGACAGAGATCTCCGGAGTTTTCATGATGCCGCTCTGGATAAACTGGAGACGGAATTCGTCATCGGCAGCCTTGTGGGGGATCAGTTTGCTGACCAGCTTCTCGATCTGCGGGACAAACCAGATGAGAATCATCGTGTTGGTCACGTTGAACATCGTGTGGAAGGTTGCCAGCACAAAGGTGAGCCGCTCCGGGCTCTGGATCTCGGCATCAGCATCTACGCCGACGATGCGGCACGCGGTCCGCACGAAGGGATAAAAGACGCACAGTACCCACAATACGCCGAAAACGTTGAAAACGAGATGGGCCAGGGCGGCCCGTCGGGCCTGTGTATTGGCCGAAAGGGCAGCCAGGTTGGCTGTCAGCGTCGTACCGATATTCTCGCCCATCACCAGGGCGATGCCCTGATATATATTCAGGACTCCGCTGGTACAGAGAACCATCGTAATGGCCATCAACGCGGCCGAAGACTGTGCAATGCAGGTCAGGATGGTACCGATCAGCAAGAACATCAGAATGGTCAGATAACTGCCGCTATCGAACGAAGAGAAGAAGTTGATGATCCGCTCGTTATTTGCCAGATCCATTTCCCGTCCCGTGGTGCTGAGCGTTCCCAGCGCGAAGAACATGAAGGAGATGCCGAAAAGGAAGTCACCCAGGTAGCGATGTTTCTTGAACTGGATCAGGATGACGGCTATGAGGAAAACCGGCCATACCAGATTGGCGATGTTGAAGGAGAATCCGGCCGACATGATCCACGCGGAAAGCGTCGTGCCGATGTTTGCACCCATGATCACGGAAATGGCCTGCGCCAGGGTCAGGAGGGCGGCATTGACGAAGGATACCGTCATTACTGTCGTGGCGGCGGATGACTGGACCGACACACAGACCAGCATGCCTGTCAGCACACCGGTAAAGCGGTTGGTCGTCATGGCGCCCAGGACATGCCGCAGTTGCGGACCGGCCATCTTCTGGAGCGCTTCGCTCATCACCTTCATACCGTACATCAGGAGGGCGATGGAGCCAAGAAGTTTGAAGACAATCAGGAGTGGACTATTCATGGAATGGGCTAGATGGTGAGGTCCCCGGCCGTCAGTTTGGGTACATAATGCACACCGTCACGCCGGTAATATGCCAGTCCTTCGCCTTCGTGGACCGGGACGAGTTCAATTTTTTCGGCCGGTTTGCCGATGGCCAGTACGGCCAGGGGTTCATAAGGCAGGTTCAGGGCCTCGCGGACCTCCTCCCGGTCGAAATTGCGGATGATCAGACCGCCCAGGCCCATCTCCACGGCTTTGAGCAGCATGCTCTGCAGGGAGATGCCCAGGTCGATGTCGATGCCGGGATTCTCCGGGACCGTCGAACACACGATGATGAACGCTTCCGGTTCTGTGCCGGGGAACGGCAGGTGCAGTTCGGGCAATCCCCTGCCCATCCGGATGTGTGCGTTGACCCTGTCCGCTTCCGGGCCTTTTACGACCGGGCGGAAGCGCAGTCGCTGCAGGTTGATGCTGGAGGCTACCTTGGGATTGACGGCGATCATCGCATCCAGTTGGCGCCGATGTACTACGTACTGCTTATCGTAGCCCCGGAAACTGCGGTTGTGCAGCAGGAGCGTATCCAGCCCCGGACGTCCGTGCGCGGCCTTGTGGCCGCCGTCCCGTCCGAACACTTCTTCGTAGCGTTTCTCCAGGTAGTTGTCTGCCATCTATTTGATGCTGTCTACAAGGGAGAGGACGCGGACTCTGTTTTCTTCGATGGAACCCTTGTCGACATCGCCTTCATAGTAGATGCCCGCCTTTTTGTAATACTCCTTGAGCGGCTCGGTCTGCGCGTGATAGGTGCGGATGCGGTTGGTGATGGTCTCGTCGTTGGCATCGTCGGCGCGGCCTTCGATGACGGCACGGCCCTTGATGCGCTGCCGGATGGTATCGTCGGAGATCATCAGGGCGATGACGGCAGTGACGGACTCGCCGCGCTTTTCCAGGATCTTGTCCAGGTCTGCAGCCTGGGTGAGGTTGCGCGGGAAGCCGTCGAGCAGGAATCCGTTTACGTCCTTGACGTTGTTGAAGACCGATTCGATCATTCCTTCGACAACAGAGTCGGGTACGAGGGAACCGGCGTCAATCAGGGACTTGGCCTGGCGGCCGAGCTCCGTACCGGCGGCAATCTCTGCGCGGAGGAGCTCTCCGGTGGAGATGTGCTTGAGATTGAACTTCTGGGCGATGGCACCTGCGTGGGTGCCTTTTCCGGCACCCGGAGGGCCGAACAGGATGTAATACTTCATCGGATTATCTATAACGTAAATGTCCTTGATATTTCGGCCGATTTCATTGTAGTCCAGACCGAAACCCACGATAAAATCGTTGGGAATCTCCATTCCGACATAATCCAGCTTGACGGGCTTGTTGTACACCTCGGGCTTGAGCAGCATCGTGCAGATCTTGACATCGGCCGCTCCTTCCTTGTCGAGGAGCATTTCCTTGAGTGCGACGATGGTGTTGCCCGTATCTACGATATCCTCGCAGATGATCACGCGACGGCCGCGGACGCTGGAGGTCAGGCCCATGACATTGAGTACGGTCCCGGTGGACTTGGTCCCCTGATAGGAAGAAAGCTTGATGGAGATGAGCTGGCAGTTGAATTCCAGGCGCTGGAGGAGTTCGCCGGTGAAAGGGATGGCGCCGTTGAGTACACACAGGATGACGGGTACGTCCTTGCAGCCGTGGTAATCTGCATTGATGCGTTCGGCGATGCCGTCGATGGCTTCGATGATGCGGTCGTGCCGGATATAGGGTTTGAAGGTTTTGTCGTATAAGCGGATTGTTTCCTCCTTCATAATACACTAACTTGATGATTGCACGAATTTACGAAATAATTTTCTAATTTTGGGTATAAACTTGATGAACTATGAAAACAATGCTTCTTTTCCTGTTGGTCCTTTCCGGACCATTGGGCTTCCAACGGGCCGTTCTGGCCCTCAGCGGAGCTTCCAGCCTTGAAGACTTGTCCGAAGACGAGATCGGACGCTACCGGAGTCTGGCCGATCATCCGGTCGACCTGAACCGTGCCGGACGCGGCCGCCTGCTGGCGACCGGCCTGCTGAGTCCCTTCCAGGTCGCCTCCCTGCTGGAATGGCGCGGACGCAGCGGAGACATCCTTTCCTGGACGGAACTCGGACTGGTTGACGGCTTTACGGCAGAGATGATTCCGGCCCTGCAGGAATTCTTCGTCCTGGGCATCCGGGATGTTCCGCCCGGCAAACGGGATGACGCCCGTTTCCACCAGACGCTTCAGCTGAAAAGCGGTGTCCGCCTGAGCGGAGAAGCCGCGGCAGGCCTCAAATACGAGGCGGCTGCCGGAGAACGCTGTATGCTGTTCGTTTCCGTCCGCAACACCTACGATGTTCCCCGCAAGGCCGCACTCTCGCTGAGTGCCGCATGGTTTGGCCGCGGCGTTCTCGAACAAGTCGTCATCGGTGCTTTCAACGCCCGTTTCGGGCAAGGCCTGCTCCAGTGGAGCGGTTTCCAGTTGAGTGGCTATAACACCCTGGGGGCTTTCCGGAAAAACGGGACGGGTCTCTCCCCCGCCCATACCTATACGCCGTCGATGACGGGTATCGCGGCCGAGTGGAAGCTGGGACGCTGGCAGCTGTCCACGGCGTATTCCTGGCAGGATGCAAAACCTGTCGTCAACCTGACGCGGACCTGGCGTTCGCTGACGGCGGGGCTGACGGCAACCCGGGAGGCGGCGTCGCTGGAATGCCGGGCATCACTGCCCGGATGGAGCGTATTCGGAGAGATGGCCTGTTCCTGGCAAGGCCGTATCACCGGCATCGCAGGAGCCCTGTGGACGCCGTCTTACGGATACCGCCTCGGGCTTGCAGGCCGTTGGCTCGGCTGGGGAAAATCATACAGCGGCGTGGCTGCCGGCTACGAAGGACCTTCCTTCAGTGCGACGCTGGATGCCGCCTGGCGGCCGGACACGCAAGTCTTCCGCGGAAAAACCTTGCTGCAATGGAAGCCGGAGTTTGTCTGGCATGCGGTGAAATTTTATCCTCTGCTTCGGCTCCAGACGAGCTGGCGTCCGGCGGAGCGCTCGCCGCTGCGGCTGGACCTGCGCGGCGCCGTGTCGGCAGAAGCTGCCGGTTGGGCTTTCTCCGCCCGTTATGATGCGGTGTGGGGGCGC
>JAILAO010000093.1 GCA_024681565.1 Bacteroidales bacterium
CCGGCCGGGCCCTCTTCCGCCGGATGGTCGATGACATCCGCTCCACCTACGACAACAAAAAACAGAATATCGCAATATGAGTACAAAAGGAAAGGTAACGGGCATCGTCTCGAACCTCGTGACCGTGACCGTGGACGGGCCGGTATCAGAGAATGAACTCTGCTACATCACCGTCGGCGGCACCCAGCTCCTCGCCGAAGTCATCAAGGTGACCGGCGACAAGGCATCGGTCCAGGTCTTCGAGAGCACCCGCGGACTCAAGAACGGCGACTCCGTCGAATTCCTGGGCAAAATGCTCGAGGTCACCCTCGGCCCCGGTCTGCTCTCCGGCATCTACGACGGTCTGCAGAACAACCTCACCACGATGACGGGCGTCTTCCTCAAGCGGGGCGAATACACCGACCCGCTCGACCGCAAGGCCCTCTGGAGTTTCACCCCGATCGCCAAGCCCGGCGACACGGTCATCGCCGCCGACTGGCTCGGCGAGGTCAAGGAAGGATGGCTCCCCCACAAGATCATGGTTCCTTTCGCCTTCCAGGGCGAATTCACCGTCAAATCCATCGTCCCCGCCGGCGAGTACAACGTGGACCAGACCATCGCGGTCCTCACGGACGAGGACGGCGAGGAGGTTCCCGTCACGATGACCCAGAAATGGCCGGTCAAGGTTGCCGTCAAGTGCTACAAGGAAAAACCGCGTCCGACCCGGATCATGGAGACGGGCGTACGTGTCATCGACACCTTCAACCCCATCGCCGAGGGCGGCACCGGATTCATCCCGGGCCCGTTCGGCTGCGGCAAGACGGTGCTCCAGCACGCCATCGCCAAGCAGGGCGACGCCGACGTGATCGTCATGGCGGCATGCGGCGAGCGTGCCAACGAGGTCGTGGAGATTTTCACCGAGTTCCCGGAACTGATCGACCCGCACACCGGCCGCAAGCTGATGGAGCGTACCACCATCATCTGCAACACGTCCAACATGCCGGTAGCCGCCCGTGAGGCCTCCGTCTACACGGCCATGACCATCTGCGAATACTACCGCGCGATGGGCCTGAAGTGCCTGCTGCTCGCCGACTCCACCTCCCGCTGGGCCCAGGCCCTCCGGGAGATGTCCAACCGTATGGAAGAACTTCCGGGACAGGACGCCTTCCCGGTGGACCTTTCCGCCATCATCTCTAATTTCTACGCACGCGCGGGCATGGTCGTGCTCAACAACGGCCAGACCGGCGCCGTGACCTTCATCGGAACGGTCTCCCCTGCCGGCGGCAACCTCAAGGAGCCGGTCACCGAGTCCACCAAGAAGGCTGCACGCTGCTTCTACGCCCTCGAACAGAACCGCGCCGACCAGAAGCGCTACCCGGCCGTCAGCCCGATCGACTCCTACTCCAAATACCTCGAATATCCCGAGATCCAGGAGTTCCTGCGCGAGAAGATCAGCAAGGACTGGGTCGAAAAGGTCCTCAAGGCCAAGAACCTCGTCCGCCGCGGCCGCGAGATGGCCGACCAGATCAACATCCTCGGCGACGACGGCGTGCCGATGAGCTACCACGAAGCCTTCTGGAAGTCCGAGCTGATCGACTTCGCCTTCCTCCAGCAGGACGCCTTCGACGCCATCGACGCACTCTGCCCGGTGGAGCGCCAGGAATACATGCTCGACCTCATCCTCCGGATCTGCGACCGGCATTTCGAATTCGAAAACTTCGAGGAGTGCCGCGCCCTCTTCAAGGAGATCATCAACACGCTCCGCCAGATGAACTACACCGAGTTCAAGAGCCAGAAGTTCAACGAATACGAGCAGCAGCTCTCCAAACACCTCGCATAATATGGCAATGAAAGCATACCAACGTACATACACGCAGCTCCAGGCCATCACCAAGGCCACGGTCACCCTCAATGCCAAGGGTGTGGCCAACGACGAGCTGGCCACGGTGAACGGCAAGCTGGCCCAGGTCGTCAAGACCAAGGGCGACGCCGTCACCCTGCAGGTTTTCTCCGGTACGGAGGGGGTTCCGACCAACGCCGAGGTCTCCTTCCACGGCGCTCCGCCGACCCTGAGGGTGAGCGAACAGCTCTCCGGCCGTTTCTTCAACGCCTACGGACGCCCGATCGACGGCGGCCCGGAGATCGAAGGCGAAGAGCGCGAGGTGGGCGGTCCGTCCGTCAACCCCTACAAGCGCCGCCAGCCCTCCGAACTCATTCCGACCGGCATCGCCGGCATCGACCTCAACAATACCCTCGTCTCCGGACAGAAGATCCCGTTCTTCGCCGACCCGGACCAGCCGTACAACCAGGTGATGGCGGACGTCGCGCTGCGCGCCGACGTCGACAAGATCATCCTGGGCGGCATGGGTCTGACCAACGACGACTACCTCTTCTTCCGCCACGCCTTCGAGTCCGCCGGCGCGCTGGACAAGATCGTCTCCTTCGTCAACACGACCGAGGAGCCGCCGGTGGAGCGCCTGCTCATCCCGGACATGGCCCTGGCCGCCGCAGAATACTTCGCCGTGGACAAGAACGAGAAAGTGCTGGTCCTGCTGACCGACATGACCCTCTACGCCGACGCCCTGTCCATCGTGTCCAACCGTATGGACCAGATCCCGTCCAAGGACTCCATGCCGGGCTCCCTGTACTCCGACCTCGCCAAGATCTACGAAAAGGCCGTACAGCTGCCTGACGGCGGTTCCATCACCATCATCGCGGTCACGACCCTCAACGACGGGGACATCACGCACGCCATCCCGGACAACACCGGTTACATCACGGAGGGACAGCTCTTCCTGCGTGCCGACCCGGATTCCGGCAAGGTCATCGTGGACCCGTTCCGTTCCCTGTCCCGACTCAAACAGCTCGTGCAGGGCAAGAAGACCCGCGAGGACCACGCCCAGCTGATGAACGCGGGTGTACGTCTGTACGCCGACGCCCAGAACGCCAAGACCAAGCTGGAGAACGGCTTCGACCTCTCCGACTACGACCTGCGCTGCCTGGACTACGCCAAGGAATACGCCACCCGCCTGCTCTCGATCGACGTCAACATCACCGTGGAGCAGATGCTGGACACCGCGTGGGAGATCTTCGCCAAATACTTCTCGCCGGCCGAGACCGGCATCAAGCAGGCGCTTGTCGACAAATACTGGAAAGCCTCCAACTAGCAGCAATGGCCGTCAAGTTTCAATATAACAAGACCTCGCTGACGAATCTTGGCAAACAGCTCAAGGTGCGCCAGAACGCCCTGCCGACCCTCAAGAACAAGGAGTCGGCCCTGCGTTCGAGCGTGCAGGAAGCCAAGAACACGGCTGAGCGCCTGGCCGACGAACTT
>JAILAO010000129.1 GCA_024681565.1 Bacteroidales bacterium
CGTCAAAGCCACCACGACGGAGCGTCTGGGCTTCGTCGGACGCAAGGAAGGATGCGAAGTCTGGGCAATTGTTCTCATAGAACGCAAATAAATTTTGCTAATTACAAAAAGTATTGTACATTTGCAGTCCCCAAGCCGTGAGGCGCTGGGAATTGACAAACATTGAGATATGGTGTAATGGTAGCACTACAGATTCTGGCTCTGTCAGTGAGGGTTCGAATCCTTCTATCTCAACAAAGCTTCGTGCTTGATGGCGGGGTAGCTCAGCTGGTTAGAGCGTCGGATTCATAATCCGGAGGTCGTGGGATCGTGACCCACTCCCGCTACTACTTCGCAAACACCAAGGAATAATAAACATAACAGACTCGGCGCATACCTGCGGCGGGTTTTTTTTATTCCAACCCGGAAACCCGTCCTAACAGGAACGGAGGTACACCGCCGTCACGGCCGTGAGTGCGGCCGTCTCCGTGCGCAGGCGGCTCGGCCCGAGCTGCACCGGCTGCCATCCGGCCGCACGTGCCAGTTCCGCCTCTTCGGGGCTGAAGTCCCCTTCCGGGCCGATCAGGATCAGGATGGGCTTCCCGGCCTGGCCGGAGTCCGATAGCACTCTGGTGATCGGGATACGTTCGACGTCATCGAAACAATAGCAGATGAGTTTGAGCGCGTCCGCCGGCGCAGCGGCGATGAAATCCCGTACGGACCGGGGTTCCGCAATCTGCGGCACGGCACCCTTGAGCGACTGCTTCGCTGCGGAAAGCGCCAGCCGGCGCAGGCGGTCCGTCTTGAGGACCTTGCGTTCGGAATGATCCCCGATCACGGGCGCGACCACATCCACCCCGATCTCCGTCGCCTTCTCCACGAACCACTCGTAGCGGTCGATATTCTTGGTCGGGCAGACCGCCATCGTCAGGTGATAGGGATGCACCCCGAAATCCGGCGTGCGCTCCAGGATGCGGGCTTCCGCCCCCTTGGCATCGGCGATTTCCAGCACGCAGCGGTACAGACTCCCGCGACCGTCGATCACCGAAATCTCATCCCCCGCCCGGTGCCGCAGCACCCGCACGCAATGCACGGACTCGTCTGCGCCCAGCCGGACCCGGGCGTCCTGGATATCTTCCGAAAAAAAGAGTTCCATACGCTTCTACTTGAACAGCGCCTTCACCAGTGCCGGTACGTCGGCCACCTTGACCACGCGCAGGTTTTCCGGCTTGACTTCCACTTTGGCGAAGGAAGACACGAAGATGCGCCTGAATCCCAGCCGGGCGGCTTCCTGCACACGGCGGTCGAGCTGCCCCACGGGACGGATCTCGCCGCTCAGGCCCACCTCCCCGGCGAAACAGACATCGGAGGGGATGGCGAAATCGAAATTGGAGGACAGCACCGCACAGATGACCGCGAGGTCGCAGGCGGGATCGCTGACCCGCAGGCCGCCGGCCATATTGAGAAACACGTCCTTGGCGCTCAGATGGAAACCGGCACGCTTCTCCAGTACGGCCAGCAGCATGTTGAGCCGCCGGGCGTCGAAACCCGTCGCGGACCGCTGCGCCGTGCCGTACACGGCGGAACTGACCAGCGCCTGCACTTCAAAGAGCAGCGGGCGCGTCCCGTCCAGCATCGCGGCGATGGCCGTCCCGCTGAGTCCCTGCTCATGCATCGGGATCAGCATTTCGGAGGGATTCGCCACTTCGCGCAGGCCGCTCCCGGTCATCTCGAAGACCGCCAGTTCGGAAGTCGAACCGAAACGGTTCTTGATGCTCCGCAGGATGCGGTAGGAGCCGCGGTTCTCCCCCTCGAACTGCAACACCACGTCCACGATGTGTTCGAGAATCTTCGGACCGGCAATGTAGCCGTCCTTGGTGATGTGGCCGATCAGGATCACCGGCACGCCGCTTTCCTTGGCGAAACGCAGCAGCGCGGCCGCCACTTCCTTGATCTGGCTCACGGAGCCGGGGGCCGATTCGACCGTATCGGTATACATGGTCTGGACGGAGTCCACGATCATCAGGTCGGGCATCATCGCCCGGGCCTCTTCGATCACGCTTCCGATCAGGGTCTCGCAGAAAATAGAACAGTTGGAATCGTCGCCGCCGAGCCGGCGGGCCCGCATGCCCACCTGCCGGGCGCTTTCTTCGCCCGTCACATAAAGCGTCCGCAGATCCTTGCAGCTCAACGGGATCTGCAGGCTGAGCGTGGATTTACCGATGCCCGGTTCGCCGCCGATCAGCACCAGCGAGCCCGGCACCATCCCGCCGCCCAGGATCCGGTCCACCTCCCCCAGGCCGAGGGAGATGCGCGCATCCTGCGAATAGTCGATCTCGCGCAGCGGCTGCGGCCGGCGCTCGGAACGGGCAGGGCAGCCCGCGCCCGAAGCCGAACCCTTTTTGGGCTCCGCCGGGGCTTCCACCATCGTATTCCACTCACCGCATGCCGGACAGCGTCCCATCCATTTGGGGCTCTCGTTCCCGCACGAGGTGCAATAAAAAACAGTTTTCGCTTTCGTCGCCATGATCTAGCCGCGGGGCAGTTCGTACACTTCCATATCCTTGATCCCGCCGTCCTCGATCTTGAAGCGGAGGGCGGTGCGGACAACGTGCCAACCCTGGATGCCAGCAGCTCCGGGATTGATATAGAGGAGATTGTTGCGCTGGTCCTGCATCACCTTGAGGATGTGGGAGTGGCCGCAGATGAACACATCGGGTTGATACCGGTCGATCAGCGCCTGCGCCCGGAGGTCATAGTGTCCCGGAGAACCGCCGATGTGGGTCATGAGTACCTTCATCCCCTGCACCTCCAGATACTGGTGCGCGGGATATTCGCGGCGGACGTCCTGTCCGTCGCAGTTGCCGTGTACGCCGACGAGCGGCTTGAACGCGGCAATCTCATCGGCGAACGCAATCGTGCCGCCGAAATCACCGGCGTGCCAGACCACATCCACCGGCCGGAGGAAATCCCGGAAGCCCTCGCTGAAGACCCCATGGGTGTCGGATATCAGACCTACGTACATAGAAAACTAGATTCCCGCCAGGTGTTTTTCCCACGCCCAGGCGGATTTGAGCGTTTCGTCGAGACTGCGCTCCGCCTTCCAGCCGAGTTCCTTCTCCGCCAGGGACGGATCCGCCCAGATGGACACCACGTCACCGGGACGGCGCGGCGTGAACTTCCAATTGAGTTTCACACCGTTGACACGCTCGAAAGTATTGATCAGTTCCAGCACGGACACGGGGCGTCCGGTGCCGATGTTGAAGATCTCATAATCTTCTTTCATGTTGCCGTCGCACATCCGGGTCACGGCGCAGACATGTGCCTTGGCCAGGTCCACGATGTCGATGAAATCGCGCAGGCAGGTCCCGTCCGGAGTCGGGTAATCATTTCCGAACACGGACAGGCATTCGCGTTTGCCGACGGCCGTCTGGGTGATGAACGGCACCAAATTGTTGGGCACGCCGCGCGGCAGTTCGCCGATCAGCGCGGACGGATGGGCGCCGATGGGGTTGAAATAGCGCAACGCGATGCCCCGGATGCCCGGATAGGCGGCGACGCTGTCGCGCAGGATGTCCTCGCACATCGTCTTGGTATTGCCGTACGGCGATTTGGCAGGCTGGCGGGGGCTCTGTTCCGTGACCGGGAGGGCGTCCGTCTCGCCATAGACCGTGGCGGAAGAGGAGAAGAGGATATTGCAGCCGCCCTTGTGCTTCGCGGCGTCCAGGATGTTGAGGAAGGACAGCAGGTTGTTGCGGTAATACATCAGCGGCTGGGCCACGGACTCGCCCACCGCCTTGAAGGCGGCGAAATGGATCACCGCGTCGATCGGATATTTCTCGAAGAGCGAATAGACCGCCGCTTTGTCGCAGAAGTCCATCGGAATCATCGGCAGTTCCTTGCCAAGGATGGCGCAGACACCTTTGTAGTTGGTTTCGTCACAGTTGGAGAAGTTGTCGGCGATGACCACGTCATAGCCGGCCTGGGACAGCTCCACGGTCACGTGGCTGCCGATAAATCCGGCACCGCCGGAGACAAGTACGGTTTTGCTCATATCAGGTTGTTGGTTTCGTTCCATTCCTTATACGGATGCCGGATCAGGTTGGAATTGTAATAACGCCGGTCATCCGTAACCTCGGCGCCCAGCCAGGAAGGCCTGTCAAAAGCCTCGTCCTCGGCACCCAGTTCGATTTCCGCCACCACCAGGCCCTCGTTGTCCCCGAGGAACTCATCCACCTCCCAGGTGTGCAGTCCGTCCGGCGAAGGCACCAGATAGCGGTATTTGTCAATCACGCCCGGTTCACACAGGCCGAGCAGCAGCGCGGCCTCTCCGGCCGGAATCTCCTTTTCCCACTCGAAACGGGTCAGTCCCTGCGCGGGTCCCTTGACCGTAATGTAGCCTTTGTCGTCCCGGACCCGGACCCGGACCGTACGCCCGGGCGTGCTGTTCAGGAAGCCCTGTCTGATGTGACTGACGCCGGAGACCTCCCCACGGAAGTCACCGGCGACCAGGAATTTGCGTTCTATTTCCCGCCAGGCCATTCCTCAGCGGCCCAGCACCAGGCCGAAGGTGAGGGTATGCGCGTCACTCAGGCCGTCGGGGAACAAGGGAGTCAGACCGTAATTGGCGAAAAAGCCGAGGATGCCGTACTGGATCCCTGCTTCGACCGTCGCCCGGAAGCGGTTGAACATCGGCGTCGCGTCCTGCCGGTATTTCGGGAATTTATATTTGGTGTAGCCGCTGATCAGGTATTCGGCACTCGCGCCGGCAAAGACCTTGACCTTGCCGCAGTCGAATGTCAGGCGGAGGGGGATCCCCAGGTAATTGCCGTGGAACTTGGATTTGCGGCCGTCATAGTTCAACGCCTCGGACTTGATGAAGTACGGGAAGTAGCGGGCGCCGCTCCCGCTGGAACGGAACGTGAGGGCAGGGTTGCTCAAAGTGAAATCCATGAAGGTCCAGCGCAAGCCCACGCTGACATCCAGCAGCCCGCCGGGCTTGGAGAAATGGATGGCTGCCATCTCCAGGCCATAGACGAAGTTCTTGCCCGTCTGCGTATCCAGGAAATTGCCGTAGGCCGGCTGTGCATCGGCCCAGTCTCCCCGGTAGTTGAGATTGGTCAGCGTGGACCAGCCGAAATACATCGGGAACGCCACATGCAGATGCGTCTCAACCCGGGCGTCTTCTTTAGAAAGGGAGAAGTCATTCAGGTCGACAGCCTTGTCCTGGGCCGCGGCGACCGCTACGGAAGCAGTCAGGGCCGCGAGGAATATCATGATTCTTTTCATATTACAAATATAAATAAAAATCAGAACTCCAGTTCACGTCCCCGGTAGAAATCCAGTAACTTGGTCTGATACAGGCACTGGAAGCGCGCCTGGATGTGTTCTGACTCGGCCCGGAGCCAGTTGTTGCGGGCATCATTGTAGTCCGCGATGCCGGCCATGCCCACCTTGTATTTCTCCTCCGTCAGTTCGTAATGCACGCGGGCGCTTTGCGCGGATTCGCGGCTGCCCGCATACCGGGCCTGGGCGGTGACGGCATTGTAGTACGCCTGCTGGATCTCCTTGTAAAGCGATTTCTTGACATTTTCGAACTGGATCTGCTGGCCCTTGAAGCTGAGTTCGGCGCCCCGCACGTTGTTGCGCACGGAGAAACGCTGGAAGATGGGAACGCTCATCGACAGGCCGATATACTGGCTGAAGTTGTTGCGGAGCTGGTCCCCGAACGGAGCCGCCTGGATCTTGGAATTGGTGTAGTAATTGGAGCCGAGTCCGCCGCTCAGGGAAATCCGCGGCAGGTAAGCGCCCCTGGCCCGGGCGATGTTCAGCTCGGCATAGTCCATATTGATGCGGGCGGCTTCCACGGCGGGCTTGATCCCGACGGCCTCCTGGTAGATGGCCTCGGGACGCATCAGCAGCACGGTCGAGACGTCGCCCACCTCCGGCGTGAGGATGCTGAATCCTTCCGGAGAAGGCAGTTCCAGCAGCTGGGTCAGATCCAGCAGCGAGATGCGCAGATTGCCTTCGGCCTGGATTTCCGACTGCCGGCTCTGGGCCAGCGTGGCCTGCTGGGCGGAGACCTCCGCCGCACTGACCTTGCCGGCATCCAGGCGCTCACGCACCTGCTCCAGCAGTTCGGCATCGTGCGCCGCCTGCTGCTGCGCCACGCGCAACAGTTCCTGGTTGTAGAGGATCTGCACATAGGCCTGGGCCACCGCCACGCGGATGTCGTCACGGGCTTTCTCCAGGTCGGCCGTCGCCGCAGCGAGATTCAACTTGCTGAGTTTGATCCCGTTGGTGATATCGAAGCCCTGGAAGATGGGCAGGTTGCCGCCCAG
>JAILAO010000149.1 GCA_024681565.1 Bacteroidales bacterium
TGAGTAGGTGTACATTTCATCTTGATCAGGCGTGAAACCACCGCCATTAAGACCGAGCTTGTTGCAGGCCCTGCGGGAGGATGTCGCCCACATAGCCGGACTTGACGGCGTCGTAGCCGTAGCGGTTCATCAGCGTATAGGCGTCCTCCAGGTAGCGCTCATAATTGCGGATGCTGGACGAGGTCTCATGGTGCATCACCAGCCGGATGCCCTTCTTGTGGGCATACTCGTTGAGCGCGGCGATATCAAAGTCGGGGTAGGGCGTCTGGAAGTCGAAGACATGGTCCTTGTTGCAGTTGGCCCATTCCTCCCAGCCGATGTTCCAGCCCTCGACGAGCAGGGCGTCGAAGCCGTTCTCCGCCGCGAAATCGATATAATCCCGCACGTGCTCATTGTTGGCCCCGTGGCGCCCGTTGGGCGTCGCGGCCTGGTAGTCGAAGTTGTCCAGGTCGATGCCGACCGCGTCCGTATAGGCCCAGGAGGCCGCGCCGGCGATCAGTTCCCACCACACGCCCATATACTTGACCGGGTGGATCCAGCTCACATCCTCCAGCGCGCAGGGCTCATTGAGGTTGAGGATCAGGCGGGAGGCCAGCTGGTCCGTGGCGGATGCGGTCACCTGCACGGTGCGCCAGGGCGTCCGGGCCGGCGCCGTGAGGTTGCCCTTCCAGCCTTCGGCGTCCGGGGTCAGCCAGGCGCGCAGCGTGTGCGAAGGGCCGTCCACCAGCAGGTGCATGCAGGGATAATCCACCAGGGCCGCCTCGTGGATGTTGACATAGAGTCCTTCCGGGGTCTTCATCTGCAGGGAGGTCTGGACACCGGAGGTGCTGAACGGGGTCTGGCTGCTGTTGCCGCGCATCTTGTCGTTGAAATGCGCGCTGACCTGCGAAAGCTTCGTACAATTGTATTCGTACTCCTGGGTGTCGTAGTCGCCGGGGATCCACCAGGCGGTGAAATCGTCGGCGCAGGCGAACTCGGTCATTTCTTCCTTGATCACGAAATGCACCAGCGGCTGTCCGGCGGGGAACTCATAGCGGAAACCGAGACCGTCGTCGAACAGGCGGAAGCGGATGTCCAGCAGGCGGCCGCTGTCCGGCTGCCGCAGGTGGACCAGCAGTTCGTTGTAGTGGTTGCGGATCTGCGCTTCCTCGCCCCAGACCGGTTCCCAGACCTCGTCGAGGCTGTCCGTCTCCGTGCCGGTGAGTTCAAAAAACTTGTCGAAGCGGATGGTCGGCTGCGCGTCCTCTTTGACCACGGTGCCGTCCAGGTCGGCGTACAGCTTTTCCGCCTTGACCGTGCCGCGCAGCAGGAAACCCAGGCGGCCGGGGGTCAGCACCGGCACGTCCTCGCGTTCCAGGGCATAGCGGGGAACCCCCTCTTCAGAAAGGGAAAAAGTCATCCGGAGCTTGCCGTCCGGGGAACTCAGCTCTGCAGCCGGCTTGGGGGCCTGGCCCGGCGCAGAAGAGCAGGCCGCCAGCGTGACGGCTGCCAGGAGAATGATTAATTGTCTCATTTGAATTCTACGACCAGCGCGGAGCGACCCGCGACGGTCCGGGGTTCAAAGTTAATAGTTTCTCCGGAAATAACATCCTTTCCCGGCGCCTTCAGGCGACCGGTGATCTCGGCATAATCCGCCCAGGGGATATCCCGCGGGGCGGGATTGTTGTTGAGATACACGAAGACGGTCTCGCCCGCATCGGTGTAGCGGAAATAGGCGTAGGTATTGTCCCGGGTCAGGAAATGCAGCGTATGGCCGTGCTGGACGGCTTCCGAGCCCTGCCGCCACTGCAGCAGCGTGCGGAGATAGTCGTGCAGTTCCTTCCGGACGGGGTCCTGCTCCCAATCCAGGGGAAACTCCACGCGCAGCCCGCCGTGGCCCTGGCTCCGGTCGCGCGAGACGACCATCAGTTCGTCTCCCGCAAACCACTGCGGATAGCCGCGCACGGTGGAGAGCAGCGCCATCACGAGTTTCATCTTGGCGGGGTCGCGGCCGACGACATCGCCGATGCGGTCGGTGTCGTGGTTGCCCGGGAAGACCATCATGTTCTGCGGATCGTGGAGATAGACATCGTTGGCGATGGAGTCATACCAGCGGGTGATGCCGTTGTCCCAGTTCTCGCTGTCGGTGTTGATGCCCTGGCAGATGGCCGACTGCAGGCAGAAGTCCATCACGGAGGGGAGGTGGGAGTTGAAGCCGTCCCGGTTGGGATTGTCCGCCTGCCAGTAGGCGACCTGCGGCACGTTCACGGACCAGACCTCGCCCACGATGTTGAGCCGGGGATATTCGCGGCGGACGGAAGCGCACCACCGGGCCATCGGTTCCTTTTCGTTGTAGGGATAGGTGTCCACGCGGAAACCGTCCAGACCGGCCCACTCGGTCCACCAGACGGCCCACTGCTGGAAATACTGCAGGACATAGGGGTTGTCGAGGTTCATGTCCACCATCGAGGTGTCGAACCAGCCGCCGACCATGTTCTCCCGGTCGTGCTGGGAGCAGTAGGGGTCGTTCTGCGCCGAAAAGGCGCAGTTGGAATGGGTGTAGGACGGCCACTGGTGTACCCAGTCCGCGAAGGGAAGGTCTTCCATCCACCAGTGCCGGTCGCCGCAGTGGTTGGTGACCACGTCCATGATGACCTTGAGGCCGCGCCGGTGTGCTTCCTGTACGAATTCACGGTATTTCCAGTTGCCGCCGAAGCGGGAGTCGATGTTGTAATAGTCCGTACAGGCATAGCCGTGATAGGAGGATTCCGGCTCGTCATCCTCCAGCAGCGGCGTGCTCCAGATGGCGGTGAAGCCCAGGTCGGCGATATAGTCGAGCTGGTCCTCGATGCCCTGGATATCCCCGCCGTGGCGCCCGAAGAAAGCGGCCGGATCGGGATTCTCGATGGTGTCGGGGGTCTCGTCATTGGCCGGGTCGCCGTTGACGAAGCGGTCCGGCATGATGAGATAGACGGCATCGGCGGTGCCGAAGCTCTCGCGCTGCGCGGATCCCTCGGCGCGGGCTTCGAAACGGTACGGTACGCGGAACGTGTCTCCGTCCTTGCTGAACACCAGCTCCCGGGTGCCGGGGGCGGCGGTCTTGTCGACCCGCACGTCCACGAACAGGTAGTTGGGGCTTTCCGCCGGGTGGACCTGAGCGACGCTCACGCCGCCCGGACCCTCGATCCGGACCTCGTAGGCGCCGATGCCCTCTCCCTGCACGAGCAGCTGCAGCGGGGTTTCCATGCCCACCCACCAGCAGGGCGGCTCCACGCGGCTGATGCGGTCGGCGCCCGTTTGGATGGTCCAGGTCCAGGGAGACTCCAGCTGTACGCTGATCTGGACGATGTCCGCTCCGGCGGAACGCTTGAACACCAGGGTGTTCTTGTCGGAGGAGAGCAGCTCGAACTTGCCCCGGCCAGGGATCATCGCCGGATGCTCCCGGCGGAGCTGGCCGAGGTAGCGGTAGAAGTCCGTGACGGCGTTGGTCTTGCGCGCCGGGAGGGGGTCTTTCTCAAAGAAAGCGAAACGGTGGTCGTAGCCGAACTCCTGCCCGGTGTAGATGAGCGGCTGCGCCTGCGGCAGGGTCCAGCAGAGCACGGTCATCGCCTGCCAGGCGTCGCCCATACGCTCGAATTCCGTTCCGTTCCACGAATTCTCGTCGTGGTTGGAGGTGAAGCAGAGGCGGCGTGCGCCGCTCTTGTAGTTCTCCTGGTTCCAGTACATATACTGCACGAGGCTGTCGGCATTGGCCTTGCCCTGCGCGATGTCGTTGAGCAGGTGGTGCAGCCGCCAGGCATAGGTGGTGTCGAAACCGGCATCGTGCAGCCAGGCCTCCTCGCCCTCGGCGAGGAAATACAGCGGCCGCGCGTATTCCTGCCGGAACTTCGGCAGGACGGCGGACCAGAAGTCCTGCGGGATCTGGTAGGCCACGTCGCAGCGGAATCCGTCCACGCCGCGGTCCAGCCAGAAACGCATGCATTTCTCCATCTCGGCGCGCATGTCCGCGTTGGCGTAGTTCAGCTTGGCGATGTCCGTCCAGTCGTATTCGACGATGGTATTGCCGTCGGCGTCCCGCACATACCAGTCGGCGGGTTTCTCCGTCACCCAGGGGTGGTCGGGCGCCGTGTGGTTGGCCACCCAGTCGAGCACGACTTTGAATCCCAGGGCATGGGCTTCCGCCAGGAAATGGTCGAAGTCGGCCAGGGTGCCGAACTCGGGATTGATATCACAGTAGTCCTTGATGGCATAGTAGGAGCCGAGGGTGCCCTTGCGGCCCTTCTCCCCGATGGGGTAGGGCGGCATCACCCAGATGATGTCCACGCCAAGATCCCGGAGCAGCGGGAGCTGCGCGCCGGCGGCGGCGAAAGTCCCCTCCGGGGTGAGCTGCCGGACGTTGAGTTCATAGACGACTCCGTCGCCCAGTTTGGCTTGCGGGGCCGGTTCCGGCGTGCTTTTGCAAGCGCCGAGCACCAGCAGGGTCAGACTGAGGGCAAATAATAATCTTTTCATATATAAAGGTTTAATATTGTCCGAAGGGTGCCAGCGCCTCCGTCGGGCGGCCGCCCGAGAACGCGCCGTAATCGTAGCCGCAGCGGTCGTGCTCGGCTTCCGGCTCCCAGTAAAAGACGCCGAGGAAATACTCCAGGTCCTGCGTGTTGCCGAGGAGATACTCCAGGGCCGCCCGGGCCTTGGCCGGTTCGCTCGCCGGCATTCCGAACTCCACGAGCATCACAGGTTTGCCATAGGCCTTGTACAACGTCGGGAGGTTGGAGACGAACTGCTGCACCCTGGGCTTCCAGTCCGGGTAGGCCCCGTTCTCCCAATAGGAGGGATAGAGCGACAGTCCGAGGAGGTCGTACTCCAGACCGTTCCCTTTCATCAGGGTGAGGAACCAGTTGAGCGTGGAGAGATTCCAGCCGTTGTCGAGGTGCAGGATCACCTGCGCCTGCGGATAGACGGCCTTCACGGCTTCCCGTCCGGCCTGGAAGTATTTGACGAACTGACCGGCCGAAGTGCCGGCCACCCGGCCGCTGTCCCAGAGCATCCCGTTCGTGACTTCATTGCCCACCTGCACCCAGTCTACCTCCACGCCGGCGCTCTTGAGGGCCTGCAGGACCTGCTGCGTGTGGGTCTTCACGGCCGTCGCCATCGCCGCGGCATCCTTGCCTTTCCAGGCGGCGGGGACGGTCTGCTGGGCCGGATCGGCCCAGCTGTCGCTGTAATGGAAATCCACCTGCACGCCGAGGCCGAGCGCCTGGGCGCGTTTTGCCTTTTCCAGGACATCTTCCTGGCCGTTCCATCCATCTTCCGGGTCCACCCATACGCGCAGGCGGACGGCGTCGGCGCCGATTTCCTTCATCAGCGTGAGACATTCCCTTTCCTGTCCGGCGGCGTTGTAGAAGCGATACCCTTTGGACTCCAGCTCGGTGGTCCAGCTGATGTCTACGCCCTGGACAAAGGTCCTGGCGGGAGGCTCCGGCTCCGTGCCGCCGCCATCCGCTTTCCGGCAGGCGGGCACGAGGGCGCACAGCGCAAGCAGGCAGGCAAGTCCCGTTCTCATTGCGCAAACACGGCCGAGGCGTAGGCGCCGAGGGTGAGGCTGCTTCCCTTTCCGGTCGCCACACCGTTGGATACCAGAAGATTGTCGACGGAATAACCGCTGAGCGTAATGGAAGCCACATTGCCGCTGAAATTGTGGGCCACCAGGACCGTCTGCCCGTCGCAACTCATCGTCCAGAGGGCGACGGCCCTGTTGGAAGACAGGATCGAGGCGATCTCGCCGCCGGCGAGGGCTTTGTAGCTGTTGCGCGCCCCGGCGAATTTCCGGTACACGTTCAGCAGCGATGCGGGATCCTCAGTCTGTGCTTCCACGGAGATTTCCGGGGAAAGCATCTCTTTGTCCACCTTGCCGCCCAGGGATTCCAACATGATGCCGCCGGAGCGGGACCATTTGATAGGGGTGCGGATGAATTCGTCCCCATTATCTTTTTTGCCCCAATAGCCGAGTTCCTCGCCCTGGTAGATGAAGGGCTTGCCCGGGGACGTGAGCAAGACGGCAGCCGCCAGCTTCTCTTTCTCGAGACTGCGTCCCAGATCTTCTGCGGCGCGGTTCTCGTCATGGTTTGAGAGCTTGATGGAATCTATGAAGCCGGCGCGCTGCGCCTTGAACAAATCCCTGGAGTAAATAACCTTGTCGGCGAAGTAGGCGCCCTGGCCACTGTTGATAGCGTCTTTGAGGTTCCACCAAAAGTGGAAATCAAAATTGGACGGGAGGGCTTTGAAGTACGGGGCCATTTCCGGCGGGGTATCGGTCCAGGCTTCGCCGACCATGAAGAAGTCCCCGGTTCCGCCGCGGGCCTTATACGTGGCATTGCAGTGGTCGTACCAGGCCGTCAGGAAGGCCACGTTGGCATCGACCTGCTTCTGGTAGATCCAGAGCACGGCATCGAGACGCATCCCGTTCACGCCCATGTTGATCCATTTGTCGGCGCTGGCCGCGAGGTCCTTGAAGGCTGCGGAAGAAGCCGCTGTGGTGTAGGGACCATAGTTAAGATCGGGCATCGTCGAATCGAAACTGGCAAAATAGGAGACGCCGCCGCTGAAGGGGATGTCCTTGGCGCTGCTGTTGTTGACCGTATAAGGGGTGCCGAGGGTCAGGGCCGTGCCGTTTCCGCCCCACTTGGTCCCGTTGTCCCAGCTCGTCGTGGAGGTACGGAGCAGGAAACCCCAGGAGGAAGAGAAGTCCACGGTGATCTCGAAGATGCCGGAGGAGGTCTCATACAGGCCGGCAAGCTTGCCGTCGCCGTAGTACAGCCATTTGGTGGCGCCGGGATTGGAGGCTTGCGCCGCTTCTTCGGAAGCGGTCACGGTCATGGTCCTGGCGTTCCAGTCCCACTT
This sequence comes from Bacteroidales bacterium, assembly GCA_024681565.1. Lineage (GTDB taxonomy): Bacteria > Bacteroidota > Bacteroidia > Bacteroidales > UBA932 > Cryptobacteroides. The sequence goes on from JAILAO010000149.1 coordinate 6,880, forward strand.
GAAATGCAGACGTCCGGCCGTGTCCGAGAGGGCGTACCAGGCGCCCATGCCCGGAGATGCGGCGCCGGCATAGTTGTCCACCTTGCCCGCCGCTACATCGGCGGAAGGGTTCTCCGAGAAGACATAATAGTCGCGGTACTTGCTGCCCGGGTCCGCACAGGCCTGCTGGAACCAGGGATTGCCGCTGCCGGAGTGGTTCAGCACATAGTCCATATAGATATCGATGCCCTGCTCGCCGGCCCGGTCGATCAGTTCCTGGAAGTCTTCTTCCGTGCCGAAACGGGGGTTGAGGGCGCTATAGTCGATGACATCGTATCCGTGGTAGGACATGGCGGACTGGACCGGAGAGAGCCAGAGGGCCGATACGCCCAGGCTTTTGAAATAGTCAAGGTGCTCGATGATGCCCCGGAAGTCTCCCCAGCCGTCTCCGTCGAAGTCGGCGAAGCTATAGACGTTGACCTGGTAGGTGATGTCGGCGAGCTGCGAACCGGTCTCGGGCTGCTGCCCGGACGTGCTTTCCGTCCCTGCCGGAATCTTCTTGCAGGCGGAGCATGAGAGCAGGACGAATGCGGCGGCGGCGCAGGCGACGATGTGGAATCTTCTCATAACGGTCGTCAATTTGAATTGGCAGACCGGGGTCCGGTCAGGGGCCCCGGCCTGAAAAAAAGCTCAGGTTCCGTTATTTAACCGGTGCGGAGACCGTAATATTGCCGGCCTTGGTGTCATAGACGACATCGAAGCGGGTCATGTCCGTCACGGCGATGTTGGGTCCGTCCGTGGTCACGGCGGCGAAAGCCTCGCCGGCCTTGGCGTAGGTGCCGCCGGCACTCACGGTCCAGGCAGCGCCCTTGCGGATTTTCCAACCGCCGGATATCTCCTGATTGTATGCAAACCACTTGCCAGAACCGTCCGGCAGCATGAAGCGGTCGCCGCCCCAGCTGTTGAAGTCTCCGATCAGGCTCCAGAAGTCGGTGCTCAGGGTGATCGTGTTGGCAGTCGGGTCGAAGACGACCATGTAGGTGCCGTCTGCCGCCGCCTTGAAGTTCTCTCCGCCGGTGGCGAAGGGCGTATCCGCAGCTTTTCCTTCATTGGCTTCGGCGCCATAGTTCTTGTCCCAGGCTCCGTTCCAGCGGATCTTGATCTCGTCGCTTGCCGCGAGGGTGACAGGCACACTGTACCACTTGCCGTCGGACGCGAGGTTCATCGGGATGTCGTTGTTCCACTCGAAACCGGGGATGGAAGCGATCTTGCCCACGACGCCCCAGCCGAGGGTGCCGATGGTCTGGTTCATCTCGTTGTACACCACATGCACCTTGCCCTCGAGGGTCAGGTTGTCGCCGCCGGGATAGGCGCCGGCGAACTGGCCGACCTCGGCCGGCGTGGCGCCGCCGCGGTTGACGTCCCAGCTGTTGTTGTAGCGGACTTTCCAGCCGGCAGCCGTGACTTCGATCTCGCCGCTCACCCAGATGCCCGGGGCGACCTGGGTCATGTAGGCGTCGGCAGCCCAGCCGTTGAAGTCGCCGATCACGGACCAGAGGTTGGACGGCAGGGCTGCGGAAACGGTGATGGTCTTGGCGGTCGGGTCGAAGGTGACCACATACTCGCCGGCTTCCAGCTTGATGTTGCTGCCGCCGGCCACGGCCTCGAAGGGCTTGTCGAGCTCGGCGAAGGTGCCGCCGTAGTTCTCGTCCCAGGCCGCGTTGCGGCGGATCTTGAACTCGCCCTCGATGGCGGTGGCGGGGCTCACCCACTTGCCGTCGCTCAGGGTCATGTAGATATCGTGGTCCCAGTCGCCGCCTACGCCGATCAGGCCGAAGACGTCGCCCTTGGACACGGTGATGGTGGGATCGGCCGAGGAGAGGTCGAGCACGACCTGATAGAATCCGGCAGACACCTTGATGTTGTCACCGCCGGCGACGGCCGTGAACGGAGTTCCGAGCTCGGTGAAGGCTCCGCCATAGTTCTCGTCCCAGGCGCCGTCCTTGCGCCACTTGAACTCGGTCTCGGCTGTCGCGTTGACGTAGGCCGTCCAGACCCCGCCGTTCTCGGTGGCCAGGATGTCGTTGTCCCAGTCGCCGTTGGCGCCGATGATGTTCCAGCCCGTGACAGGCTCCGGTTCGGGTTCGTCGCCGCCGATCTTGCCGCTGACGCCTCCGCCGAGGGTCTCGACGACGGTTGCGGTTCCGGTCGGGTCGAGGATGAGGTCGTAGACGCCGTCCTGGCCGACCTTGATGTTGTCACCGTCCTGGGTGACGGCGAACGGGGATCCGAGGCTGCCGAAGGCGCCGCCCATGTTGACATCCCAGGCGAGGTCCTTGCGGAACTTGAACTCGTCCGCCGCCGCGATCTTGATGCCCTGGGCTACGTGGGTGCTGCCGTCGGTGATCATCGGAAGGTCGCCGTCCCAGCTGATGCCGTATTCGGACAGGGAACCGATGACGGTCCATGCGCTGGCGTCCTTGTGGTCCGGATAGGCCATATAGGCGTCGGTGACGGTGGCCGTGCCGGCCTCGAGGTCGAGCCAGAGGTCATAGGTGCCGTCGGCGCCGACCTTGATGTTGTCACCGTCCTGGGTCACGCTGAAAGGAGCGTCGAGGCTGCCGAAGGCGCCGCCCATGTTGACATCCCAGGCGAGGTCCTTGCGGAACTTGAACTCATCGTCCTTGGTCAGCTTCACGGCCTTGGCCACGAGGTGGTTGCCGTCTTCGGTCTCGAAGACCTCAAGGTCGCCGTCCCAGCTGATTCCGTACTCGGACAGGGATCCGATGACGCTCCAGCTGCTCAGTTCGGTGTAGTCCGCATACGGGCTGCCCACCGGAATGGTCACGGTGAAGTTGTTGAGGACGATGCTGCTCTCGGAATCGACGTAGCCGTTGATGCCGTTGTCCTGCGAGAGCGTCTGGAGCGTGGCGCGGACCGCCAGTTCGACAGAGGAAAGGGAGTCACCGTCCTTGTAGCCGAAATAGGCGAGGGCCTTGCTGATGTTGACCAGGGTCGCGGTCAGGGTGTTGCCGCTGTCCTGGCTGGTGACGATCCTGCTGACGGGATCGCCGTTGACGGAGATGATGGCAAGTACGTGGGACGGAGCGATCTGCTCGTTGAATCCCTGGTTGAGCACGGCCGGAGAATAACTGACGGTGATGCTCTTCGCAGTAGTGCTTGTCTCTCCCATGATCGGGGCGGTGGCCTTCGACGGGTCGAACGTGGCCAGAGGCTCCTGGATGCAGGACACGGCCGTCAGGGCGATCACGCCTGCAGATATGATGGAAAATATTTTCTTCATGGCACGAATCGTTTAGTTGGCGGAATAACCGGGATTCTGCTCGAGGTTGCTGTTGGCAAGCCGGTCGGAATCCGGAATCGGGAACAGATTGAAGTGGTCGTCGACGGAGGTACCGTCCTTGGTGCCGCCCTTCCACTGCCAGAGATAGTCACCGGTGGTGAACTGACCGTAGCGGATCAGGTCGTTGCGGCGCCAGCACTCCTGATAGAGTTCGCGGGCACGCTCGTCGAGAACGTCCTGCAGCACGATGGACTTGGCTTCCGGTACACCGGCGCGCTTGCGGACCTGGTTGTAGGCGGAGAGGCCGTCGATGGAAGCGCCGTTGACCTGGCATTCGGCCGCCATGAGCAGCACGTCGGCATAGCGCATCATCGGGAAATCGGTATCCACGAAGCCGCTTTCCTGGCCCGGGTTGCCGTCGCTCTTGATGTTGAGGTACTTCATGAAGGCGTAACCGTTGGTGAAGTCGCCGATGTCGTCGATTTCTTTCTTCTGGCCGCTCGTGTAGAAGAGGGCGCGGGCGTCGCCGGAGCTGAACTTGTTGTAGAACTGCGGCGTGGTGCGGAGACCGCCCCAGCCGGAGGAGATACCGATCTTGGAGACATCCATCGTACCGCCGGTGGAGGCGAAGATCAGGTAGTTCGTCGCACCGTAGCTGGTGGTGTTGACACCGTCCTGCTCGATGGCGAAGATGATTTCGTCCGTGCAGCGGTTGTTGTCGGCGAGGAAGAGCTCCTGGTAGGGGCTGTAGACGCCGGCGGTGCTGGTGTGGAGGCTGTAGCCGTCATCCATGAGGTCCTTCAGGACATCGGCGCATTTCTGCCACTGGGCGGTACCGGTGAAGACCTTGGCATTGAGGTAGAGCTTGGCGAGGATGAACTTCGCCACACCCTTGTCGGCGCGGGCATAGCCGTTGGCGCGCGGCCCGGCCAGGGCGCTGTTGTCGATCAGGTCGGTGAGTTCGGTCTCGAGCCAGTTGTACAGGTCGGCGCGCAGCATCTGGGTCGGGTTCTGGCCCACGATGGCGGTCTCGTCGGCGAAGGGGACGTTGCCGAAATTGTCGATGGCGTGGTAGTAGGCCAGGGCGCGGAGCACGCGGGCTTCGGCGATGTACTCTTCCTTGTCGGAGAAGGTCACTTCGGAGGCCTTGGCCTCGCGGATGAACTCGTTGGCCATCGACACCTGCATGAAGATACGGGAATAGAACGCGTAGATAAAGGTATCGTCCGTCGTCCAGTTCTGATAGTGGAAATTCTTGATGGTCTGGTCATTCCAGCCGCAGACCGCCTCGTCGGTGGTCAGTCCGGTGTGGTGATACAGACCGCGGATGTACTGGGAGGCGCCGCCGTCCAGTCCGGAGATGGACGCGCTGCCGTTGGCTCCGTAGAAGCCGGAGGTGGCGAAACCGGTGTAGATGCCGGCCAGGAAGGATTCATAGCCCGCCTGGTCCGTCAGGGCCTTGTCCGCCGTATTGGCGTTCGGGTCGATCGGGGTGACGTTGAGGTCTTTGACGCAGGCGCTCAGCGTTGCTGCGAGGACGATCGTGCCAAGAATATATTTGATGGTTTTCATATGCTATCCTGGATTAGAAGTTGAACTTGACACCGAGGACAAACGTGCGGGGACGAGGGTACATCGTACCGTCGATGCCGCCGTACACTTCCGGGTCGATCCCGTCGTAGCCGGTGAGGGTGCAGATGTTCTGCACGGTACCGAACACATTGAGAGAGGCGCTGCGGTCCGGCGTCACCTTGAAGAGGTTCGGGAAGGTGTAACCGACCGTGAGGTTGTCCAGTTTGAGGAAGGAAGCGTTGCGCACATAGTAGTCGGACAGGTACTGGGCCTGCGAGAACATGGAGTTGGTGGCGGACGCCAGGCGGTTGCTGATGAAGCTGTTGGTCCAGAGGTCCGCGAGCATCTCGGTATCGGAGGCGACGTTGTTGTACACCCAGTTGCCGATGGAGGCGTGGCCGGACAGGGCCGCCGTCCAGTTCTTGTAGGAGAAGCTGGTGTTGAAGCCGATGGTCACATCGGCGAACGGCTTGTGATAGAAGTACTTGTCTTCGGCGGTGATGGCGCCGTCCTCGTTGCGGTCCACATAGAGACCGCTGATCGGCCGGCCGTTCTTGTCGTACACCTGCTGATACACGTAGAAGGCGTTCATCGGGTAGCCGACCTGGAACATCTGCACATTGTTGCCGGTACCGCCGGAGATGCTGCCGGTCTCCACGCCTGTGGCGTTGTCGTCGGAGGCGGTCAGCTTCGTGATGCGGTTGTAATTGTAGGCCACGTTGAATCCGGCCGTCCAGCTCATGTCACGGGTCTCGGCGAGGATCGCGTTCACATCGAGTTCGACACCCATGTTGGTCATCGAGCCGATGTTGGTGTTGAGGTAGTTGGTCAGGTTGGACAGGGCCGGCACCGGGATGTAGTTGAGGATGTCCTTGGTGTCGCGCTTGTAGAGGTCCAGGTTCGCCGTCAGGCGGTCCTTCCAGAAGCCGAAGTCAAAACCGATGTTATAGGTCGTCGTGGTCTCCCAGCGCAGGTCGGCGCTGTAGCCCAGGGCGGAGATCGGGGTGATCAGCGTATCATTGAAATAATAATAGGAACCGAGCTGGTGGGTCAAGAACTGGGCGAAGGTGTCGTAGTATCCGCCCACGGCCTGCTGGCCGGTCTGGCCCCAGGAGAGGCGCAGCTTGAGGGTGGACATCGCGTCCGCCTCGTCCATGAAGTCCTCCTGCATCACGTTCCAGCCGAAGGCCACGGAGGGGAAGATACCCCATTTGTGGTTCTGGAAACGGGAAGTACCGTCGGCGCGGACCGTCGCGGTCAGGAGGTACTTGTCGGCGTAACCATAGTTGGCGCGGCCGAAGAAGGAGATGAGGAAGAGTTCGCCCTTGTTGTGGGCGGAACCCAGGGAAGCGCTGTCGCTCAGACGGGTGGAGAGGCTGTTGCTTTCGTTGTAGAAGCGCTGCCAGGAGTAACCGGCCATCAGGTCCACATTGTGCTTCTCGGCGAAGGTCTTGTTGTAGTCGGCGTAGAACTCGAGGGTCGTGTTCAGGCGGCTGTAGTCATAGTCGGTGTGTTGGCCGCCGCCGGACTGGTTGGTGTTGTGGAAGGAAGCTTCCGAGCCCATGGCCAGTTCGTTGTAGCCCTTGGACTTGGCCCAGTCCATACCGAGGTTGAGGTTGAGCCGGCGGTCTTCGAAGCCGTGGATCTTGTAGTCGAACTGCGCGTTGCCGATGAAGCGGTAGGCGTCGGCGTAGTCGCTCTTGGCGTCGAGCAGGCCCACCGGGTTCATCGTGGCCATCGTGTTGATGTTGCCGGCGGTGTCATACCAGGTGGTGTAGCCGTTCAGGCTGTAGCCGGCCAGGTCGTTGTACACCGGCTTGGTCGGATCATAGTGGTTGGCGGCGCCGATGGCGTCCTGGTTGGCGTACCAGTTGCGGGCATAGGAGCCCTTGCCGTTGAGGTTGACCGTGAGGTGCTTGTCAAAGAAACTCGGGGAGAGGTTGAGGGAAAGGGTCCCGCGGTTCATCTTCGAGCCCTTGAGCGTACCGGTCTGGGAGGTATAGCCGCCGGAGAGACGGTAGGGCAGGAAGGAACCGATGCGGCCGTTGAGGCTGATGTTGCCGTCATAGGTCGGAGCGGCCTGGTAGATTTCCTTCTGCCAGTCGGTGCTGTAGAGGGTGCCGTTCACGCCGAGGTTGGACTCGGCGACAGAGTTGGCGCCGTAGAAGCTGCGGATCAGGCTGGTGATGCCGTTCGCGTCGAGCAGGTTCTGGTATTTGGCGACCGTGTTGACGGAAGCCGTGAAGTCCACGGCCACCTGCGGCAGCGCGCTGCCGGTCTTGGAGCCCTTCTTGGTGGTGATCACGATGACGCCGTTGGAGGCGCGGGAACCGTAGATGGCGGTCGCAGAAGCGTCCTTGAGGACGGTGAAGCTCTCGATATCCTCAGGATTGATGGAGGACAGCGGGTCGGACATGCCGGAGATGCCGTCATTGGAGACGGGCAGGCCGTCGATAACGATCAGCGGGGTCTGGTCGGCGTTGAGGGACGCCGTACCGCGGATGCGGATCGTCGCCGCGGAACCCGGCATACCGGAGCCGGCGGTCACGACCACGCCCGCGCTCTTGCCGCGGAGCAGGTCGGCCGGGCTGGTGATGACGCCCTTGTTGATCTCGTCGGCCTTGACGGTCGCGACGGATCCGGTGAGGTCGCTCTTTTTGACGGTACCGTAGCCGATGACCACGACTTCATCCAGGAACTCATTGTCCTCGACGAGGGTGATGGTGGCCGGCATTGCGGATGCCTTGAAACTCTGGGTGGTGTAGCCGATGCAGCTCACCTCGACGGTGGCATCGGGGGAAGAAACCCTGAAGGAGAAGTTGCCGTCCAGGTCGGTCACAGCTCCGTTGGTCGTGCCGGCCTCGATGACGGCGGCTCCGATAACGGGACCCATCTGGTCTACAACCACGCCGCGGACTGCAAAGCCTTGGGCTGATGCAGTGACGTCCGTCACGCAGAAAAGCGCGGCGGCCGCAAGGATGGATAGGACTTTTTTCATAAAGGATTGGTTATGATGAATATTTGTTATGTTCCTTGACGAGGGAGACGGCGAGGCTGCCGCACACCAGCAGCACCCCGGCAACGACAAGCATGTGCGCCTGTACGCCGCCGACGAGCCGCAGGACCACGCCGCCCAGGGCCGCTGCCACGATCTGCGGCAGGCAGATCGTGCAGTTGAACAGCCCCAGGTAACTGCCCATATGCTCCCCGCTCAACGCGTTGGTGAGCAGG
>JAILAO010000107.1 GCA_024681565.1 Bacteroidales bacterium
GCGGAGCGAACACCCTTCGGGACGGGAAATAGGTTCCGTCGCCCAGGCCAAAAAGCCCTTCCTCGTGAAAGATATCCTGCTTACCGTCCGCAGCAACCATATCCCCGGTTGCGTCGCATCCATCAATATCTACCGCATCGAGGGAAAGAAAGAATCGTTTGTCAACGTGCTCCAAAAGCCCATCTACTTCGATGTCGCCGTATCGAAAGATCCGCAGGATTTCGACATCCGGCCAGAAGAAATTCTCCTGCTGGAACCGGGCAAATACTTCATTGCCTTCCAGATTGTCGGATGCAATAACGAAGCTCTACAGGCCTTCCTTGCCAAAACACAGGAAGAGCAGGAATTCTGGGAGATGAGTATGGATTTCAATATCTACCTCAAGAGCAGCTATGTCAGGGAAGTGGCACTGGGAAAGATGGAGTATCTGCCCGTCAACATCGGTGTTGCAGTTAAGGGGCTGGAGTATCGGTAATGAGAAACCGATATAAGTAGGCATATCGCGTAGACCAAACACTCCGAATCTCGAACCCCTGCATCCTGGAAGGGCTGCTGGAAATCCAGCGATTCATTGAGGCTTTGCATCGATAAATCCGAATTTACCTTATTTGTTTGAATTCTTTTTCTCCCTATAGTAACTGACAAAATGCCCCGTGGCTATAACAACACATGCAGAGAAACCAAGAATTTTAAGTACCACTGAACCGGAATCAAGTAGAATCTGAATCAGCCATAAAACTGCCATCACAGCAAACAAGCTACCGTAAAAAATACGATTCTTTGTAGACATATTCATAAAAACCTCAAATTTCGATTTATCGGTGTGAAGATAAGAAGAATGGCCGTTCTATCCAAAAGCAAAAAATGGAGAAGGTCCAGCCCTTAAAAAGAGACCTTCCTCAGAACAGTGCGTAAATTGCTGGCGTTGCGACTATGGGAATACGCGGTCCGGAGGGCCGAGACGCCGTCAGGCGCGCGCCGGGAGGGTGATGCCGGGGAAAAAACAGCATTCGGAGGCCGCAGGCCGACCGAAGGGGGACGGCGTCAGCCGTGCGGGGGAATCCTTTCCCCCGTCCCCCTGGTGGGTGCAGGGGGGATAGGGAAGTCGGGCTGCGGAGCGGCCCGGTCTCCCGCTACGAAACGAAAACGGCAGCCGTCTGGCTGCCGTAGTTTCGTTTCGTAGCGGGAGGCGGACTCGAACCACCGACCTCCGGGTTATGAGCCCGACGAGCTACCAACTGCTCTATCCCGCGATGTTTGGGATTGCAAAGGTAGCAATTATTTTTAAAAATCCAAAATTTACGGCAATCCCGGGCAGAAACCCGGGATGCGCGGGGCTATTGGATCCGGATTTCGTTGTCCATCCGGGCGAGGATCTGGGGCGAGCTGAGATCCTTGAGTGCGGCAACCAGGGCATTGTCCTCGGCGGGGTTCATGCCGAAGGCATCGAGCACCTGCTCCATTACGCTCGGCGGAGCGGGATAGCCCTTGACCTTCCAATTGGCGAGTTCGGCGTCACCGGCGGCGACGGCCGCATAGTGGATGGCGTCCTCGAGCGTGCCGATCTCATCTACGAGCTGGATCTGCAGGGCGTCTGCCCCGGTCCATACACGGCCCTGGCCGATGGCGTCCACCGTATCCTTGGGAATGCCGCGTCCTTCGGAAACGATGGTGGTAAAGCGGTCGTAGATGGCCTCGATGGAGGCCAGCATGTAGTTGTATTCATCGGTATCGAAAGGACGCATCAGCCCGTACATGTCACCGTGCTTGTGGGAAGTGATACTTTCCACGCCGACATGGGCGATATCCTTGACCGTCTTGGACAGGTCCGGGACGAGACCGAACACGCCGATGGAACCGGTGAGGGTCGTTGCGTCGGAATAGATCTTCTCACAGTTGTTGGAGATCCAGTATCCGCCGGATGCGGCGTAGTCACCGTAGGAGGCGACCAGCGGTTTGTCGGCTTTGAGCAGATCCAGCTCGGTCTTGATTTTCTCGGAAGCGAGCACGCTGCCGCCCGGCGAGTTGACGCGCAGGACGACCGCCTTGACGGTGGAGTCCGCACGGACTTTGGCGATCACGGATGCGAAGCGGTCTCCGGCGACATTGGCCTTGGAGGAGCCGTCGATGATCTCACCGTCGGTATAGATGACGGCGATCGTCTGTTTGGCCTTGGAAGGGACGAGCTTGGCTTCGACATAGTCGCCAAACCCGATCCATTTGATATCCTTGTACTCATCCACGACGGCGAGGTCGGCAAGTTTGTCCTGCAGTCCCTGGCGGGTCAGCAGTTCATCGACCAGTTTGTGGTCGACGAAGTCCTGCGGGAAGTTGAGCTGCAGGCCTTCGATGGCGGCGTCCAGTTCCTCGACGCTGATGCCGCGGGATTCCGCAATCTCCGCACCCACGGTTTCCCAGATCGAGTCGACCATGCGCTGATACTGCTCGCGGTTCTCCGGGCTGGCGCTGTTCCGGGTGTACATCTCACCGGCGGATTTGTATTTGCCGTGGCGGATCAGCTGCATGTTGACGCCGAAGCGGTCCAGCAGATCCCCCAGGAACATCATCTGGGAACCTACGCCGGTCAGGCTGGAATTGGCGCCGAGGGCGGAGGTCATATAGATCTTGTCGGCGACGGAAGCGAAATAGTAAGTTCCGGTGCCGGGGCTCTCCATGTAGGCGACCACGGGCTTGCCGCTGTTGGCACGGAAATGCTTCAGGGCCTCCCGGACCTCGCCGAGGGCGGTGATGCCCGAGGCGTTGCCGTCCGTGTCGAGGTAGATATATTTGACGGCCGGATCCTCCGCAGCCGCGTTGATCGCCTGCACGGCATCCCAGATACCGATGGTCTCCACGCTGGAGCTGCCGCCGGACATCAGCGAGCTTGCGTCCATTCCGCTGAGCGGATTGGACTCCTGAGACTGCTCCCCGAAAGTGATTTTGGACAGGTCAATCTTGAGCACGCCCGACTTGGGCAGGGCCGGCGTGCTGCTCCCGGCGGCAACGGCGGCCCCCAGGAAACCCATGCTCAGGATAAAGCACAGGATACCAATGATAAAAAAGCCGCAGATGACGGCCAGAACCATTTTGACAAAATCTTTCATAACGAATAAACGGAATATTTAACAAAAGTAGGTAAATTTGCAAAATAATTCAAATACCGATGGCACAGAAACCTTCTATACCCAAGGGGACCCGCGACTTCGGCCCTCAGGAGACGGCAGAACGCAATTATATTTTCGATACGATCCGTTCCGTATTCCGGACTTTCGGCTTCGCCCAGATCGAGACGCCCGCGATGGAGAACCTTTCCACCCTGCTCGGCAAGTACGGCGAAGAGGGCGACAAGCTCCTTTACCGCATCCTCAATTCCGGCGACGCTTTCGCGAACGTGGACCCGGACCGGCCGCTGACCCCGCAGGTATGCGAGAAAGGGCTGCGTTACGACCTCACGGTGCCTTTCGCCCGTTTTGTCGTCCAGCACCAGAACGAACTTTCTTTCCCCTTCAAGCGTTTCCAGATCCAGCCGGTCTGGCGGGCGGACCGTCCGCAGAAAGGCCGCTACCGCGAGTTCTACCAGTGCGATGTGGATATGATCGGCTCCCGCAGTCAGCTCTGCGAGCTGGAACTGGTGCAGATCGTGGACCGGGTTTTCGCGAAACTCGGTGTCCGCGTACTCGTCAAGATCAACAACCGTAAGGTGTTGACCGGACTGGCCGAGATCTGCGGATTCCCGGACAAGGTCGTAGATATTACGGTAGCCATCGACAAACTGGACAAGATCGGCTTGGATGCCGTCAAGGCGGAGATGCGGGAGAAGGGACTCACGGACGAAGCCATCTCCGTGCTGGAGCCGGTCCTGACCCTCAGCGGATCCAACGCGGAGAAGCTGGCCCGGATGCGCACCGTGATGGGGGCTTCCGAGACGGGCCTCAAGGGGCTGGACGAATTGGAGGAACTCTTCGGCTACATCGAGGCCGCCGGCATCCGCACGCCTGCCGAGATCGATCTCTCCCTGGCCCGCGGGCTTAATTACTATACCGGGGCCATCTTCGAGGTCAAGGCGCTTGACTGGCAGATCGGCAGCATCTGCGGCGGCGGACGCTATGACAATCTCACCGGCATCTTCGGGCTGCCCGACATGTCCGGGGTGGGTGTCAGCTTCGGGGCCGACCGCATCTACGATGTGCTCAAGGGCCTGGATAAATTCCCCAAAGACCTGTGCAGCGCCACCCGGCTGTTGCTGGCCAACATGGGGCAGGAAGAAGTCCGCTATCTTCTCCCGGTGGCGGCAACCCTGCGCGCCGAGGGCGTGGCGGTGGAGATCTATCCCGATCCCGCCAAGCTCAAGAAACAGTTTGACTATGCCGACCGGAAATCCATCCCGTTCCTGTCCATCACCGGGGCTTCCGAGATGGAGCAGGGGATCGTGAATCTCAAGAATCTGGCTTCCGGAGAACAGCGTTCCTTCCCGAAGGACGATGTCCCGGGCATGATCGCTTTCCTAGAGCAGTAGCATTACGGAGAAGACATACAGCAGGAACGCCTGGAATTTCAGGCGGTCGCCGTTGTTCTCCGACAGGAGCGATTCCGTCACGTCCGTGCCGGAAAGCGCTGCTGTTTTTTCGCGGTCCGGCAGGCGGCGGACTCCCCATTTCGTGACGATCAAACCATCTTCGATGTAGGTCGCTCCTCCGTTGGAACGGTTGAGTGTGAGGAGCTTCTTGCGGTCTGCGAAATAGGTGGAGAACAGAATCTCCGGGGCAGAGACCAGCGACTCCATGATCTCCGGGGTAGAGGCGGCCAGCACCATGGGCGTGTAGCCGAGCAGGGCGCTTTCGCGCATCAGCGTTCCGATCTTTTCCCAGTTGGGCTTGGAGAGCTTCTCGGGTTCATAAATGGAGACGACCATCAACTTTCCGTTGACCAGCAGCGAATCGACATAATTGCCCGCGGCATCACTGATGGACAGGGTCGGCGTACTGTCGTCCGTCGGGTCGTCGATATCCTCGGGCAGCATCAGCTCGGCGCCCGGCTTGAACGGCGTGAAGTCCACCAGGGGGATGGAGAGCGAAGAATACAGTAGGAACAGGGCCACGGAGATGGCCACGATGGGGAAGCTCACATATTTGACTTTCCTGGTGATCTCCTGCTTCCTCAACGGGAAACTGGCCAGGGCCCACAGGGCCATCAGAACCAGGTTCTTGAGCAGGCTCTGCAGGTGGGTCAGGTGGATGACTTCTCCGAAGCAGCCGCAGTCCATCGTGGGATTCTTGATATAGAGCAGGACCGTCAGCAGGGTAAAGAAGCCGAGCAATGCTCCGGTCACCACGGTCGTGACCTTGCGCCAGACTCCGGTGATCAGGGCGGCACCGAGCCAGGCCTCCAGCAGGGCCATCCCCGAGGCGATCAGCCCGGAGATTCCCATCAGGAAGGTGATATGGAGGAATTTGAGATATTCCTCCACGACCAGCCGCGCTCCAACGGGGTCCATCAGTTTGAGAACGCCGGAGAGGAAGAGCACGACGCCGATCAGCACGGCGCTAATCCTTCGGATAACTCTCATAGACGCTTTTGATTTTATGGAAGATGACTTCGGGTGGAAGCATCTGTCCTTCCGGACCGCTGCAGTCCACCGGAATAAAATGCGGATCGAGCGCCGCCTGCCGGCGGTACATGTCCCGCACCCGCCGCTGGAAGGCGATATCCGCTTCGTGGATATCCTGCCGTCCGCGGAGATAGCCCCGTTCGGCACCGCCCCGCTGGGCGGACAGGCTTTGCTCTACGAAACCGATGGGGACATCGAGGAAGATATTGAGATCCGGTCTCGGGAGACCGAAATGCCCGTATTCGGTATTGTTGATCCATTCGCGCAGCTCTTCGGCCTCGTCGTCAGAGGCGAGCTTGGCGCATTGGTAGGCGATATTGGAATAGACATAGCGGTCCAGCAAGACCGTGCCGCCCGCCCGCAGCGCCTGCAGGATCTGCGGCGCCGCATCCCTGCGGTCTTCGGCAAACAGGAGGGCGACCAGCTGCGGGTGGACGCTTTCGATGGATCCGAATCCGCCGCGCAGGAACTTGCCGATCAGACCTCCGTAAACCGGAGCGTCATAGCGGGGGAAATGGATGTAATCCAATTGGGGGCAGACACTTCCGAGGTATTCCCTGAACAATCTGACCTGGGTGGACTTGCCCGCTCCGTCCAGGCCCTCTAATACTATCAGCATATCTTTACAAAGATATGGAAAAAATCTCTATTTTTGCGTCATGACAAAGATTATGGGCATCGTCAACCTGACGCCGGATTCCTTCTATGCCCCCAGCCGGGCAGCGGCCGGGCAGGCCCGGGACCGGATCCGGACCTTGTGCGCCGAGGGCGCAGACATGATTGACCTGGGGGCCGTCTCGACCCGCCCGGGGGCCGCGGACGTGCCTCTGGAGGAGGAATGGGCGCGGTTGGAGCCGGTCGTCCGGAATTGGAATGCTCCGGTATTGCTCTCGGTCGATACCACCCGGGCCGAAATCGTCCGCCGGGTCTATGACAGCGCCGGTCCTTTTCTGGTCAATGACATCTCGGCCGGGGAGGATGACCCGCAGATGCTGGCGACCGTCGGCCGGCTGGGTCTGCCTTATGTCGCGATGCACAAGCGGGGCAATCCCCGCACGATGGACGCGCAATGCGATTATCCGGAGGGCGTCGTGCCTGCGCTGATAGCCTATTTCCGGGCGTTCTCGCGCCGGGCGGAAGAATACGGCATCGCCGAATGGGTGCTCGACCCCGGCCTGGGCTTTGCCAAAACGGTGGAGCAGAACTGGGAGATCCTGGAGAAACTCGACTGGCTGCGGGGATTCGACCGGCCGGTCCTGGTCGGCGCTGCCGACAAGCGCTTCACCGGCGGCGACACGGAACGCGCACACCGCCTCGCGCTGCGGCACGGGGCCGATATCCTGCGGGTCCACGATGTCCGCGCAGCGCGCGAAACGGTCAGTACCTGCGTCGAAGCCTGAAAAAGTCCCTCCGGTTCCGGGGGGACTTTTCTGTCAGGGGCAAAGACTGCGCTTACTCGTCAAACAAAGCGTTGACGGGATCCATGTTGCCCTTTTCTCCGGCCAGGGGGATCCGTGCATAAGCCCGGATGATGAGTACGATCATCAGGATACAGGCGGTGAAGATGACCCAATAACGGGGCCCCGGCAGGACATCCAGCCAGGATTCCACATCCTTGAACGCATCCACGTTGGACATGACCAGGGAGAAGGTGTTGTTGGTAAAGTGCATCAGCATCGTGAGCTTCAGCGATCCGGTCTTGTAGTACACATAGCCGAACAGGCAGCCGAGCAGGAAAGCCGGCACGGCCTGCCAGGGGTTGAGGTGGATCAGGGCGAAGAACAATGCGGAAATCACAATGGCCCAGGCCGGTTTGACTTTGTTTCCAAGCAGTCCGCGCAGCACCATGCCCCGGCAGAGCCATTCTTCGAAGAACGGAGCAAAGATACTGACCATCAAGAAGTTGATAAGGAAGTTCCCGCCTTCGGTCATGTTCCGGAGGGTCTCCTCCAGCCATTGCGGCATCTCGGGCATCACCGAGAGGATGGCGTCCGAACAGAAAGCGGCGCCCAGGGTCGAGAGGATGGCGAACAAGGCACAGAGCGCTCCGCCCAGCGGGCTGAAATGACTGCTGTCCAGCAGCAGTCCCGGCTTGACATAACTGTTGTTGCGGCTCTTGATGCTCGCGTACATCATCGGGGGGATGAACATCAGCGGATAGGCGACGAGCATTCCGTATTCCATCCCGGCCTCCTGACCCAGTACGGCGGCGAATCCGAGCGTAACAAGATTGCCCAGCAGGCTGCCTGCAAGCAGAAGGGCGAGCAGGATGAAGATATCCGCGACTCCCGGGATGTAGTAATTGAATTTCTCCAGGAAACCGTAGTTCCTGGGCTTGGTCTTTCCCGCCATGGCCTACTGATAAAGCGGGCTGGGGTAGACACCGTCCGCGGCCAGCTGGGCGAATTTCGCAACGACGGCGGGGCGGTCTTCCTTGTAGGTCACACCGAACCAGTGGGACGGGGTGGAAAGGACATCGCACTGGGCGCTGCCGTCCTTGATCATGCAGTCGATGGCGTAGGGGATATAGAACTCTTTCTTGAGCTCTTGGGCGTTCTGCTCCAGGAAGGTCTCGAAGATCGCGGCGCTCTTGGTGAAATAGTCGGGGGTGAATCCCCACATGTTCATCGAGCAGAGGTCTTTTCCGCGCAGGTCAACGTGTCCGCCCGTCACGGAATTGTCGCCGCGGACGACGCCGTCCGCATCTTTCTGGATGTTCAGATGCTCCACGACATCGGTCAGGTGCTGCTCGGCATCGTAGTGGCAGATGCCGCGGGAGACACCGCCGGACTCGCTCAGGGTATGGTCCAGTTCGAAGCCGACGATGGCGAAGACACCCTGGGAGGAGGCATGCGCACGGCACCAGTCTCCGGCGATGCGGAAAGATTCCTTGCCATAGTAGTCGTCACCGTTGATCACCACGAACGGTTCCTTGATCACGTCGGCGGCCATCAGTACGGCGTGGGCGGTTCCCCAGGGCTTCTGGCGCTCGGGATTGAGCGGGAGGAAGCGGGCCGGGATCTTGTCCAGTTCCTGGGTCACGAACACGAACTCGAGCGGGCTGCCGTCCACGCATTTGACATGGCTGTACTTGCGGGCGACCGTCTCCTTGAACTGTTCGAGGAAATACTCGCGGACGATATAGACGACTTTGCCGAATCCGGCTTGCACGGCGTCGTAGATGGAGTAGTCGATGATGGTCTCGCCGTTGGGGCCGAGTCCGTCCATCTGCTTGAGTCCGCCGTAGCGGCTGCCCATGCCGGCAGCCAGAACCAAAAGTGTAGGTTTCATATTGTGGATAGATTAGTTTCTTCCGCAAAAATAACTATTTTTGTGCAAATATATGGCAAAGTACACCAAAGACCTCTGGAATCGAGACAAGGACGGCAGCCACAAGGAGCAGCGTTCTTTCATCCGCTACGCCATCGTGGCTACGGTGTTCTTCCTGCTTTTCCTTCTCCTGAAAAAAGACAGCATCATCACCTGGGTCCAGGCCGGATTTACCCTCAGGCAGCAGGACCGTCAGATCGAGCGCTATGAGCGGGAGAATGCCGCGCTGGACGAAAAGATCCGGATGATGAAGGACAACCGGGACACGCTGGAACGCTATGCCCGGGAACAGTTCTATTTCGCCGAGCCCGGCGACGACGTTTACATTATCGAATAATCAGCAGCCCGTCCTCGATCGTGAGCACGGTTCCCGTTCCTTCGAAGCTTTTCCCTCCGATGGTGACGGTGCCGCGCGGTTCTTCGCGGTAGCGGTGCAGCAGCGTGACCAGTTTCTCGAAAGTAGGACCGCTCAGTCCGCATCCTTCCACCAGCCGCCAGAGGACATATTCCCAATGCTCCAGGGCCAGTACCGCCGGGATGCGGATGGCTCCGGAAGCCGTGGTCAGTCCTTCCCGTACGGAACGGAAATAACTGTCGGCGATGTCGTCCACCCGGGCGAAACGCCGCATGTCCTCGTTGAGGGTGCGGATGAAAGAGGGATTGATCCGGGCGAAAACAGGGAAGACTTCGTTGCGGATCCGGTTGCGTTTGGGGGTGCTGTCGGCGTTGGTGCTGTCCTCGCGCCAGGCGCAGCCGTGCGCTTCCATCCAGGCGCGGATCTCCGCCCGGCCCGTCTCCAGCAGGGGGCGGACAATGCCGTCCCGGTCTCCCATTCCGCGCAATCCGCGGGTGCCGGTGCCCCGCAGCAGATTCAGCATCAGGGTCTCCGCATTATCGTCGGCATTGTGCGCCACCGCCACGGCGTCGAACCCCCGTTCCTTCAGAAGGCGGCCGAACCAGTCATAGCGGAGTTCCCGCGCCGCCATTTCGATGCTCAGACCATGTTCTGCCGCATATGCCGTTGAGTCGAAACGCTCCACGAAACAGGCCAGGGCGTGTGCCTCGCACCATGCGCGGACAAAGGCCTCGTCTCCTTTGGATTCGTCGCCGCGCAGGCCGAAATTGCAGTGCGCGACGGCAAACCGGGCTCCGGGAAAGAGTTCCGGGGCCCGGTTTGCCAGGTACATCGAGTCGATGCCCCCGCTGACGGCGAGCAGGATCTGCATGGTTATTTCTTGCCGAGCGTATAGGTGAAGTTGATGGAGAAGAACTCCTTGAACTGCACGCGCTGGGTGGCATTGTTCCCGTCCTTGTCCTTGATGAGGACGATCGGGTCGTAGATCAGCCAGGTATCGAAGGCGACCTTGATGTATTTGCCCACGAGCAGGGCGATCTTGTTGTCCCAGTTGACGCGGTTCCATTTGAACGGATTGTTGAGGTAGTCCGTGAAGAGGATGAGCTGGGTCTCGTAGGTGAAGATGTCGTTGATCGAGGTCTTCAGGTTCGCCTTGATCTGGGCACCGAGCTGGAAGAGCTGGGGATTGTAGTTGCTTCCGATGAGCGGATCCAGGGAGCTGTCACGCAGCTTCATACCATAGCCTTTACGCAGTTCGGGGATCGTACAGAAGGTGAAACCGCCCGTGACCGGTGACATGGAGAGGCTGAACCATGGGGCGGGATCCCATTCCATACCGACACCGAAGGTCATGTAACCCGGAGAAAGGAAGCCGGACTTGAGGGTGCCGGACCAGTTGCCGTAATCGTCCTGGACATAGGTGTCATAGCTGTCGGAGAACTGGGAACGCACCGTGAAATCGGCGATGTATTCCCAGAAACTGTCCGGAGAGGTCCTGTATCCGAAACTGCTCTCGAACTTGAACAGGTCGTTGCTCTTCTGGATGAGATTGGCCTTGTCGGCGGACCACAGGAATCCGTAGGTCATCTGGAGCCGGTTGTCCCATTTGACCATATCCCGGGCATAATTGGCGTTGACATCAACGCCGAGGCGCATCGAAGCACTGTTGTATCCGCCGGAAGCCCAGCTCCAGAATGAAGTCTGGTTGAATCCCAGGTCAAAGATGGCAAAGGTTTTCCAATACTTGGGCTTTTCCACGACGGTCTGGGTCTGGGCCGCTCCCGAGAAGGCGGCGGCAGCCTCGGCCGTGGCCTTCTGGACGTCATCCTGAGCGGCGGCGGAGGCGAAAGCGGCGAAAAGCGTCGCAGCGATAATCGTAATCTTCTTCATGTTCACTCGATCATTGGTTTAATACGAAATGGCGAAAACCACCCTGCGGTGGGAAGGCTTGCCGGAGAAGATGTCCTTTCCTTCCTCTTCGCATACGTAGCTGTCCATAGGGATGCAGCGGATGGTCGCTTTCGTTGCATCCTTGATGGCCTGTTCGGTCTCGACCGTGCCGTCCCAGTGGCAAAGGAGGAACTTTCCGGTCTGGATCTTCTCTTTGAATTCGTCCCAACTGTCGCATTTCTCCACATGGGCATCCCGGAAAGCCAGGGCCTTGTCGTAGATGCTCTGCTGGATGTCGTCCAACAGCCGGGCAATGTGTTCCGCGATGCCCTCGAGCGGCATCGTTTCCTTGGTCAGGGTGTCGCGGCGGGCCACTTCGACCGTGCCGGCTGCGAGGTCGCGTGCGCCCATGGCGAGGCGTACGGGGACGCCCTTGAGCTCCCATTCCGCGAACTTGAATCCCGGGCGGACCGTGTCGCGGTCGTCCACCTTGACGCTGTGGCCGAGCGCTTCGAGGCCTTTTTTGACTTCGTCCATCTTGTCGAGGACGGCATTGCGCTCTTCTTCTGTCTTGTAGATCGGCACCATCACGACTTGGATGGGGGCGAGCCTCGGCGGCAGGACGAGACCGTTGTCGTCGCCGTGCGCCATGATGAGGGCGCCCATCAGACGGGTGCTGACACCCCAGGAGGTGGCCCAGACGTATTCCTGCTTGCCTTCCTTGTTGGTGAACTGCACGTCGAAGGATCTGGCGAAGTTCTGTCCGAGGAAATGGGAGGTGCCGGCCTGAAGGGCCTTGCCGTCCTGCATCATCGCCTCGATGGTCAGGGTGTCGAGTGCTCCGGCGAAGCGTTCGTTGGGACTCTTGTGGCCGACGATGACCGGCAGGGCCATCACGTTGCGGGCGAAGTCGGCATAGACCTGTACCATCTCATGGGCCTTGGCTTCGGCTTCTTCCGCCGTGGCGTGGGCCGTATGGCCTTCCTGCCAGAGAAATTCGGCGGTGCGCAGGAAGAGCCGCGTGCGCATCTCCCAGCGGACCACGTTGCACCACTGGTTGCAGAGGATGGGAAGATCCCTCCAGGAGGTGATCCAGTTCTTGTAGGTGCTCCAGATGATGGTCTCGGAAGTCGGACGGACGATCAGTTCCTCTTCCAGTTTCGCATCGGGGTCCACAACCACGCCGCTCCCGTCGGGGGCGTTCATCAGGCGGTGGTGGGTGACCACGGCGCATTCTTTGGCGAAGCCCGCCACATGCTCGGCCTCGCGGCTGAAGAAAGATTTGGGAATAAACAGCGGGAAATAGGCATTCTGCACGCCTGTGCGCTTGAACATCGCATCCAGCGTGCCCTGCATTTTCTCCCAGATGGCATAGCCATAGGGCTTGATGACCATGCAGCCGCGGACGGCGGACTGCTCTGCGAGATCGGCTTTAAGTGCCAGATCATTATACCATTGGGAATAGTTCTCAGAACGTTTGGTGACCTCTTTTGCCATATTCTTCTTGAAAAACTGCGTTTTTTTTCGAAATTTGCATCTAATAAGTGATGATTTCAGGCATCATACTTGCACTTGCAAAGATAAAACTTTTTTATTGATAGGAGACGAAATTATGAAACGGAGCACGACACTTTTACTGTCATTGGCCGCCCTGCTGGCCCTGGCATCCTGTGGCACCACTGCTCAGTATTCACAGCAGCGGTTCCAGGACGGGCTTTATCTGAGCCCGGGCGAAGAACCTGCAGTCGTCCGCCTGTATACCGAAGAAGATTTCGAAGCAATGGCGGCTGCAAATATTGCCCGCAAGCAGCAAGGAAACCGCGATACCCTGGTCGTCGTCCTGGACGATCCCTGGGGTTATTCGTGGCGCTATCCCTATTCTTACTATTCCCCCTGGTTCTGGGGCGGCGTGGGTTTCAGTGCCTACTACTGGGGCCGCTGGGGCCGCTGGGGCTGGGTTGACCCCTGGTTCTACGATCCCTGGTTCTACGATCCCTGGTATTATGATCCCTGGTATGGCTATGGCTGGTACGGCCCCTATGATCCCTGGTATGGCTATGGCTGGTACGGACACCGCTACGGCTGGTACGACCATCCCTACTATTATGGCGGCGCCTGGGGAGGCACATACCGCTACCGCGATGTGGTCCATACGCCGCGTTATATGACCGAGAGCGGCCACAGCCGTTCCGCCCGTCCCGGCAGCGGAGCCAGCTACCGCTACGGCGGTACGGCCGGTTCCGGCGGCAGCGCCATCATCCGGAACGGACAGGGCTCTTCCGTCCGCCGGTCCAGCTCTTCCGTCCGCAGCAGCGGGTCCTCTTCCTCTTCTTCCCGCAGCAGCTCTTCCGGCTACAATTACTCCCGCAGCCGTGAGCAGGGATACAACTATTCCAGAGGCTACGGCAACAGTTCTTCCGGCAGTTCTTCTTCATCCACGCGGAGTTCCTCTACGCGCAGCAATTCCTCTTCCGGCAGTTCGTATTCCCGCTCTTCCGGTTCCTCCAGCAGCTCCAGAAGCTATGGCGGCGGAGGCGGTTACAGCGGCGGAGGCGGCGGCTATAGCGGTGGCGGCAGCTCCCACAGCGGTGGTGGCGGCGGTGGCAGCCACGGCGGTCGCAGATAGTGCTTCTGTCCGGGATGCGTCCCGGCTGTCCGGACCCGGTCCGGAAACTTACAAGTAACCGTCAACCAACTTAAAACAGAAAAGACAATGAAAAAGATATTGGCAGCAGCGACGTTCCTGGCCCTGGCGGTCAGCGCAGGCGCTCAGAATATGTACGATGCCATGACGTTCAGCCAGAACCAGTACTATGGTACGGCCCGCAGCATGGCGATGGGCAATGCCGTGACGGCGCTCGGCGGAGACCTCGGCTCGGTCGTGATCAACCCGGCCGGCTCGGCCGTGGCCGGCTACGGCCAGTTCACCATCACGCCCGGTTTCACCCTTTCCGCCGTGAATTCCGCATGGTCGCCGGAGGGGGAGAACTCCTACGGCAGCCCCAACGGCCTCTCGCAGACGCGGATGAACCTGCCGAACGTCGGTCTCTCGATGGAGTTCAAGACCGGCCGCCGCAGCGGCGTGAAGGCCCTGACCTTCTCCGTGATCTCTTCGCAGACCGACAATTACAATTTCGCGTCCGAAGCATTCGGCACCAACAGCCGGACTTCCAAGATCGCGGAGTTCGCCGATGCCGCCTACGGTTACGCGGAAAGTGTCCTGGCCAACTACAATTCATTCAACAACAGCGATGCGCCCTGGGATCTCCTGACGTCCTATCAGGGCGGTATGTACGGTCCTTATGGCTGGGACGGCCTCTATGCGGGCGTGACCGAGTCCATTGCGGATGACGCTTCCTACCACTATGTCCCCGGCGCCCTGTCCCAGACTTCGTCCCGGACCAAACGCGGCAGCAAGAACGATTTGATCATGAACCTGGGACTCAATATCTCGGACCGCGTCTATGTCGGTTTCAACGTCGGTCTCCCGTCGGCCCGTTACCGCTATAACGAATCGTTCTACGAGTCTGCGGTGGATCCCGGCCAGTTCCCCATCATCTATGAAGACATGGAGGAAAGCTATGTGACGTATTTCAACCGCGGAACCTACAGCTATGACTACATGGCGGATGTCACCGGCATCTATGCCAAGATCGGCGTCATCCTCCGTCCGACCGATGCCTTGCGCCTCGGCGCCACGTTCCAGACCCCGACCGCCTATACGGTCTCCGAGCGCTGGCAGCACTATGCGTCCACGACCTTTGACGACAGCTATTACAATGACAGCCAGTATTCTCCCGAAGGCGAATACGAATACACCCTGCGCTCCCCGTACCGCGCTTCCTTCGGTCTTGCCTATACGCTGGGCAAGGCGGGCGCCATCAGCGTGGACTACGAACTGGCGGACTACAGCGTGATGCGCTTCTCCGAACTGCACCGCAACCGTCTTGCTTCCGACGCTTTCCTGGCCCAGAATCTGACCAACCGGTATTTCGCCGGCGTCGCCCATTCGGTCCGGGTCGGCGGTGAGTTCAAGGTTACGCCGGAGTTCGCCGTGCGTGCCGGATATACCCTGGCCACCTCGCCCGAGCGCTACTGGACCGACAGCAGCGGGATGACCGTCACGGCCGACGACTACGCCGACAATTTCTATGATTATTACGACAGGGTCAAGAACCTCGTTACGCCGCATTACTACAAGGACAGGACCCAATCCTTTGCCTTCGGCTTCGGCTATTCTTCCCCGGGATCCTTCTTCCTGGATGCCGTGGCCCGGCTGACCCGCTATCCTGCCATGACTTTCGCACCCTATTTCGATTACGACAGCTATGACAAGGCCGGCAACCTGCAGAGCGTCCTCTCGCCCCGGGTCCATACCGACCGCAGCCTCTGGAATGTTGCCCTAACCTTCGGATGGAGATTTTAACAACTTATGGAACTGACAGCAAAACAACTGGCCGAAGTGCTCCACGGTACCGTGGATGGAGATCCGGAAGCCAAAGTAAGTACCTTCGCAAAGATCGAGCACGGGAAACCCGGCCAGCTCTGTTTCTACGCCAACCCCAAATACGAACAATATGTTTATTCCAGCAGGGCCTCGGTCCTGCTGGTCAATGCTGATTTCGAGCCCAAGGCGCCGGTCGCACCGACCTTGGTACGGGTGGAGAATGCCTACAGCGCCCTGGCGGACTTGTTGAAGTATATGTCCGAGCTGAAAAAGAAATACCGCCGCCGCCGGAGCCTGCGCTCCCGCATCGCCTGCAGCGCCCGCTTGGGCAAGAAGGTGAATGTCGGTGATTTTGTCACCATCGGCAAGGATTGCCGGATCGGGGGACTGCACCGTCATCCATGACAATGTCACCATCGGCGCCGGTACGAAGATCGGCTCTTACTGCATCATCTATCCTGGCGTGCATATTTTCCCGGGGATGGTGATCGGCGACCGGGTGATCCTGCATGCCGGCTGCATCATCGGCGACGACGGATTCGGCAACGCTCCCCAGCCGGACGGCACCTGGCGGAAGATCGAGCATCTGGGCAATGTGATCATCGGCAATGACGTCGAGGTCGGATCCAATACGACCATCGACCGGGCGCCGATGGAATCCACCATCATCGAGGATGGCGTCCGGATCGACAACCTCTGCCAGATCGCACACAATGTCATCGTGGGCAAGAATACGGTGATGGCTGCGCAGAACGGCATCGCCGGCTCGACCCAGATCGGAGAGAGCTGTATCCTGGCCGGTCAGGTCGGCATCGTCGGCCACATCAAGATCGCTCCCCATACCACCATAGGCGCCCAATCCGGCGTGATCGGCAACATCCGCAAGCCGGGGCAGGTCTATTTCGGCACGCCGGCCATACTGCACAAGAATTATCTGAAATCCTACGCCAAATTCAAGCAGGCGGGCGAAGAATAGCATTATAAAAGATTTTTTGTATCTTTGCCGCCCGAATGAATCAACAGACGCTCATAAAGGAATACACTTTTGAAGGCAGGGGCCTCCATACCGGGAAATATGCACACCTGACCCTGAAGCCGGCTCCGGCCGGGTATGGGATCCGTTTCGTGCGTACCGACCTGGATGTCGAGATTCCCGCCATCGCTTCCAAAGTGACCCGGACGGACCGCAGTACGACCATTTCTGAAGGAGAGGTCTCCGCGGTCACCATCGAGCACCTGATGTCCGCCCTGACCGGCCTCGGCGTGGACAATGCCCGTATCGAGATTGACAACGAAGAAGTCCCGATCCTGGATGGCAGCGCCGAACGCTACGTCCGTGCCATCGCGCCGGACGGCCTGCAGGAACAGGATGCCGAGCGGGTATATCTGGAGTTCGACGAAGCGTTCGAAGTGCGGGACGAGAAGAGCGGGTCCTGGGTCCGCGTGACCCCGGCGGACCGGATGTCCTTTGACGTGACGGTCGATTTCAATTCCCAGGTATTGGGCGTCCAGTCCGCCCGCTGGTCGGAGAATTCCGACTATGTCGGACAGGTGGCCCCCTGCCGTACCTTCGTCTTTTTCCACGAACTGGAGTTCCTGGCGGCCCGCGGGCTGGTCAAGGGCGGAGACGTGGACAATGCGATCGTGATCGTGGAGCACCCAGCTTCGAAAGAGCAGGTCGACAATATGTGCAAACTCTTCGGCCAGCCTCACCTGGCCGTAACGCCGAAGGGTTATCTGAGCAATCTCAAGCTCCATTTTCCCAACGAATGCGGCCGGCACAAGCTGCTGGACCTCATCGGGGACATGCGCCTGATGGGCGGTTTCCCCAAGGCTTCCATCAGTGCTTTCAAACCCGGCCACACGATCAACAGCATGGCTAGCCGTGCGGCTCTCGATAAAATCAAGTGATTATGGCGAATATCCATCCTCTTGCGACCGTCCATCCCAATGCCAAACTCGGCGAGAATGTCGAAGTCGGTCCGTATGCTTTCATCGATGAGAATGTAGAGATCGGGGATCACAGCAAGATTTATCCCCACGCCACCATCTTCCCGTATGTCAAGATGGGTGAAGGTTGCCAGGTCTTTCCCGGAGCCGTCGTCGGCGCTATTCCCCAGGACCTCAAGTTCGACGGGGAGGTGACCTATGTCGAGATCGGGAACCGCGTGACCATCCGCGAGTGCGCCACCATCAACCGGGGTACGCGTGCCAGCGGCAAGGGTGTGACCCGGGTCGGCGACGATACGCTGGTGATGTCCTATGTGCACATCGCGCACGACTGCCGGGTCGGCAGGCACTGCATCCTGGTCAGCTATGTCGGTATCGCGGGTGAGACGGATGTGGACGACTGGGCCATCATCGGCGGCAATACGGCGGTGCACCAGTTCTCCCGCATCGGCGCCCACGCCATGGTCGGCGGCTGCTCGGCCGTCAACAAGGACATTCCGCCCTATTCCATCTGTGGACGTACCCCGATCTGCTACGCCGGCATCAACCTGGTCGGCCTGCGCCGCCGCGGCTTCGATTCCGACGTGATCCGCAACATCAAGGACATCTACGATACGATCTATTACCAGGGATACAATATCTCCGATGGTTGTGCCAAGGTGGAAGCCGGCTTCCCGCAGTCTGTGGAGCGTGACACCATCCTGGATTTCATCCGCAGCTCCAAGCGCGGTATCGTCCGTGCGATGGAGGTCGGGGTCAAAGGCGCCATCGAATAGTGGCTCCTGTCCTGACCATCGCATATTTCCCTCCGGTAGAATACTTTGCGTTGCTCGCAAAGTATTCTTCGGTTTATGTGGAAGCTTTTGAGAATTACCAGAAGCAGTCTTACCGCAACCGCTGCCATATCTATGCGGAGAACGGGCCGCAGAGTCTCCATTTTCCGGTGCAGCACCGGGACGGCACGTTCAAACTGCCTGTCCGCGAGATCGAGGTGGATTATTCCACCCCGTGGGTGGCGAAGACGGGACGCTGCATCGAGACGGCTTACCGTTCGTCTGCGTATTTCGATTATTATCGGGATGAGCTGTTCGCGATCCTGGACGCACAGCCCCGCACGCTGTGGGATCTGGACCTGCGCATCATCCGTTTTTTTCTGGCAAAGACCGGCTTGAAGACTGAACTTGTCCCGACGGAATGTTTCGCTGCGGAACATGTTGATATCCATCCGAAAAGGCCGAACACAATCCTTGCTGACCTTGGATTGGAACGGCCTTATTATCAAGTGTTTGCTGACAGGCATGGATTTGTCCCGAACCTGTCTGTGATGGACCTTCTGTTCAACGAAGGACCCGCTTCGCTGGATTATCTGCTGTAGCGGATCACTCCTCGGCTTCCCCGGTGCCCGCCCAGGTCTCGTATGCGGCCAGGACGTTGGTCTTGTCTCCGGTCATGGTCAGAACCAGGCGGACCAGGTCCTGCTCCGTTTTCAGGATGGTCCCCAGGTATTCTGCGTCGATGGACTGTATGTCCTTGGAGAACTGTTCAATGCCCATGCCCAGGGCCTCGGTGTATTCGCCGCGGCAGACGAAATTGGTGTGGGCGTCGATGAAATCCTGGAAATACGCCACGATGGCTTCCTGCTGTTCTTCGGAAGACAATTGATAGATGATTTCGTAGGAGAAGTTATAATCTTGCAGACTGCTGAGGTTGCAGGATGAGGTGCAAAGAAGGGCTGCGACGGCAGCGAGGGTGGTCAAAAACTTACGCATGGGTCATTTGTTTTGGCAAATTTACGAAAAATCCGTATATTTGCAAACGTGAATTTGAGAGAAGGCCCGTGGAGGTCTTCTTTTTTATTGGATATGGACAGGACAGAATTCGAAAAAATAGTGGAAAAAGCCGTCGCGGAGCGCGGCTGTTCCCTGGTGGACATCATGTTCAATGATGACGACAACGTGTTTGAAGTGACCATCGACAAAGCGGATGCCGATGTCGAGCTGGCGGACTGTGAATACGTACACCGGGCGGTGCTTGCCGCCTTCGACCGCAACATCGAGGATTATGCCCTGACCGTCGGCTCCGTCGGGATCGACGCCGCCGAGGCGGATGAAATGCTGAAAACAATCAACGAATAGACCTAATAGAATGGAAAAAGAAAAAGTGATTACGCTCATCGATGCGTTCAAGGACTTCAAGGAGGAGAAGAATATCGACCGTCCTGTGATGATGCAGGTCCTGAAAGACGTGTTTTTGACCCAGATCGCCAAGACGTATGGCTCGTCGGACAATTTCGACGTGATCGTCAATGTGGACAAGGGAACCTGCGAGATCTACCAGAATTTCGATGTGGTGGAGACCGTGGAGAATCCTTATGCAGAGATTACCCTGGACGGGATCCGCGAAGACGGCGGAGATGCGGACGACTATGAAATCGGAGACCAGTACACGAAGAAGCTGCCGCTGGCCGCATTCGGCCGCCGTGGCATCCTGAACATCCGCCAGAATCTCCAGGGCCGCATCATGGATATCGAGAAGGCCAATGTCTTCAAGAAGTATTCCGACAAAGTGGGCGAGCTTTTCTACGGCGAAGTCTATCAGACCTGGTCCAAGGAGGTGCTGATCCTCGATGAGGACGGCAATGAACTCCATATCCCGAAGAACGAGCAGATCCCCGGGGAGCGTTTCAAGAAGAGCGACTCCGTCCGCGCCGTCATCAAGAGCGTCGAGATGAAGAACAACACCACGCCTTACATCACCCTGAGCCGGGTCTCCAACGAGTTCCTCGAGCGCCTCTTCGAGCAGGAGGTTCCGGAGATCGCGGACGGCCTGATCACGGTCAAGAAAGTGGTCCGTGTCCCGGGCGAGCGCGCCAAGGTGGCCGTCGAGTCCTACGATGACCGTATCGACCCGATCGGCGCCTGTATCGGTGTCAAAGGCAGCCGCATCATGGGTATCGTCCGGGAGCTCCGCAATGAGAACATCGATGTGATCCAGTGGTCCCAGAACCCCAAGTTGATGATCCAGCGCGCCCTCAATCCCGCCGGGTTCTCCTGCATCGAGTTGGGTGAGGATCCGGGCGACAAGGTGAAGGTGTTCATGCAGCCCGACCAGGTCAGCAAGGGTATCGGCCGCCATGGTGTCAACATTCAGCTGGCCGGCATGCTGGTCGACCGGGAGATCGAGGTGTACCGCGAGCTTCCGAAGGGCGAGAGCTCTGAAGAAGAGGATGTGCTTCTCAGCGAGTTCTCCGACGTGATCGACCAGTGGATCATCGATCGTCTCGAGTCGATCGGTTGTGACACCGCCAAGGGCGTCCTGGCCCTTTCTCCCGAGGACATCGCCAAGCGCGCCGACCTCGAGGACGAAACCGTAGAAGAAGTCCGTAACATCCTTAAAGCAGAATTCGAAGACTAGACAGAATGGCAGAAATCAGACTCAATAAACTTTTAAGACAATTCAACATCGGCCTCGACGACCTGGTGGAGTTCCTCCACAAACAAGGTTTCGAGGTAGACGCCAACCCCAATGCGAAGGTCTCTGACGAGGTCCTTCCCGCACTCTCCAAGCAATTCGGCAAGGATCTCGAACTGAAACAGGCTGCCGACAAGGTGGAAGTCAAGATTACCGAGATTCTCGAGAAGAACAACAAGCAGAAGAGCCGGGAGGAGATCGAGGAAGAGGAGCCGGAGCGGGAGACCATCAT
The DNA here is from genome assembly GCA_024681565.1 of Bacteroidales bacterium. Lineage (GTDB taxonomy): Bacteria > Bacteroidota > Bacteroidia > Bacteroidales > UBA932 > Cryptobacteroides. Next base: position 21,284 of record JAILAO010000107.1, read on the forward strand.
CAAGAGCAACACATTCATCAACGTCAAGAAGGAGACTCCTGTCGCTGAAGAGGAACCGGAGATGCCGGCAGAAGAGCCGGAGGCGGAAATGCCTGCCGAACCGGAAATGCCTGCCGGACCGGAACCTGCGGTTCCCGAGGAACCGGCTGCACCGGCAGAACCGGAAAGCGTGCCCGCCGAGCCGGAACCGGTCGTTCCTGCGGAGCCGGAACCGGCCCCGGAACCTGAACCGGAGGCTGAACCGGAAGCGCCTGCCGTTCCTGCGGAGCCGGAGGTTGAACCGGAAACCGAAGAGGAAGCCGGGCCTGAGGCTCCGGCCGAACCGGCTGCCGAACCTGCGCCCGCCGCACCGGAGGCCCGGACCGAAGGGGCTCCTGCCCTCAAGGTCGTGGGAAAGATCGACCTCAGCCAGTTCGACCGCAAACCCAAGAAGCGCGAGCGCATCAGCAAGGGGACGCAGAAGGTCGACGTGGCCAAGGCCGGCGCCAACATCGAAAAGAATCCCAAGCAAGACCCCCGCCAGCAGCAACAGCAGCAGTCTTCCGGCAAGGGTCGCAAGCGTGACCGCGACCGTTTCAAACCGGCACTGACGGACGCGCAGCAGGAAGAACTCCAGAAGGAGATCCAGAAGCAGGTCAAGGAGACCTATGCCAAGATGAATGAGGGCAAGAAGAACAACTTCGGCGCGAAATACCGCAAGGAGAAGCGCGAAGCTGCCGCCCAGCGTACGCAGGAGGAGATGGCCGAAGCGATGGCCGATCAGAAAGTCTTGAAGGTCACCGAGTTCGTGACTGTCAATGACCTGGCTACCCTGATGAACAATACGCCGGTCGTCAAGGTCATCGGCGCTTGCATGAGCCTGGGTCTGATGGTCTCCATCAACCAGCGGCTCGATGCCGAAACCCTCGTGCTGGTGGCCGAAGAGTTCGGCTATCAGGTTGAATTCGTGACCGCGGAGATCTCCGAGGAGATCAGCAACACGGAGGAGACCGACCGCCCGGAGGATCTCGTTTCCCGTCCGCCGATCATCACCGTGATGGGTCACGTCGACCATGGCAAGCCCTCCCTGCTCGACTATATCCGCAAGTCCAATGTCATCGCCGGTGAGGCGGGCGGCATTACGCAGCACATCGGTGCCTACAATGTGAAGCTCCCTGACGGCCGCCGGATCACCTTCCTGGATACGCCGGGCCACGAGGCCTTTACGGCCATGCGTGCCCGCGGCGCCCAGCTGACCGACCTGGCGATCATCATCGTCGCTGCCGACGACGCCGTGATGCCCCAGACCATCGAGGCCATCAACCACGCCCAGGCTGCCAATGTCCCGATGGTGTTTGCAATCAACAAGATCGATAAGCCCGGTGCCAATCCGGACACCATCCGCCGGCAGCTTTCCGAGATGAATATCCTCGTGGAGGACTGGGGCGGCAAGTACCAGTGCCAGGAGATCTCTGCCAAGCAGGGTATCAACGTGGATAAGCTTCTTGAGAAGGTGTTGCTGGAGACCGACTTGCTCGATCTCAAGGCCAATCCGGACAAGAAGGCCGTCGGTGCGGTGATCGAGTCTTCGCTGGACAAGGGCCGGGGCTATCTGGCCACCGTGCTTGTCCAGGAGGGCACGCTCCATCCGGGTGACGTGATGCTTTGCGGCAGCTATTACGGCCGCGTCAAATCCATGTTCAACGAACGTGGACAGAAAATCACCGAGGCCGGACCTTCAACGCCGGTTTCCGTGCTCGGCCTGAACGGCGCTCCGGCTGCCGGTGAGAAGTTCAATGTCCTGGCAGACGAACGCGAAGCCAAGAGCATCGCGGCCAAGCGTGAGCAGCTGCTCCGCATCCAGGGCATCAAGACGCAGAAACATATGACCCTGGAAGAGATCGGCCGCCGTATTGCAATCGGCAACTTCAAGGAGCTCAACATCATCGTCAAGGGCGACGTGGACGGCTCCGTGGAGGCGCTGTCCGATTCCCTCATCAAGCTCTCTACCGAGCAGGTCCGTGTCAATGTGATCCACAAGGCTGTCGGCGGTATTTCCGAGTCCGATGTCCTGCTCGCCGAGGCCTCCGATGCCGTGATCGTCGGTTTCCAGGTCCGTCCTACGCCGGAAGCCCGCAAGGCCGCCGACCGTGAAGGCATCGAGATCCGCCTGTACGCCGTGATCTATGACTGTATCAATGAAGTCAAGGATGGTATCGAGGGTATGCTCGAGCCGGAGAAGAAGGAGGAAGTCATTGCGACGGCCGAGATCAAGCAGATCTTCCGGATCAGCAAGGTCGGCACCATCGCCGGCTGTATCATGCGGGACGGCAAGATGATCCAGAAGTCCAAGGTCCGTCTGATCCGTGACGGTATCGTCATCTATACCGGTGAGCTGGGCTCCCTGCAGATCGGCAAGGATGCCGTCAAGGAAGTCGCTGCCGGTAAGGAGTGCGGTATGTCCATCGTCGGTTACAATGACATCAAGGAGGGTGACTTCATCGAAGCCTTCCAGATCGTCGAGATCAAACGGACGCTGTAAGAAGCCGTCATCAATCAAAAAAAGCTGGCAGAAATGCCAGCTTTTTTCGTTGAGGTACCAGGATTCGAACCTGGGCAGACAGAACCAAAATCTGTAGTGCTACCATTACACCATACCTCAATTCCGGGTGCAAAGATAGTAAATTTATCTTTTGCTTTTGAAATATTCTTTGACGAGCGTACTACATTCTTCGGCCAGCAGGCCGGAGCTGATTTCCGTACGCGGATGGAGCAGGGAAGGGGAGAAGAGCGAGTAGCCGCGGCGCGGATCTCCGGCACCGAACACCAGGCGCCCCAGCTGTGCCCAGCAAAGCGCAGCGGCGCACATCGGACAAGGTTCTACGGTGACATATAGCGTGCATTCGTCGAGATACTTGCCGCCCAGCGCCTCCGTGGCGGCGGTCAGGGCGATCATTTCGGCGTGAGCCGTAGGATCGTGGAGGCGTTCGGTCATGTTGTGGCCACGGGCGATGATGCGTCCCCGGCACACGACGACGGCACCGATGGGCACTTCGTCTTCCGACCCGGCCGCTTGCGCTTCGCGCAGGGCTTCCCGCATATATCTTTCTTCGGGATCCATCCTACATCCGCGCCAGAATGTCGTCCCAAACGGTCTGCTTGTCCTTCTCGTTGAGGATTTCGTGGCGCATGCCGGGATAGAGTTTGAGCTCCACCTGTTTGTATCCCACCCGGCGCATCAGTTCCACAGCCTGCTCCAGTGCCTGGTCGGAGACCCGGCACGGATCTTCTGCACCCGAAATGAAATAGACGGGCATCCCGGGGCGGGACATCTTCCATCCTTTGGCGGAATAGCAGTCCTGCATCAGCCCCATCAGGTGGTAGAAACCGTTGGCCGTAAACTGATAGGCACAGAGCGGGTCCTTGTGGTATGCCTCCAGCAATTCCGGATCGGAGCAGACCCACGCAGCCGGCCATCCTTCCTGCTCGAAGGGTTTGTTGAAGCTGCCGAAAGACATCTTCTGCAGCAGTTTGGGGCGGTAGTGCCAGCCGCGGAGCCGGCCGTACAGGGAGGCCAGCATCTTACCGGCGCCCTTGGCCGGGTTGTCGGAAGGACAGCCGCAGACGAAGAGCCGGTCCAGCCGGTCGTCATAGCGCTTGGCGAAACTGCGGACGACCATCGAACCCATGCTGTGGCCGAACAGGGTATAATCCAGTCCCGGCCATTGCCGGCGGATCCAGTCCGAAACGACGCGGACATCCTCCACCATGGCTTCCCAGCCTCCTTCATAGAGGTATCCCAGGTCTTCGGGTGACTTGACGGAGGCTCCGTGGCCCCGGTGGTCATGGATGACGCAGACATATCCTTTTTCGGTGAGGAACTCCATGAACGGGATATAGCGCTCTTTGTGTTCACACATGCCGTGAACAAGTTGTACGACGCCGCGGGGGTCGGTCTCCGGGGTGCTGACAAGCATCGCCAGCGCCAGTCCGTCGGCGGATGCGGGAAGGGTCATTTCTTTCATCATGCTACGAAGATACGATTTTGCAGAAACAAAAAAAAGGGAGGCGCCCTATACAGGGGGCCTCCCACCCACTAATCAAATTAATTCGTATGACGCGAACTAATTTCTTGCTGCTACCAGCCCGGATTCTGGACAAGGTTCGGGTTCTTGTCCATGACGGAGGTAGGATAAGGGAAGAACTCATGTTTGCCTGCCTGGAAACCGACTTTCCAGTTGGCATCGATGGCCTCGTGTGTATCGATGGTATAGAAACGGCTGTTGGCCTCCGTTCCATTCTCCCATTTGACGGATTCTCCGGATTTCGGTGCTCTGTAAAGCTTGTCGAAGAGCTTCGGCACGGCCTGGCCGGCTTTCTCCACCTTTCCGGTGTCGCCCCAGCGGACGAGGTCGAACCAGCGGCTGCCTTCGAGCCAGAGTTCGTAAGACTTCTCTTTCTTGAGAACGTTCATGTCGACGCTGGCGAGTGCTGAGATGCCGGCACGCGTACGGATCTGGTTGACGGCGGTCAATGCACCGGCATTGTCTCCGGACTGGAGGCAGGCCTCTGCATAGAGCAGGAGGACTTCCGCGTAACGCATCACGACATTGTTGTTCAGACGGACATTGTTGCCATAGGCACCGCTGTCCGTGCTGCGGAGGAGCTGCTTGAAAGGAAGCCAGAAAGACTGTCCGTAGAGACCGTCCTTGACATCGGCGATACCGATCGCCTTGCAGGCCTTCTTCTCTTCGAGGGTCATGTCATTGACCTTCTTGCCGCCTTCCTCGACAGCGTCGCCGTACACCATGCCATAGACGGCATCGTCAATATGCTTGATCGTGGCATCGAAACGATAGGAGTGTCCGTCATTGGCGAAGAACTCGTCGCCGAACCACTGCGGGACACCGAGTCCGCCCCAGCCGTCCACACCGCCGGTATATTTCGACTGGGGTGCGGCACCGGCTACGAAATGGTCGGAGCGCCAGTTCCAGATATTGGCTTCCATCCAGGTGGAACGCTGGTTGATGCCGCCCCAGGCAGAAATGCCGGAATTGTACTCGATATTGCTTTCGAAGACTTTCTCCTCGTTGGCGTCACCCTCGATGTGGAAGTTCTGCCAGTATTTCTCGCCCGGAACGAGGGCGTACTTGCCGGAGTCGATAACCTTCTTGAGGGCCGTCTTTGCGCCGGAGTAATCCTTGACGAAGAGGAGTGCCTTGCCCTGGAGGGCCCAGGCGAAGCCCTTGGTCACCTTTACGGCTCCGTCCTTGTCCGTCGTGCTCTTGCGCTCGTCAAGGTCCGTCGCTGCAGCCTCGCATTCGCTGGCGATCCACTTGTAAAGATCTTCGTGGGACTTGGGATTGTCCGGATCCTGGTCGGAATTGTAGGGGAGACCGTCCGCAATCACGTGGTCGATGAACGGCGGCGTGTTCCACAGGGTGGTCAGGATGAAGTAGATATAGGCACGCATGACGCGGGCTTCTGCAACGACGCGCTTGGTCGTAGCGGTGGGACCGCCCTCGGGCAGACCTTCCTTGAAGTTGTCGATCACAAGGTTGCAGGCATAGTTCGCCAGGAAAAGGCCGGTGTACAGATTGCTCAGCACTTCGCAGCCGGAATCATAGCGGAACTCGTTGAGGGCTGCCATGTAGTCATTGTCACCGAAGTTGGATCCGGCGGCATACATGTCGTCGCCGCAGTTGTTGATGGCTGCCTTGAGCGGCGTATAGATGAATCCGTTGCCGCGGCCGGTGACGTAAGTGGCGAATCTGGCGTAGGCGGCAGCGATCGCCGCCTCTGCATCTTCGTCGGTCTGGTAGAAAGACTCGTAAGCCGTCACACCCTTCTGCGGGATGTCGAGGTTCTTCTCACAGGAAGCGGCTGTGAAAAGGGCGGCGATTGCGAGAACCGGGAATAATATCTTTTTCATATTCAGTATTCTTTTAATCATTAGAACGTCAGATTCACACCGAATACAACCTTCTTGGTGGTAGGATACGAGCCGGAGTCGACACCACGGGAGGTGGAAGCGTTGTAGGAAGCCGTCTCAGGATCCGCACCGGGATAATTCGTGAAGGTGAAGTAGTCGTCCAGGGAGACGAAGAAGCGGAGATCGCTGATGAACGCCTTTTTGGTAATCTTCTGGGGCAGCGTGTATCCGAGCTGGATCTGCTTGATCTTGAAGAAAGAACCGTTGAAGATGGCAGCGCTGGAGCTGAAGAAGTCCCAACTGGTGGCAACCTGCTTCATGTCAGGATATTTGGCATTGGTCACGGCCGGATTGCCATAGGAGTTCTTCCAGAAGGTGGTCAGGCTGTTGACCTTGGGACGGTCGGCGGAGACCATCAGGTTGTAGATCTCGTTGCCGGCGGCGCCGGTACCGAAGACGATGAGGTCGAGACCCTTCCAGGCGAAGTTGAGCGTGACGCCGTAGGTGAAACTCGGAATGCCTTCGCCGAGATACTGCTTGTCGTTGTCGGAGACGGTGGCGACGATATTGCCGTCCTTGTCATAATACTGCGGAGCACCCGTTGCCTGGTCCACGCCCGCATATTTGAAGCCGCGGAAGTACCAGATCGGATAGCCGGATTCGAAGGTGGTGACGAGTTTTTCGTTCAGTCCGCTCACCGGATCGTTGGTGATCCTGTCCAGGAGGGAGTGGACTTCGAGGACCTCGTTGTGGAGGGTCGAGAAGTTGGTGCTGATGCCATACTGGAAATCACCGATCTGGTCTCTCCAGGAGAGCTCGAGCTCGACGCCGGTATTGAGAACCTTACCGGCGTTGACCGTCGTGCTGGATACACCGATTTCCGGGAGCGGAGAGATGGAGATGAGCAGGTCGTTGGTCAGCTTCTTGTACCAGTCGACACCGAGGGTGAGGCGGTTGTG
>JAILAO010000165.1 GCA_024681565.1 Bacteroidales bacterium
CGCAGCGAGATGTTCAAGGAAGGCCGTACCCCGCTCCATACTTTCCGTGCCGACATCGACTACGCGCTGGCAGTCGCCAACACCAAGGTCGGTACCCTCGGAATCAAGGTCTGGATCTGCAATGGTGAGCGCTATGGCAAGCAGGATCTCACTCCTGCCGCCCTCGCCGCCGCCAACGCCCAGGCGACCGGTCAGAACCGTGGTGGCCGTGGCGACCGTCGTCCCCGCCGGGATGGCGACCGTGACCGCCGTCCGCGCCGCGACAACAAGTAATTGATTGATACTTATCAAGAAAATTACTATATTTACGGCCGGTTTCGGAGTTCCGAAACCGGCTTTTCGTTTGTAGTGTAAATGTCAATCAATATGAAGAAATCATTCCTGATCGCAGCTGCGGTGCTGGTGGCACTGACCGGCTGCAAATCCAAGATGACCAGCCAGGAAGCGCTGGATGCTTTCCAGGCGGAGGTCGAAACGCTGATGGATACCTACCGTACCGAGGCCGAGAAGATCGACGCCGACGAAGCTCTTTCCGAGGAACTGAAAGGTGAGCGTTTCGATGACCTGCAGGAGAACACCATCGAAGGTCTGACCGCTTCCGGCAAGAAGTATATCAAGATGTTCCCGGCGGACACGCTTGTCGCTCCGACGGTCATCGCGAGCATCTATTCCTATCTGGAGGATGATGACCTGGAGGATATCCTCTCCGGACTTTCTCCCGAGGTCAAGCAGACCAAGATCGTCTCGATGCTTTCCTCCGAACTGGAGAGCAAGAAAGCCACGGCTGTCGGCAAGAAGTTCACCGATTTCACGGTGGATCATGTGGCCGGCGTGGACAAGGACGGCAACCCGGTCTATGAGAAGAAGAGCCTCTCCGATTTTGTCGGCAAGGGCAAGGTGATGCTCGTGGACTTCTGGTCTCCCTGGTGCCCGCCCTGCAAGGCTGAGATCCCCAACATCAAGGCCATCTGGGAGAAGTATCATGGCGAGGACTTCGACGTGCTGAGCGTCGCCGTATGGGAGGAGAGCCGCAAGATGGACTGGCACAACACCATCGATACCGCCGCTTTCTACGGCATGAAGTGGCTGCAGCTCAACAACGGCCACCAGGAGCCGGCTACCCTCTACGGCATCAGCGGGATTCCGCACATGATCCTGTTCGACAAGGACGGTACCATCCTCAAGCGCGGGGATGACCTGCGTGGCGAAAAGACGGCGAAGGCTGTCGCCGAGGTCCTTGGACGTTAGGCAGAAAATACAACTCTTACCACATTCCCCGGGCGTCTACCGATATTACGACGCTGCGGGGAATGTGATCTATGTAGGCAAGGCCAAAGACCTGAACAAGCGGGTCGCCCAGTATTTCGTAGATCCGCAGCGGCTCAATGTCAAGACCCGGGTCCTCGTGTCCCGGATTGCGGACGTGCAGTATTCGGTGGTGGATACGGAGGCGGACGCGCTCCTGCTGGAGAACAATCTCATCAAGCAGTACAAGCCGCGTTACAACATCCTGCTCAAGGACTCCAAGACCTATCCCTGGATCTGCGTGACCGGGGATGAATTCCCCAAGGTTTTCCTGACGCGCCGGGTACAGAAGAACGGTTCCCGCTATTTCGGCCCCTACAGTTCGGTGATGCACGCCAAGGCGCTCCTGGAGTTTTTCCGGGAGACCTATCCGCTCCGTTCCTGCAATCTCAAGATCACTTCCGACGCCATCCTGCGCCACAAGTTCCGCCCCTGCCTGGACTTTCATATCGGACGCTGCGAGGGCTGCTGCGTGGGCGGTGTGTCCCGGGAGGACTACAATGCCTACATCGACGAGATCGTCCGGCTGCTCTCGGGCGGCGTGAACAGCATCATCCGCGACTACAGGTCCCGGATGACCGCTGCCGCCGATGCGCTGGATTTCGAGACGGCCCAGGCCTACAAGCAGCGGATCGACGCCCTGCAGAAGCATTATGCCAAATCCATCATCACGGCCGCCGGGGACCGTGACGTGGATGTTTTCTCCCTGGAGATCGACGGACTGGAGGCGTTCGGCAATTTCCTGCGCATCCGCGGCGGGGCCATCATCCAGTCGCTCAACCTGGGGTTCAAGATGAACATCGAGGAGGACCGCGCCGCCGTGCTGAGCGAATTCCTTGCGGAGATCGCTTCCAAGTTCGGCGCCCTGCGCGGCGAGGTGCTCGTTCCTTTCCTGCCCGACGTGGAGATGGACGGGGTCGAGTTCCGGATCCCCGTGCGCGGGGACAAGCTCGCCCTCCTGGAGCTCAGTACCAAGAACGCCAAGGAGTTCCGTGCCAATGCGCTCAAACAGCGCGAGCACACCAACCCGGACGAGTACCGGGCCGCCGTGCTGGAGGAACTGCGCAAGGCGCTGGGAATGAAGGAGGCGCCGGTGCATATGGAATGCTTCGACAACTCCAATATCCAGGGCACCAATCCGGTTGCCTCCTGCGTGGTTTTCCGGAATGCGGAGCCGTCCAAGAAGGATTACCGCAAATTCAAGATCAAGACCGTGGTGGGCGCCAACGACTATGCTTCGATGAAGGAAGTCGTCAACCGCCGTTATGCCCGGATGCTCGAAGAGGCTCCGGACGACCTGCCCCAGCTGGTCGTCATCGACGGCGGCAAGGGGCAGCTCGAGTTCGCCTGGCAGGCCCTGTGCGAACTGGGACTCCAGGACCGGCTTACCGTGGTCGGCCTGGCCAAGCGTCTGGAGGAGGTGATCCGCGTCGGCGATCCGTATCCCCTTTTCCTGGACCGCAATTCCCAGGCGCTGAAATTACTGCAGCAGATCCGCGACGAAGCGCACCGTTTCGGGATTACCTTCCACCGTTCGCTGCGCAGCAAGGCGGCCATCCAGTCCGCCCTGCGGGAGATCAAGGGGGTCGGCGCGCAGACGGAGCAGCGTCTGCTGATGCATTTTGGGAGCGTGGCGCGTATCGCGGCCGCTCCGGTCGAACAATTGTCCGCGCTCGTCGGCCCCGTGCTGGCGGCCCGGATCCATGAACAGTTAAACAATGGATAGATCCGAACGATTCAACAAGTGGTTCAACGCCTTCATCCTGATCGGGATGGCGGTGGTGACGGTGCTGGTGACGGCCTACAAGCTGCGGGATGCCGAGAACGGACAGGCGATGCTCATCGTCGCGGCCGTCGGCTCGCTGGCCGGCGTGCTGGCCAATGTGTTTTCGGCCAACGGCCGCATCCTGACCTTCCTCTTCGGGCTGATCGACGTGACCATCTACGGGGTGATGTGCCTGATGGGTGCGAAATACGGCAATGCCGCCATGCACCTGCTGTATTTCCTGCCGATGCAGGTGGTCGGCTTCCTGCAGTGGCGCAGGCGCGGGGCTTCCGGCGAGAGCCGGGTCCGGGCCCGCCGGCTGGAGGGCCGGCAGTGGCTGCTCTACGGCTCCATCTTCCTGATCGGTCTCATCGTGGCGTACTTCGTCCTGGCGGCGTTGGATCAGACGGAGGCTGCCGGCGTGATCCGCTGGCTGGTGCTGATGGATGCCGTATCCATGATGTGCAACATCCTGGGCCAGTGGCTGCTCTCGACCGCTTATATGGAACAATGGTATTTCTGGATCGGGGTCAACATCTTCTCCGTGGTGATGTGGGTGCTCACCCTGCGCCAGTCTCCGGATTCTTCTTATGCATTGATATACATTGTCAAATACAGTTTCTATCTCTTGAATTCGCTCAACGGACTCCGTATCTGGCTGGCTTTGAGCAAGGCCTCCGGCGCAGAAAGAGAAGGGCAGAGTTAGGCGGATTCTTGCAAATGTGATTTATTTTTCGTTACTTTGCACCGATATATCCGTTTGAATGTACTAATAAAACCTTAATATCTAAAAATCGTTATGGAATACGCAGAAATCGTAGAAAAAGTGAGAGCGATCATCGTCGACAAGCTCGGCGTGGAGCCTTCCGAGGTGACTGAGACCGCCAACTTCACCAATGACCTGGGTGCTGACTCCCTTGACACCGTTGAGCTCCTCATGGAGTTTGAGAAAGTGTTTGGCATCAAGATTCCCGACGAGGAGACCAGCACGATTGCAACCGTCAAGGACGCTTGCGACAAAGTCGCTGAGAAGCTCGCCTAATTCCGGACAGAAATTCCTCAAAACAAACCGGCCAGGATCATGATCCTGGCCGGTTTATTATTCTGCTGTCCTGTCGGGACTATTGCTCGTCCGGCAGGGCGAAGGTCAGCTGGAGGGTCGGGACCGCCCCGTTGCTCATGGGTCCGTTCAGGCAGGCACGGTAGAAGCGGTCGATGTCCAGTTCGATTACATACTTGGTCGAGGTCTGGGCCTGGCTGGCCATCTGGGCCATCATGGCGTAGTTCAGATAGTTGTTATAGTAACTGCCGTATCCGCTGCCGTATCCGCCATAGCCGCCGTACATACTGTTGTAGTAGCTGGAGTAGAACATGTAGTTCAGCATCTCCTGCGTTTCCTGGCTGGTGGTGCTGACGGTGGTCTGGACTTCCTGTGCCATGATCAGCAGCCAGATGTCATAGTTTCCTTTGAGCAGGTCTTGCGTGCTGGTCTTGCTGGTCTGGGTCTCGTCGATCTTGAGCACCTCCTGCATGTGGTAGGTGATGTCGGGCGAATAGCAGAGGGCGGAGCGGTCCACGTCTCCCTGGTCCTCGTCGGCGGAGCTGGCGTCGGTCAGCCCCATGAAGGAGGTGATGTCGTCCCGCGTGATGCGGCAGGTCGGCGAGAGGCGGTAAGGCCAGAATTCCATTTCTTTGTAGTCGTCCGGGAACTCGAAGGGGAATACGAGGGTGGCTTTGTTGATGACGGCGTCCCTGGGATTTCCTCCGACGGCGCTGACGGCTTCCTCGACCTGTCTCTTGAGGCTGAGGGCGGAGATGACAGGCTTGAGCCCGCCGCCGCCTTCGACCCAGATGGCTTCTTCTGCGTCCCCGGCCCTTCCGCGGGTTTCCTGTCCGGTCTGGTTGAGGGCGTATTGCGGGAAGGTGCCCGTGTAGTTGGTGAACAGGGAATCCAGGTCGTAGAACCCCGTCGCACCGTAGTAGAAGGTCAGGGAGGTATCCTTGCGCGCCCCGTCAAACTCGGCCGAGTAGTACAGGGTGGCGTAGTTGCCCATGATCACCGAGTAGTTCGCATCGTAGTCGAGCTGGACGTCCAGCATGTTGATGCGTCCGCCTTCCTGTTCCGGCGAGTCCGTGTCGATGAAGATACCGGGGAACTTGGCCAGGTAATTCTTCATGCTGCTGACGTCCTCGGCGGTGATCTGGAGGTATTTCTTTCCGAATTCTTCGGAGAAATCGAAGGAGAGGGAATCGGTGCCTTTATAGACCGGCGTGCCCTTGGAGACCGGCAGGGTGCCGTGTTTGACGGTGGTGTTGCAGTCGGCGTCGTCCTGGGGGTCCAGCGCCTGGGTCAGTTCATAGACGTGGATGTTCTGCAGGATGCTTTCCTGGCTCTCGTCATAGCAGGACAGCGTGTCCCGTGCGGCGGCGAAGTGAAAGCGGATGAAGCGGGGATCGGTACCGATGTCGAAGTTCTCTCTGTCTTCGATCAGCGGGACCAGCGCGAAGGCGCTGCTCCGGGTGGTGAGTCCATACTCGTCTTCGCGGATGGCACCGATGGTGATCCTGGAATCGGAGAAGCCGGACAATTTGTCGGCCATCTTCATCGAGATGCCTTCGAGGGGAATCTCTACGGTATGGAAATGATAGGTCTCCGTGGTGGGGACGAAGGACCCGCCGAGTGTGCTGTTGGTTTCCACGCAGGAAAGGCAGCAGAGCGTTGCTGCCGCCAGAGCCGGGAAAATGGTTTTCATCTTAAAGTTCATCGTAAAAACTGCAGTACCCGTCGATGTAGCTGCCGTCCTCGAGGGACTTGCGGCTGAACGGTAGGATCGGGAGGCCGAGGGACTTGCAGTATTCCACAATCTCAGGTTCGACATGTTCCGCGCCCAGGATAATACCGTCGGAGTACTGGACGGCGGATTTAGCAAGATTTATGCCAGTGGGGTCGGAGAGGAAAGGAAGCGCATCCTTGCCCAGTCCGCCGAAGCAGGCCTTGTCCGCAAAGCCGGCGTGGAAAGATGTCGCAGGCGTGTCATCATAGAGGGACAGGACCACCTTGCTGGAAGAGAAGATGGGATCGTCCTTGTAGGATTTCTTGAGGAAGGCGGGCACCAGGTGGGAGATCCATCCCTGACAGTGGATGATGTCCGGGGCCCAGCGCAGCTTCTTGACGGTCTCAAGGACACCGCGGGCAAAGAAAATCGCCCGTTCATCGTTGTCTTCGAAGAATTTGCCGGAAGCATCGCAGAAAGTCTGCTTGCGGCGGAAGTAATCTTCGTTGTCGATGAAATAGACCTGGATGCGGGCGGAGGAGATGGATGCGACTTTGATGATCAGGGGACGGTCCACATCCCCGATGATGATGTTCATGCCGGAAAGCCGGATGACCTCATGCAACTGGTTCTTGCGCTCGTTGATGCAGCCGAAGCGCGGCATGAACGAGCGGATCTCCCGCTTGCGCTCCTGGATGCCCTGGGGCAGGTAGCGGCCGACATTCGCGATATCCGATTCCGGAAGATAAGGGAATATCTCGGAATTGACGAAGAGTATTTTCTGCTTAATATCGCTCATATGTACAAAGATAAGAAATTTTTTCCAATTATTCGTCTTTTCACTATCTTTGAAGCCTAATTTGGTGGACTATGCCCCGTCAGGAGAAGAAGTTGATCCGGAAGCGAATCATCAACGCTTACCTTTCCAGCGTGATCAGTATCAGTCTTGTACTGCTGCTGACCGGGATTGCCGCCTTGATTATCGTCAACGCCGGCACCGTTTCGAAGTACCTCAAGGAGAACATGCAGATCAGCGTCCTGCTGGCCGACGAGGTCACGGATGCGCAGGCGGAGGAGTTTGCCGCGACGCTTGCCGGACAGCCCTATGTGCACTCGGCCCGGGCCATTTCCCGCGAGGAGGGAGCCAGGGAGCTGAAGGCGATGCTGGGGGAGGATTTCCTGGATGTGTTCGAGACGTCCCCCGTCCCGGTCTCCGTGGATGTGACCTTGAATGCCGAATATGTGCAGAAGGACAGCCTGGCCCTGGTGACGAAGGCGCTGGAGGCCTTCCCTTCCGTGGAGGAAGTGGAAACCCAGGCGTCGCTGGTGGAAGCGCTGACGACCAACCTGGCCCGGATCTCCCTGGTGCTGGGCGTGTTCATCCTGCTGCTGCTTTTCATTTCCTTCGTGCTGATCAACAATACGGTCCGGGTCAATGTGTACGCCCGCCGCTTTACCATCCATACGATGAAACAGGTGGGGGCGACGCGGGGCTTTATCCGGGCTCCGTTCGTCCGGGCTGCCGCCCTGCAGGGACTGGCCGCGTCCGTGCTGGCCATCGGGATGCTGTGGGCGCTGCTCGAAGCGCTGCGCCGGTCGTTCCCGGAGCTGGCCTCGATCGTGGATCTGCGGCAGCTGCTGGCCGTCTGCGGAATCATCGTGGTCTTCGGCGTGTTTTTGTGTGTGATTTCCACCTTCTTCGTGGTGAACAAGCTGGTCGCCGCGTCCAAGGATGACTTATACTATTGATTATGGATAAAATGCCAATTACCCGGAAAGGGTTGAGCCTGATGCTTGCGGGACTGGTCGTGATGATTGCCGGCTACATCCTGATGATGGGAGGCGGTTCCGATGACCCGCAGGTTTTCAACTATGCCATGTTTGACTTCCGCCGCCTGGTCGCTGCGCCCGTGGTGATCGTGGCCGGTATCGCCGTGGTGGTGATCGCCATCGTCGGCGTGTTCAAATCTGATAAAAAATCTGAATAGGGATGGAGTGGTTCGAAGCGATTATCCTCGGCCTGGTCCAGGGCCTGACCGAGTTCCTCCCCGTCAGCAGCAGCGGTCACCTGGCCATCGGCAAGGAATTGCTCGGCGTCGAGCCGACGGGCGACCTGATTTTCGAAGTGACGGTCCATACGGCGACGGTCCTGGCGACCATCGTCGTGTTCCGCAAAGAGATCTGGAAGCTGTTGTGCGGACTTTTCAAGTTCAAGTACAATGACGAGACCGACTATATTGCCAAGATCTGTGTTTCGATGATCCCCGTTTTCGTCGTGGGAATGTTTTTCAAGGACCAGGTGGAGGAGGCGTTCAATTCGATGCTGGTGGTCGGGATCTGTCTGTTGGTGACGGCGTTGCTGCTGGCATTCTCGGATTGGATGTCCGGCCGCGTGTCTGCTGCCGTGAAGGAAAGCCGCAACGGGATCTCTTTCTGGCAGGCTTTCGTGGTCGGTATCGGCCAGGCCTGCGCCGTGCTGCCCGGTCTGTCCCGTTCCGGTACGACCATCTCCACCGGCCTGATCTCCGGCGTGAAGCGGGAGAATATGGCCCAGTTCTCCTTCCTGATGGTCCTGGTGCCCATCCTGGGCCAGGCCTTCCTCGATGTCGTCGGAGGTGACACCCTGGAATCCACCATCGGCCTGCTCCCCCTGGCGCTGGGCTTCGTTTCCGCTTTCCTCTCCGGACTTTTTGCCTGCCGGGTGATGATCGCGCTGGTCCGCAAGGCCCAGCTGAAGTGGTTCGGTCTCTATTGCGCCCTGGTCGGTCTGGCTGTCCTGATCTTCCTCGTGTAATGGCGGAGCGGAAGACCATCTATTTCGTCTCCGACGTGCATCTGGGCCTGGAGACCGTGGATCCCCGGGAGCGGGAGGAGCGTTTCCTGACCTTCCTGAAGGGCCTCCCGGCGGAGTCCATGCGCGCGCTCTACCTGCTCGGCGACATCTGGGACTTCTGGTATGAGTACCGCGATGTCGTGCCCCGTATCGGGAGCCGGGTGGTCGCCGCGCTCATCCGCCTGATGGACGAGGGGGTGGAGGTCTGGTTCTGTCCCGGCAACCACGATATCTGGACCTATTCCTATTTCGAGAGCCTGGGGATGCACCGTTTCGACCAGCCTTTCCATGTGCGCCTGGACGGCAAGGATTTCTGTCTGGGACACGGGGACCTGCTGGGCGGCGCGCCCTGGGGCTATTCGTTCATGCTGCGGATCTTCCGCTGCCGTTTCCTGCAGCGCCTGTTCAGCACGCTCCATCCCTGGCTGGCCTTCCGTTTCGGGCTGGGCTGGTCCAATTCCAACCGCCGCAAGCACACCCCCTATCATTTCCGCGGAGCGGAGGAGCCGCTCTACCGTTTTGCCGTGCAGGAGTCGGAACGGCGCCATGTCGATTATTTCGTTTTCGGCCACTTCCATGACGCGGTGGACCTGACGCTCCCGACGGGGGCGCGCCTGATCGTGCTCAAGGACTGGATGGACGGGGGAATGCCCTGCGGGGTGTTTACGGGTTCTTCTTTTGAACTTCGCTCTCCAGCGTCTCCCGCTGAATGACCGTTTTCGCCGGCCGCTCCATGAAAATGGAGAAATAGAAGGCGTCCCACTGGCCGGAATCCCAGATTTTGCATAATTCCTCGATTTTGGCGTCTTCGCCTTTCGAGGGGTCGTAGCGTGTCTTGAGGTTCTGGGAGAAGATCCGGGCCACGAGCTGCCAGAAGTTGGCCGCGAAACCGTTCTCGTAGGTCTTGATGATGCTGAAGGCGCTCATCCCGCATTCCCGGTCGACCAGGCGCATCAGGACGAGCCCCTGGCTGATGGTCATGTTGCGGATGTCTTTCTCGAAGAGGCGGAAGAGTTCCTTTTCCACGTCGTTGATGTAGCGGTTGCGCTCGGAGCGTTTGCTGACATCGGCGGCGAGGGTGCTGTCCACCTGGGCCATCATCTTGCGCCCGACGAGGGCGTAGGGGTAGACTTTGTTGAAATTATAGACGAGCTTGTAGTATCTGCGCCAGTCCCCGTCGCGCATCCGCCGGCCTTTCGGGAAGATCCATACCGGATCCAGGGTCTCCATGAAGACGGTGTCGCCCTGGGGGTCGACCTCGAAGTACATGGGGACGCCGCGGACGGGCCGGGCCGCGCGGGTGATGGGCTTCCAGTCGTCGTCCTGGGCAAAGGCGTGGCCGGCCGGCAGCAGGGCAGCCGCCAGCAACAGGAGCGATATGAGGGCCGGATGGCGCATCAAGGCTGCAAAGATAGCAAAAATCGTACTTAACTG
>JAILAO010000110.1 GCA_024681565.1 Bacteroidales bacterium
TGCCCGTCGGCGAGCATCGCGATCATCAGGTTCTCTACCAGATGCTTCTGGCCTACGATCACCTTGCCCATCTCCAAAGAAAGGAGATCAACGAATGCGCTCTCTTTCTGGATGCGGTCGTTCAACTCCTTGATGTTTACACTTTCCATATAATTCTTTAATTTTGCAGTCAGTTATGCGTTATCTGATCAAGCTATCCTATCGCGGAGCGGATTTTTGCGGCTGGCAGGTCCAGCCGGATGCCCCCAGCGTCCAGCAGACGCTCGAAAAGGCCTTGTCCACCCTGTTGCATGCGACTGTGTGCGTGACCGGTGCCGGCCGGACGGACACGGGCGTCAATGCAATCGGCTACATCGCTCATTTCGACGCAGCCGACGGGCTTGATACGCGTCAATTATGCTACAAATTAAATGCCATTCTACCCCGGTCGGTGGTCATTCATGACATCGTCCCTGCGGCCGCGGATTTCCATGCCCGCTTCGATGCGGAACTCCGGGAATATACCTATTTCCTGCACAGGAAGAAAGACCCGTTCGTGGAGGCTTTTTCTTATCTGTACACCTTTCCGGAAGTGGATTTCGATGCGATGGACCGGGCGGCGGAGTCCTTGCGGGGATGCCATGATTTCCGTTGTTTCGAGAAGACGGGAACGGATACCAGGACCTCTCTCTGCACGGTCATGCAGGCCGGCTGGCACCGTTACACGCCGACGTATCTCCAGCTGACCGGCGGCGCCGGCGGAGACGATTATTGGTATTTCCGCATTTCGGCCGACAGGTTCCTCCGCAATATGGTCCGTGCCGTGGTCGGTACCTTGCTGGAGGTCGGCCGGGGCAAGCGCAGCATGGAGGAATTCCGGACCCTGGTCCTGCCTCCGGATTATGAAGGGGACGGGGTCCTGCGTTCCGCCGCAGGCGAATCGGCACCGGGCCATGCCCTGTTCCTGAGCGCGGTGCGCTACGCGGACAGATAGTCGTCGATGGCGGCGGCGATGGAGAGGATGGTCGGTTGGAACAGCACGTTGGATCCCTTGAGGGGCATCCAGTGCTCTTCGGACAGGATCCCCCGCAGGTATTTCTCCGTATAGACGGTCCCCTCGGTGCCGGCATAGACCTGCACGGTACCCTGCGCATCGACTTTCATCGCGCGGATGGGGAAACGTTCCGAGTATTTCTTTTTGCTGTCATAGACCAGGACATGCATGTCCTTTTTCCTGCCGTCGTTGTTGGTGCAGTTCAGAAATCCGCCGGCGCTCCGGATGCTGTTCCGGATGACATCGTGGATGGCATCTCCGGCCTTCTGGTAGTTATCGGCGAGATCCGTCAGTTCTTGTCTCATTTCAGATTATTTTTCGCGGGGCCGGACGACGAAGGCGGGCTTGCCCTTGTCATTGGCCCGGTAGTGGGGTGCATACAGGGATTCGATGACGGGAACGGGTGACTGGAAGGTGCCTTCCTGGGTCACGAAGTATTCCTCCGTCAGGGTTGTCTTCTCTTCGGGGTAGCTGTCGAACCAGAATTCCGTCCGGTCGGCGAGTACGCTCCGGTAGCCCTGGGGGCTGAAGCTGACCCAGCCCGTGATGGAAATCGGGCGGGCGAACCAGCCGTAGTGGCCGGAGAGCTGGTCTGTCGGCCGGAAAGCCGCGGGACGCGGGGCGGTGAGCCGCACGAAGCTGCGGTTTTCCTCATTCCAGATGGCATAGCGGGCAACGACCTTGTCCCCGACATGCAGGATGTCTCCGTCGTGCAGTTCTTTCCCTTCGCAGGTAAAACTCTGCTCCAGGGTGAATCCGTTGCCGGAGGCCTTGACCTGTGCGAACGGCAGGGTCGTCGTGGCGTTCAGGGCGAGTACTTTGGTCCGGAGCGTGGTCTCGGTGCCCTGCAGGACGCTGCCGATGGCCTGGATGTATGCCGGGTCGTCCTCCCATTGCTGGGTTTCTTTCTGCACCATGATCCACAGGCGGATGCCTTCGGCCACGTCATTGTGGCCGCAGTCGGTCAGGAGGTCGCAGATCAGGGCATGGGCGTAGAGTTCGCTTTCCAGCAGACCCCTCCAGGGCATGACGGCATTCGGGTAGTAGATGCCGCCGCTGCGGTGCGGCTCCGCATATTGGAGCAGGGATTCGACATCCTTGTCCAGCGACTTGGCCAGCCGGCCCCGGGCAAAGAGGGAGATGCCCATGGCCCGGGCGAGCGCCGGTCCCTTTTCGTTCTCGAGCAGGGCGCGCAGGGTTTTCATCCGGCGGGCCTTGGCGAAGACCTGTCCGTTGAGGCCGCGCTCGGCGCCCGGTACGAGGTAGGAGCGGGTGCTTTTCCTGAATTCACGCATCACCTTGGAGGAGGTCCCCTTCGGCGCGAATCCGACCTCCGGGAACAAGGCCCGGACATGGAGATACTGGGCCAGGCTCAGGCCGCCGCACCAGAAGGGCCGGCCCGATTCCCCGAGCTGCTCGTCATCGAGGTATTTCACGGCGGCCGGGGCCGCTGCGGCGAGTCCTTCCGGACAGTCGTCTCCCATGGCGGAGATCCGTTCCAGCAGGACGGCCGTCAGCAGCGGCGAGGACTGCATCCCTTCAAACCAGCCGAAACCACCGTCGCCGTTTTTGCAGGCGAGGATCTTTTTGAGCATTTCGGCCCGCTGTTCCGGAGTCGCCCCGGATCCCGTGGAACCGGGCAGCCGGTCGATCAGGCAGTTGGCGAACAGCGCCTCGCTCTGGTCGATCAGGTTGTCGCTGGCCGGAATGACCTTCTCCGGAATGGCTTCCCGGATCATCCCCAGGATGGAAATCTCCCGGAGGGAGGCCTCGGCGCCCTGCACGTTGACGAAGCGGCCGCGCAGTTCGGCCAGGACGGCATCGCGGTCCGTCCCGTCGAGCAGCAGGGCGGAATGCGCTTCGGTAATCGTCTGGACGGCCGGGCTGACCGGCATCACGACAAAGACGCCGTCCGAGCCATAGTCCGTATTGTCGGCCGTGAAGTTGACAAGCAGGCCGAGGTCCCGCACGGCCGGTGCGGCGATCTCGCAGGTGAAATCCGCAGAACCGTTCGCAGGCACGGTGATGTGCCGGGACTGCTGTCCGATGACGGGGGCGGTCCTGTAATCTTTGCCGTCGGTGAATTTGACGGAAATCCGTCCGGCGACCGGGGTGCCCTTGCTGTTGGCCACGGTCACGCGGGCAACATAACGGTCGCCCGTGTAGAGGAACTGCGGCTGCACGACGGCCACCTTGACCGGCAGGGTCACGACCATTTCCCGCCGGAGCGTGGCATTGCTGAAAGATTTGTCATGGGCGAACAGCTGCACATAGTAGGTGGAGAGCTTGTCCGCCGTCGAGAAACGGAAGGTCACCGTGCCGTCCTGGTCCGAGCGCAGGAATGGCTCCCAGGCAATCGTATTGGCGAAGTTCTCGCGGATAGCGGTATTCTCTCCGCCGCCTTCCGGCATTTCCGGGCTTTCGCTGTCTGCAGACATGCTCTCTTCCGCGGCGGCCATGGCCATGGGCGCGCTGTCTTCCATCAGGACCATCTGGCTGTTTCCGGCGGATTTGGACAGGACGCGTTCCCGGTTGACACCCCTCACTGCCACATTGTCATAAGCGGAAGAGCGGTCCGTACCGAGGGTGCTGCTATAATCTACCGAAGGCAGGGAACGGCGTTGCGGCCGGACACTTTCCCAGACATTGGGCTCGACCGTCTCCGTGCTCTTGTCGAATATGGTGGCGGCGAGTTCTGTTCCGGCGGCCGTCCGAATGGTGAAGCTATAGTCGTGGCGCGGTGCCGTGGTATCGAGGAAACGGGTGAACTGCAACGGCAGTTCCGTCATCGCTTTCGCTTTGTAGGAGGTGACGGAATACTCGTAGGAATCTTCATTCCGGAACCAGAAGACCTGCAGGGTCAGGGTCTCGGGATATGCGCTCTTCCGGTCGAAACGGATGACCTGCAGCGACCCGTCCCGGCCGCGCTGTCCGCTCAGTTTGACGAGCCGTTTCTCCAGCAGCCGGTTGCCGTCTCCGTAGAGTTCCGCCAGGATCCAGGCGGGGCCTGCCGTGGCTCCGACCTGCAGGGCGATGCTGTTGCCGTCGTCGGGCATCTCCTTGAAGAAACAGGCGGCATCCATATCCAAGGCCGTGTCCGTGTCGGTGACTTTCACGATCTCGAGCCGCCCGTCTTCGTCGTAAACTTCTCCGCTGTCGCTTTCCGCCGTTGCCCTGGTCTCGATGATATACAGACCCGAAGGCTGGCGGGAGAGGTCCAGGGACAGGGTTTCACCGTTGGCCGCAGTACCGCTCAGGAGGGTCTCGCCCTCGCGCAGGACCCGGTAGCTGATCCGGAGGTCCGGATGGGTGAGGGCCTTTCCGGATCCGAGCTGGAAGCGGACCTGTGCCAGTCCTTCTCCGATGATGTCTCCGTTGTTGTACCGGTCGGTTACCTGAAAACGGCCGCGCACCGGATTCATTATGCGGACATCCAGCGGCAGGTTCCGGGAGAAGGATACGGATTTCTCAAAGGAAAGGGTCTCGCCCGTGGCGTCCGTTACGCGCACGGTAATCACGGCGTGGGTATAGCTGTCCTTCCCCGGTCCCTGGAAACGGATCCGGAAGTCTCCGCCGGGAGACAGCTCCAGATCGCCTTCCTGCAGGACGGTATCGTATTCCGAAACGGTGTACCGGGCCGTAGCCGTGCCGAGGCTGTGGCCGGAATAGCTGCGGATGTTGCCCTCGACGGTGGCATAGTCGCCGGGCAGATAGAAGCGGCTGTCGGGTTTCCAGCTGAGGTCGAAGGTGGGCAGGACGAACTCGTCCGCCCGGACCCTCGTGGATGCGATCGTCCGGTTTCCTTCCCTGACCGAGATGGTATACAGGCCGCCCCGTTCTCCTTTCCTGAGGACGAAGGATCCGGCCGCGCTGCCGAACTCGTTGGTCGTCAGGGCTTCCTCGGCGACCACTTTGTTGCCGGGATCCGTGAGCACGGCCGTGAGGGCGATGCCGGCGGGCCGGACGCTGTATTCGTAAGTGCCCTGATAGAGCAGGACTTTATAATGGACCGTCTCGTCGGGGTTGAAAGCGCTGCGGTCCGTGATGATCAGGGCGTGTTGCCGGGCCGGGTTGTCCGTCCCGACGGCCTCCGCTCTATCATAATAGAGGCGGTGGAGCCGGGACATCCGGACGCGTCCGTCGATGCGGGTGACGGCCTGGATGCGCCAGCCCCAGTGCTCTTCTTCCAGGTGCCGGGTGAAGGACTCCGGCAGGTAGGTGAAACCGTCGATGACGAACGCGGAAACCCGTTCGACCTGTTTGTCCTTGCTGTCGAAAAGGAGAAGGTCGCAGCTGCTGACGGGCTCGCCCGTCAGATAGTCGGCGACATAGACTCCGTAACCGTCCAGGTCCCGCTTGTGCGCGAGGGAGAGGGTGTATTTCTCATAGACGCTTTCTGTCTCCACCTTGCCGGCGGTGCATTTCAAGGTATAGGCTTTGTCGTCCAGGGCGGGCAGGTCGAGGCTCAGGGTGTCCTGGACGTAGAAGCTGTTCTTCCGGTTTTCCACCGTGGTCGCAAAGACCTCTTTCTTGCCGTCCAGGATGCGGACTTTCAGTTCGGGAAGATTGCGGACCCGGATAACGGCCCGGCTCCGGTTGACATAGACGGAGGCTTCCTGGGCGGTCAGCCGGGCCAGGATATGGTCCGGTTCCTTGCAGCAGGCGGCAAGCGCTTTTTCATCGCCCTGGAAAGCGTTGCGGTCCCGGATGAAATCCTGGCAGTCAAGGGCGAGCCGGCGGTATTCTTCCGGGTCGGCGTCTTTGTATTCGAGCCGGTTGAGGCGGCGCTCCAGCAGATACTCCCGGCTGAACATGGAGACGGCCTTCCCGGCGTAGGTCTTGGTGAAATCTTCCAGTTCCGCCTCGGCGGCGGTGGTGCCTTTGCGCCGGATGACCATGTAACCGATCAGGGCATCGAAGGGATACCGCCCTTCGTAGTACCGGCTGATGACATCGGTGATCTCAGGGGTGCGGTTCCTGCCGTACATGCTCCAGAGGGCATATTCATAGTCATTGGCGATGTTGGGCAGCAGGACTTCGGAAAAGGGGAAGACGGCCGTGTTGCCGTCGTTTTCGTAGAATTCCGGATTGTGGGCCTGCAGCATCCGCTCCTTCTGTTCCGTGACATAGGAAAGCAGGGATGCGGGGGAAGCATTGCGGATCCGGTTGTAATAGACGGCGACGGGTTCTCCGAACTGCTCGATGTCCTTGTCCGCCTGTTCCCTGAGTCCGTCCCGCAATTTCCAGTTGGTGCTGCTGCGGGAGTCGACATATTTCCAGCAGGCGTCGTAATAATCCCAGGCGAGATGCTGTGCGGAAGCCTCATGCTTGATCTTCTCCAGGATGTCGGCCTGGTCCTTGGGCTTGTCGGCATCGACGGCCTTTTCGTATGCCGCCCACAGTTTGGTCAAGGTGTGGCCTTGATTATCCTTGGCGCAAGCGGGGAGTATCATGTGGGTCAGGGTTAAGAGAATGATTGGAATCAGCTTGAGTGTTTTCATCGGGCAAGATCGTTTAAGGTTTGTCAAAACAACCAATGGCTTCTGCTACTACAAAATTGCTGCCGCCTATATACAAGATGCATCCGGGGATCTTTTCCGCTGCATTAAGTGCTTGTCTGACACCGTCTTCCACACTCCCGCATACGGTACAGTCCAGGCCCTGCATCCGTGCGGCGAGTTCCGCCGCCGGAAGGGAACGGTCGCCGCGGGGCGCGACGAGGAAATAGCGGGCTTCCGGAGGCATCATCGGCCGGATGGCGTCCAGGTCTTTGTCCGCCATGATGCCGTACACGATGACCAGCGGCCGGCCGCTCTCGCGCAGCCGCCGGAAATTGATCTCCAGGGCGGGCGGGTTGTGCCCGATGTCGCAGATGACCTCCGGTTCTGCCTGCAGGCGCTCCCAGCGTCCGCGCAGACCGGTGCGGGCGGCGGTGGCCGCCAGGACTTCCCGGTCGGGCGCAACGCCCAGCAGTTCGAAAGCGGCGAGGGCGGTGCGGAGGTTGGCTTCCTGGTAAGGACCGGTGAGATCGGTCGCAAAAACTTCCGTGTCGAAGTCTTCTGCAAAGAACAGGGGGCAGGGCAGGTCGGCGGCCCGCTTTTCGAAAACGGGGGCCGTTTCTTCGTCATACGCCCCGACGAGCGCCGGGACACCGGGTTTGAAGATGCCGGCTTTTTCGCCGGCGATGGCCGCGCGGGTATGCCCGAGCAGGGCACAGTGGTCCAGCCCGATGCGGGTCACGACGGCCAGTTCCGGGGTCAGGATATTGGTGCTGTCCAGTCTTCCGCCGAGTCCGACCTCGATGACGGCGAGATCGACCTGCTCCGCGGCAAACCATTGGAAAGCCAGACCGGTGGTAATCTCGAAAAAAGAAAGACCCTGCAGCTCCTGCCCGGTCAGGAAACGGAATACGGTCTCTTTCGGGATCATCGACCATCCGTCCGGCCCGACCAGTTTGATCCGTTCCCGGAAGTCCGTCAGATGGGGTGAAGTATAAAGGCCGACGCGCAATCCGGTCCCGGCGAGTCCCGCGGCCAGCATGGAGCTGACGGAACCTTTGCCGTTGGTGCCGGCAACGTGGATGGAGCGGAATTTTCGGGAGGGGTTCCCCAGGGCTTCGTCGAAATGCAGCATCCCGTCCAGCCCGGGTTTGTATGCTCCGGATCCGAATCCCGTGTCCTGTACGGACGGGTGCCGGGCATACAGTCCTTCGAGGAGCAGGCTGTAATTCTTTTCTGTGTAGGTCATAGTTGCAACTGAATCCAAATTTAATTAAATTTACACGCTTTTATCAATTTATGGCGGAAAAATTTTCAGCGTTGCACGCGATATACGTCA
>JAILAO010000011.1 GCA_024681565.1 Bacteroidales bacterium
CGTTCGCCGGCCGTATCATCAACGGGGACGGACAGGAGGTCTGCCGGGTGAACAGTCATTGGGTAGAAAAGGAAGCCCTGCCGGACATCGCAGAAGTGAACCTGATCCGGAACAGATAGTCTTTTACACCCTTGCCGGGTACGCAAAGATTTGCTATCTTTGCGTACCCGGATTACAAACAATACGACTGTCACATGGATTATATTTCTATCTTGAAAGCGGTGCTTGCCCTGCTCTCCGGTATCGGTATATTCTTGATCGCCTGCCAGATGATGAGCTCAAACCTGGAGGCGGCCAGTTCTGACAAACTCAAGAAACTCTTCGGCAAGACCTCTTCCAATCCCCTTCTGGGCGTCGGCATCGGTGCGGCCAGTACGGCGCTCATCCAAAGTTCCGGCGCGACAACGGTGATGACCATCGGCTTTGTCAATGCCGGAATCATTTCGCTCTACCAGGCAGCCACGCTCATCTACGGTGCCAACATCGGTACGACCATCACCGCGCAGATCGTCGCATTGGGTATGTTCGGCGGCAACGGCATTTCCACCACGCTGATATTCTCCGCTTTTGCAGGTGTAGGAGCTTTCATGGCGCTCTTTTCCAAGAGCAACAGCTGGAAGACCGCCGGCGGGATCATCACCGGTTTCGGTATGCTTTTCGTCGGACTCTCGCTGATGAGCGGATCGATGGAAGCCTTTGCCGCCCAGGACGCTGTCAAATCCTTTCTCGCCAGCATCACGAATCCGCTGCTCCTGGTCCTGATCGGCGCTTTGCTCACGGCCATCATCCAGAGCTCTTCCGTGATGACCTCCATCGCGCTGGCGATGGTCGTCACGCAGCTGATCACACTTGACCAGGGCATCCTGCTGACCATGGGTTCCAATATCGGTTCCTGCGTCGTCGCTATCCTGGCCGGCGTCACCAGCGGGTTGAACGCCCGGCGCACAGCTCTTATCCACCTGTTATTCAACTGTTTCGGTGTATTCTTATTCTTGATCATCGGCTGGCTGATCGGGCTCTTCACGGATGGTGTCAGCTACGGATCCCTCTTTGCCAAATGGTTCCCGGGTGCACCCCAGACCCAGCTGGCCATGTTCCACACCTTCTTCAACACGATCACGGTCGCCGTGATGCTGCCGATGACCCGGCCGCTGGTCGATCTGGTCTGCGGTGTCCTGAAGGAGAAACCCGAGGACAAGAAGGACGCCGGACTGCAGCTTCATTTTGTCAATGAGAACATGTTGCGAACACCGGCCATCGCCGTCGGACAGGTCCGCCGGGAAATCCTCCGGATGGCGGAACTCGCCATCGGCAATGTCGACCGGTCCCTGCACATCATCACCCGGCTGGATTTCAGCGAACAATCCGCCTTCGTCGATACGGAATCCGAACTGAACTTCATGAACCAGTCACTGGTGGACTATGTCGTCCGCCTGTCCGAAAAGAAAGGACTCAGCGAAGACGACTACATCTACCTGTCCACGACCTATCGCTCCGTCCGGGACCTGGAGCGTATCGGGGACTATGCGGAGAACATTGTGGAGTACGCCGAAGCCCTGAACGAATCCCAGCAGCATTTCTCCGACGACGCGCTCTACGAAATCAGTCAGCTGAAGGCCATCCTGCACCAGCTTTATGACCAGACCATCATCGCCTATCGCGACCGGGATTTCGGTGCCCTGGCACAGGCCAACGCCATCGAGGAACAGACTGACGATTACACCAAGATGATGGAAGACAATCACATCAAACGCCTGGAACAAGGCGTCTGCACGGCCGTTGTCGGAGCCCAGTACCTGTCGCTCTCGTCCAACGTCGAGCGTATCGCCGACCACATGATCAACGTCGCCAAGTCCATCCGCGTCTTCAAAGGCTGATATGAGAAAAACACTCCCTGTCCTGCTGCTCATACTGTCGGTCATTACGTGCGGAGCACAGCAGGTTCCGGCCTTCGAGCAACTGAAGGCCGATCCGATGAAGGCCTACGGCAACGATTATCCCTACCTGTTCGAAGAGACAGCGCAGACCCGTGCGCCACGTGGCTACAAGCCCTTCTACATCAGCCATTACGCCCGGCATGGCTCACGTTATTATTGGAATGCGAGTCTCTACCGGCAGCTGGACACCCTGATGCGCCGGGCGCACGCGCAGCATCAGCTCACGCCGGAGGGAGAGCGTTTCTATGAACGTTTCACGGCGGCGGAGGCCGAACTGATGACGGGTATCAGCGAACTCACCCAGCGCGGCTGGGACCAGCACCAGGCCATCGCCCGGACCATGTACAGGCGTTTCCCCGAAGTTTTCCGCAAAGGCGGGAATATCCTGGCCATCTCCTCGCTATCCGGCCGCTGCGTGCTGAGCATGTCCGCCTTCTGCCAGGAGCTGGTGCAATGCAATCCCGCCCTCGAGATCCGGGAGCAATCTTCCCGCTTCACCCTGGACGGGGTCGTGCCTGATGACGATGAGAATCCCCACAAAAGGGATTTCCCGAAGGCGACGCCCCGTTATGAAAAGAACCGGACCCTGTTCACCGGCGACGACTCGCTGCAGGACAAGATCATCCGGCGCGTCTTCACGAGCACCGAGGGGCTGCCGGACGAGCGGCGCATCGCCGGCGACCTGATCAACCTCTACACTTCCCTCCCCAATATCGGCCACGAAGGGATGATGGGCAACATCATTACCGATCAGGAAATCGTGGACCGCTGGGAGGCCTCCAACCTGGGGGCGTATTCCTGGGTCTTCTCCAAACAGTATATGATGATCCCCATCCTCGAGGACATCATCCGCAAGACGGACGCCGTCCTGGACGGAAACAGCGACCGTGTCGCCGACCTCCGTTTCGGCCATGACGGCTGCATCGGACCGCTGACGGTCCTGATGGGCCTCAACGGCGCAGACCTGGATCCCGAAGACCCGTACAAAGTCAAGGATGTCTATCAGAACTGGCAGACCTGCAAGGCCTCCAACATCCAGTTGATCTTCTACCGCAGCCGCCAGGCAGGCGCTCCTGTCCTGGTCAAATGCCTGCTGAACGGATCGGAAGCCCGGCTCCCGGTCGAGACGGACCATTTTCCCTACTACCGCTGGAGCGACGTACGCAGTTTCTACCTGGCCCGCTGCAATCCGTCCTGACCCTCCGGCCGGTTGGCATCTCCGACGTCGATTTCGAGACAGTCTGGGGCCAGGGGCATACGCAGGCCGAGGATACAGGCAGCGGCAGTTCCAACTTGATCGAATGGATCGAAAAATGCTGTGAATAATTTTTCATATCTTTGAAGGCACAGAACAAGAAACAGAATGGCAGCCATACTGCACAGCAAGACCTTCAAAGAACTGACACCGGAGGAGTTGTACGAACTTCTGCGGATCCGCAGCGAGGTATTCGTCGTGGAGCAGGACTGCGTCTATCAAGACCTCGACGGCGACGACCAGGCTTCCCTCCATCTCTGGCTTACGGAGGGAGACAGGGTCGTCGCCCTCTGCCGGGTCTGCCCGGCAGGCACCCACATGGCCGCCGTCTCCATCGGCAGGGTCATCACGACGGAAAGAGTGAAAGGCTATGGGAAGCAAATCATGCTGGAAGGCATCGAAGCAGCCCGGAAGCACTTCAGGGCCAGGACGATCGACATCGAGGCTCAGCAGTATGCCAAGGGTTTCTATGAGCAGGTCGGATTCCGTCAATCCTCTGAGCCTTTTATCCTGGACGGGATCCCCCACATCAGGATGACCTGGCAGGAACCGCGGGAATAGCGCTACTCGACGGTACGCTTCTTATCCAGGAACATCATCGCCTTTTCTTCGTCAGCAACGATGCTGAGGAAACGGTCGTACTCCCGCAGGACGTCCGCGATGATCTCTTCCTCGCCCAGATACTGGATATCATTGCCCGCCCTTCCGTCGCTGAAATACGTAATGGGCACGTACTGGGTATTGTTATCCACGTCCGGCGTATTGTCATCATCGATCAGATAGTCCGAAATGGCCCGCTTCTCAGCCGCCACGCCATAGCGGAAGTTCCAGATCTGGTCGTGCGGGATCTCCAGCTCGATGGAGAGTTTCCCCTTCTTGCCGTCGTGGATCTCCGCGTCGATGCCGTTCCTGGAAAGTTCTTCTTTCAAGGACATGAACGCCGGGCGGACCTTCTCCGAGAAGAAATTCTGGATATCCGTTCTCTGATGGAACGTGATAATCTGACCAAGCCGTTCACGCCAATGCTCACCGTCCCAATTGCGGCTGCCGTACGGAAGTTTGGCTGTACGGTATTTCTCGTCCGTGGAAAGGGCTTTCATCAGGCAGAAGCACAGCAGGAGCATGATCAACCCGAACGGGAGGGCCGAAACCAGGGTCATGGTCTGCAAGGACTGGATGCCGCCGGCATAGATCAAAGACATGGAGATAACGGCGAGCAACACGCCCCAGAAGGCGTTCTGCCAACGCGGTGCATTGGGTTTGTTTCCGGACGCGATGCTGTTCATCACCAGAATGCCGGAATCGGCGGAAGTAACGAAGAATACCACGATCATCATCAGGGCCAGCACACAGAGCGGCTTGGACAGCGGGAATTCTTCAAAGAAGCGGAACAGCAGGATATCCGCCTGGTCCGCGATGGCCGAAAGCGCACCGCCCGCCTGATGCGAATCCATCCAGATCGCACCGTTGCCGAATACGGTCATCCAGAGGAAAATGAACAGCGACGGTACCAGCAAGACCGCCAGGATATACTCGCGGATGGTACGGCCCTTGGAGATACGGGCGATGAAAAGACCGACGAAAGGGGCCCAGCTGATCCACCAGGCCCAGTACATCACCGTCCAGTTGGTAAACCATTCGCGCCCTTCGCTCTCGAATGCAAAAGTATTGAAAGTCAAATCGATAAACTGGCCCATGTAATGCCCGATCCCCTCGCTGAAAGCACTCAGCAGGAAGGTGGTGGGCCCCAGCACCAGGATGAGAAGCATGAGGAAGATGCTCAGTCCGAGATTGATTTCGCTCAGTCGTTTCACTCCTTTGTTCAGTCCGGCCACCGCGGAAGCGATGGCGGCGGAAATCACGACGACGATAATGATACTCTGGAAGAGGAAACTGGATTCTTTCAGGACGCCCAGGTGGACCAGACCGGCATTCAGCTGCATGACACCCAGCCCCAGGGAGGTGGCGATACCGAAGAAAGTGCTGACCAGGGTAAACACATCGACGATATTGCCGACCGGTCCATTGATCTTTTCTTTCAACAGGGGGTACAGGCCGCTGCGTACCGCCAGGGGGAGTTTGTAGCGGAAAGAGAAATAGGCCAGGATCAGCCCCATCACCCCGAAGATGCTCCAGGCATGGATCCCCCAATGGAAGAATGTAGCCAGCTGGGCCTCCTTGGCAGGATTGTCCGTGTCAGGCATGGCAGGACTCACATAATGGGACATCGGCTCTGCAACGCCATAGTACATCAAACCGATTCCCATCCCGGCGGCAAAAAGCATCGCGATCCAGGAAAAGAAGCCGTATTGCGGTTCGGAATTGTCGGCGCCCAGACGGATGTTTCCGTATTTGCTGAACGCCAGAACCAATTGGAACAGCACGAAAAAAGAAACCAATAAAATGTAGATCCAGCTTAAATCCTTATATATCCCTTGTTGGATACGTCCGAGAAGATTTTGTGTGGCATCCGGGAAAAAAGCGCAGAGAAGCGACAGGATAATGAGAACGGATAAGCCGGGAATGATGATGCTTTTTGAAAAATTGGTTCTGATTCGTGCAGGATTAGGCATAGGCAAGACTATTGAAACTGTCAACTGATACAAAGATAATCATTTTCTGCCTCTTTTGAAAAAACGCCCGACTCCGGAGCAACGGGAGCGATGTGATGAATGGAAATAAAATCGCAATAAATGAGGATTTATTTGCGATATTATATACTCTATCTTTGCTTAGATTAATTCACAAAGATGGGACTTCTCAGCAAATTCTTCAGCAACACCCGGAAACCGGAAGGGTTTTTGGGAAAGATCATGGTAAACGGAATGAACTCCGGCTCGCACGCCGCCCTCGCCAATTGGGGCCTTGATTACATCAAGGTACCGGAAGAAGGCGAACTGCTGGACATCGGCTGCGGCGGAGGTGCCAACCTCGCCCGCCTGATGGAACGCAGCGGCCGGGCAAAGGCCACGGGCGTGGATTATTCCACCGTGTCTGTGGAAAAATCCCGGAAAACCAATGCCCGTGCTATCGGGAATGGCCGCTGCAAGGTCCTGGAGGCCAGTGTCTCTTCGCTGCCCTTCTCCGACGGCACATTTGCCCTGGCCACCGCTTTCGAGACCGTCTATTTCTGGCCGGAGATCGAAAAGAGCTTTGCCGAAGTACTGCGCGTGCTCGCCCCGGGCGGCCGTTTTCTGATCGTCAACGAAGACGACGGTCTGACCGGCGCCAATGAAAAATGGGAAAAACTCATCGACGGCATGCATACCTACACGCCGGACGAGCTGCTGGCCCATCTCAACGCCGCCGGGTTCAAAGACATCCAGATTTACCGGAACGAGTCCAAACGCTGGCTGGCCGTCACGGCGACAAAATAAAGTTCAGAATATGTCCAATATAGAAAAACCGGATTACGGAAACTGGGTTCCCGTCAAAATGCTTGTAATGATCGCGGCATGCGTCGTGCTTTCCCTCGTTTTACTTGTTCTTTCTCTCTCCTTACACTGGCACTGGATCTGGACCGTCGCCGGAGCCCTCGCTACGCTTGGGTTTCTTTGCTTTTTTGGCTACATGTTCGCCTTTCATCATAGTTTCGCTCATGGGATTATGGAGAAGGTGCATGTATTTGTCAAAAAACAGCTCCGGTGGAACGGCAAGGGCCGTCTCCTGGATGTGGGATGCGGAGCCGGAGCACTGACCGTCCGCTGTGCCAAGACATGGCCGGAGGCACAATGCACAGGCATTGACTACTGGGGAGCCAGCTGGGACTACAGCAAGAAAATGTGCGAGCGGAACGCCCGCGCGGAAGGGGTTGCAGACAGGTGCAGCTTCCAAAAAGGAGATGCCAATCACCTGGACTTTCCGGACGGGACATTTGATGCCGTCGTGAGCAACTTCGTCTATCACGAAGTGCGCAACAATCCGGACAAGGAAGCCCTGATCAAAGAAACCCTCCGGGTTCTGAAAAAAGGCGGCGTTTTTGCACTGCAGGATCTCTTCGGGCAGCAGTCCGTCTACGGCGACTTCGAGGCAACCGTCGAACATCTGAAGAACGAAGGTATTTCCGAAATCCACTACATCAAGAATACGGAGAAAAGTATTCCGGTCCCCGGCTGGATGGCCATCCCGGGCATGCTGGCGGACATCGGGCTCATCTATGGCAGGAAATAGACCTGTCAGTTCTCAATCGTCAGGACAAGGTACTCGGATCGGGTACCGATACGGATTTTCGGGCCCCAGATGCCGAGCCCGGAACTTACATAGTACTGCGTGTTTCCCCGGGAATGCTTTCCCCATGATTTCTCATACATCGCATCCGTGACCCAGGAGACCGGCCAGACCTGCCCCCGGTGGGTGTGTCCGCTGAACTGGAAGTCGATACCGGACTGCTCCGCTTCCTCCAGATGGAAAGGCTGGTGGTCGAGAAGGAGCGTAAACACGCCGCCGCTGCCGGCCCATGCGGACAGGGGTTTCCGGCGCCGGTTGCTCCGGTCATCCCGGCCGATGACCCGGATGCCGGATACATCCACGGCCCTGTCCCGAAGCAGCGTGATTCCCGCCGCTTCGAAGAAACGTTCGGCGGCCCGTTCGTTGCTATAATATTCATGGTTGCCAAGCACGGTATAAACAGGCGCTTCGATCCGCCTGAACTCAGCAGCATACTCCCCTTCCGTCAGCGGACGCAGGCTCCTGTCCACGATGTCCCCTCCGAAAAGGACCAGGTCCGGATGCTCCGCATTGATCATGTCCACCCAGCGGGCCAGTTCCGGCCTGCGGTTGTGATAGCCGAGGTGGAGGTCGCTGGCCAGGACGATTTTCAAGGGTTTTTCCAGCGGTTTCTCCGTCTGGACGGTCATCTGCTCCCGGTATTTATGTTTGTAATGGATATTCCCTGCCAGCAGGATGACGGCCACGATTCCGGTCACGGAGAAAAACCCTGCGGTACTCCCCTTCAGGAAGGATTTCGGCAGAAGATGGCAAAGCGATGCCAGGTCCGCTGCGATAAAAACCAGCAGCAGGTACAGAAACGCGATCAGCCAGGGCAGTCCGGCATTGTACAGGACCGAGGCGGTTTTCACCGGGACGTTTTCGGTATATCTGAACCCCGCGAAAGCCATCAACATCCACACAATGAACAAACCCGCCACGGTAAGCTTCAGCAGCCATCCGCCAGGGGTGATCCGCCACAGATGCCACACTACATACGCGAGCATCAGGCAGAAAGCAAACAGAAGCAAAAAAGGTCGCAGTCTCATTTCACGCAGGATCGCTTTGAAAAAGTACCATCCCCCGCTCAATCCAACGGAGTCCCGATCAGCATCCCGCAGGAGAAATGTCTCAGATTGTCCCCCAGCGCATTGCGAAGCGTCTGGAAAGCGATGTCTCCCGTGCAGTGGCTGGTGTAGAAAATCGTGTCCGGGCAGCGAGCCTTCAAGCGGGCGCCCAAGGCCTCCAGCTCCTCCGCGGATTCATAAGACTCCCCGTCCCGGGCATCCAGCAGATGGAACCCGCCCAGAACGGTATGGACTGGCCAGGGACAGGCATCCAGGATGTTTTCCAGGCCGCTGTGGGCGCAACCCGTGAAGAGAAGGCCATCAACATACAGTGCCAGTTCGTGGCGAAAATCGTCGGGCACATATCCCCCGTCCCGTCCGGCCAGAAGATGGCGGTCTCCGGCCGGCAACGGGTGCGTCTGCGGAATGCGGGCGATGACGTGGATTCCCGCTGTGATGCTCTGTGATTCGCCGACATACAACGTGCGGTCCTTCATCTGCCCGACGGGCCATTCCGGGCTGATGCAATGCAGGCCGCCCCGGTCGGAATAGAAGCGTCCTTCAACGGCTTCCGGAGATACGATGACCTGCGCACGGCTGTTGCCCTGGAGAAAAGCGGAAAGCCCCCCGGCATGGTCGGCATGACCATGCGAAAGAAAGACATAATCGATTCCGGAGAGATCCAGCCCAAGACGCCGGGCATTGTGGACAAAGAGTCCGGACGCCCCCGTATCCAGCAGAAGCTGCCGGGTGGATGTCTGCAGCAGTACGGCCAGACCGTGTTCGGTCCGGAAAACACCCGGCTCAGCCGTGCGGTTGTCCGAAAGAATCGTAATCATAGTGAAAGATAGCAAAATCTATTGGATTTATCATGCGATAATACCGGAATAATTCCGACATTTGCACAAAACCTCCCCCATGAAGCGATTCATCTCCCTGCTGGCCATCGTCCTGCTCACCCTGCCCCCCGCCAATGCCCGGATCCGTTCCCGGCGTACAAAGATCGAACGGTCTGACGGGAAACGCATGGGACTGTTGATCCTCCGGCCCGGGGACGGTGCCGACACGCTCCGCACTGGTATCCTGTGGATCCACGGCGGAGGCTATATCTCCGGCATGAAATCCATGGCCCGGTGGGTCGGACGGCCCAAACCGCTGGTGGAAAAATACGGCGCCGTGGTTGTCTCGCCCGGCTACCGGCTTTCCTTTCAGAACCCCTATCCCGCCGCCATCGAAGACTGCTACGACGCCCTGAAATGGATGGTCGCCCACGCCGCCGAACTCGGTATCCGCTCCGATCAGATCTTCGTAGGAGGAGAAAGTGCCGGAGGCGGTCTCACCGCCGCGCTGTGCATCCTGGCCCGGGACCGCGGAGAAGTCCGCATCGCCTACCAGATGCCGCTCTACCCGATGCTGGACGACCGGGATACCGACTCCTCCCGGGACAACCACAACAAAGTCTGGAATACGCAGCTCAATCATTTCGGATGGGAGCAATACCTGGGCGGGCTCTATGGTACGGACAACGTCCCACCCTATGCCGCAGCCGCACGCGAAACGGACTACCGCGGCCTGCCGCCGGCCTATACTTTCGTGTGTACCGGCGAGCCTTTTTATTGCGAAACCCTGACGTATATTGAAAATCTGAAGAAGGCCGGCATCGAGGCCGACTGCGATGTCTTTGAAGGACTCTACCATGCCTTCGACATCTACCAGCCCGACATTCAGGAATCCCGTCAGGCCACAGAGAGTTTCGAGAGACACTTCCTGCACGCCCGGGAACATTTTTTTGCCCCGCAGGAAAAATAAATTTGCACTATTCGGGTAAAAAGCCGTAATTTTGTAACCCGTATTCACAGCAATTCTCTTTTACTTTATGAAATACGGGTACGACAACGCAAAATATCTGAAAATCCAATCAGAGCACATCAAGGAACGCATCGCCCAGTTCGGCGACAAACTCTACATGGAATTCGGCGGAAAACTGTTCGATGATTTCCACGCCAGCCGGGTGCTCCCGGGATTCGAACCGGACAGCAAACTCAAGATGCTCATGCACCTGAAGGACGACGCCGAGATCATCATCGTGATCAGCGCCGTGGACATCGAGAAGAACAAGGTCCGCAACGACCTGGGCATCACCTACGATATGGACGTCCTGCGCCTGCGGGAGGAATTCATGGCCCGGGGCCTGAGCGTCAACAGCATCGTCATCACCCATTTCAACGGACAGAGCAGCGCCGAGGCTTACCGCAAACGCCTGGAGCGGATGAGGATCAAGGTCTATTACCACCATACCATCGAGGGTTATCCCAACAACATCGCACTGATCGACTCCGAAGAGGGATTCGGCCGGAACGATTACGTGGAGACGACCAAGCCGCTCGTCGTCGTGACGGCTCCGGGTCCGGGCAGCGGCAAGATGGCCGTCTGCCTGAGCCAGCTCTACCAGGAAAACAAGCGGGGTATCAAGGCCGGCTATGCCAAATTCGAGACCTTCCCGATCTGGAACCTTCCGCTGTCGCATCCCGTCAACATCGCCTACGAAGCCGCCACGGCCGACCTGGACGATGTCAACATGATCGATCCTTTCCACCTGGACGCCTACGGCAAGACCGCGGTCAACTACAACCGCGACGTTGAGATCTTCCCGGTCATGAACGCCCTGTTCGATGACATCTACGGGAGTTCCCCGTACAAGTCCCCGACCGACATGGGCGTCAATATGGTCGGCTACTGCATCAGCGACGATGAGGTTTGCCGGGAGGCTTCCCTGCAGGAAATCGTCCGCCGCTACTACACCGCCCTCTGCAATTTCGCCGACGGCAAAGCCACGGAGGCCGAGGTCAACAAACTCTCCCTGCTGATGAAGAAAGCCGGCATCACGACCGCGTACCGCAAGACCACCGTCGCCGCCCACGAGCGGATGGAGAAATCCGGATGCGTCGCCGCCGCTGCGATCGAACTGGAGGACGGCACCATCCTCACCGCGGAGTCCTCTCCCCTGCTCGGCCCCAGCGCCGCCCTGCTGCTGAACGCCCTCAAGCACCTGGCCGGCATCGCGCACAATGTCAAGCTCATTCCCCAGACCATGATCGCCCCGATCCAGAAGACCAAGGTCACCTACCTGCACGGCCACAACCCGCGCCTGCATACGGACGAGGTGCTGGTGGCCATCTCGATCATGAGCCTGATGGACGAAAACTGCAAGATGGCGATCGACCAGCTGCCCAAGCTCGAAGGCGCCCAGATCCATTCCACCGTCATGCTGAGCGAAGTGGACCGCAAGACCTTCTCCAAACTCGGGATCGGTCTTACCTGCGACCCGGTACGCAAAAAGGACGGCCAGGAATAATCCCGGCCGCCCTGTCATTTTTCGGATCGTTCTTTTTAGAGCATACCCTTTACGCGCGTGAGGAATTCCTCCACGCGCTTTTTGTATTCTTCCGGATACCTGGCGAAGGAATTGGCATGGACGGAGCCTTCCGTCACCCACATTTCCTTGTAACCGTTGACCTTGGCATCGTAGTTCTGCTGCAGGTTGCTGAAAGAGACGAAATCGTCCGCATTGCCGTGGATGAAGAGCATCGGACGGTCACATTTGGCCAGCTGCTCGATCGCGGAAGCTTCCTTGAAGGACCACCCATAGCGTTTCTTGCAGACGATGCTGGCGCTGTTCAGCACATCCTTCGGAATGATCGGGAAGGACTGTTTGAGATTATGCTGGAACTGGCCCATCACAGTGGAATAACCGCAGTCTTCCACGTAGCAGCGGACATAATCGGGCTGCGGGTCGCCGCTGAGCATCATCACGCAGGAAGCACCCATGGACACGCCGTGCACCACCATGAAATCGTCCTGGAAGATATCATGGGCGACACCGATCCATTTCTCGACATCCAGCCGGTCGTTCCATCCCATCTGGATGTGGTCGCCCTCGGAATATCCGTGGTATTGCAGGTCCGGCATCAGGATATTGTAGTTGAGATCGTCACGGTACATGCGGGCCAGGTAGATGAAGACAAAATGGTTGTCCCCGTAGCCGTGTACGATCACGGCCGTGCCGCGGGCGTTGGCCGGGTCCTTGGCGGGAGCATACATGGCATAGACCTTATTGTTCCGATAGCCGAGAATGGTGGTATCCTTGATGACGCCGGCTTGCTGGAGCTGATCGTACCAGGCCGTGCTGCCGGGCTGCAGCGAGTCCGCCTTGTGGCGCGTGCGGTCGATGTCTTCGATGCCATGCGGGGTGGGCGTCAGCGCGTACTTACACATAAACTTGCCGGCAAGGCAGCTGTTTAATGTCAAGACAGAAAAGAGGATGACAAAAAGTTTCAGAATAGTTTTCATTATTTACCCAATTATGCGGTTATATTTAGCTACAAAGATAGCGAAGTTTTGTAAATTTGCAGTAAAGATAAAACGATAACCATGAACACCACAGACTCCTTTGACGTCATCATTCTGGGAGGTGGCATTACGGGCGCCGGCACACAGCGCGACTGTGCGATGCGCGGCCTGCGGACCTTGCTGATCGAGCGTTCGGACATCGCCACGGGAGCCACGGGCCGCAACCACGGTCTGCTGCATTCCGGCGCTAGATATGCTGTCAATGATGCAGAGTCGGCCGCGGAATGCATCCGTGAGAACCTGATCCTGAAGCAGATCGCCTCGCACTGCATCGAAGAGACGAGCGGGCTTTTCATCACCCTGCCGGAGGATGACCTGGCTTACCAGAAGACTTTCGTGGACGCCTGCCGGCAGTCCGGCATCGATGCGGAGGTCATCGACCCGGACCTGGCCCGTCGGCTCGAGCCCTCCGTCAATCCGGAGTTAATCGGCGCCGTCCGCGTGCCTGACGGCAGCGTGGACCCCTTCCGCCTGAGCGCCGCCAACATGCTGGATGCCAAACTCCACGGCGGACAAGTCCGCCTGCACACCGAAGTCACCGGCTTCATCCGCACGGCGGACGCCGTCACCGGCGTGCACACCGTCAACCGGCAGACCGGGGAGAAACGCGATTTCCATGCGCCGGTCATCGTAAACGCCTGCGGGATCTGGGGACATCATATGGCCGGACTGGCCGGAGTCAACGTGGGGATGTTCCCCGCCAAGGGGGCGCTCCTGATTTTCGCGCACCGCGTCAACAACCTGGTCATCAACCGCTGCCGCAAACCCTCCAACGCCGATATCCTCGTGCCCGGAGACACCGTCTGCATCATCGGTACGACCTCCACCCGCATCCCCTTCGAGGAGTGCGACGACGTTGCGGTGACACCCGAGGAGGTGGATCTGCTCATCACGGAAGGAGCCAAGCTCGCCCCGTCGCTTTCATCTACCCGTATCCTGCGTGCCTATGCGGGCGTCCGCCCGCTCGTGAGTGCGGACGATGACCCGTCGGGACGCAACATCTCGCGCGGCATCGTCTGTCTGGACCATGAGCAGCGCGACGGACTCAAAGGTTTTGTCACCATCACCGGAGGCAAACTGATGACCTACCGGCTCATGGCTGAAATGGCCACGGACACCGTCTGCCGCAAGCTCGGCGTGACGCGTGCCTGCGAGACGGCCACGACCCCCCTGCCCGGTTCCGAGGAACGGTCCTACGAAGCGGTGGCCCGCAAGATCTGGGAAGCCCCTTCGACTGCGCAGAAAGCTGCGGCCGCCCGACTGGGTACCAACGCCGAGCGCATCCGGAACGGCAGGCGGCAGGACGCCGCGCTGGTCTGCGAATGTGAGGAAGTCTCTGTCGGCGAGGTCAACAACGCCATCGAGCGGATGGAAGTCTCCACGCTCACGGACCTGCGCCGCCGCACACGCATCGGCATGGGCACCTGCCAGGGCGAATTCTGCGCCTGCCGCGCAGCCGGGCTGCTGGCCCGCTCGCACGGCTGTATCGAACGCGAACGCGCGGACCTGCGCGACTTCCTGCAGGAACGATGGAAAGGCAACTTCCCCATCGGCTGGGACGACACGCTCCGCGAAGCGGAATACACACAATGGATCTATAAACACGTACTGGGACTATGAGATTCGATACCGTCATCATCGGAGGAGGCCTGGCCGGCCTGACGGCAGGCATCAGCCTGCAACAGGCCGGAAAAAGCTGCGCAATCGTCAGCACCGGACAGAATGCCCTCCATTTCTTCTCCGGCACCTTCGAATCCCTCGAGGAGGCCCCGGACCGGATGGCCGCCCTATTTGAGGAGGCCGGCATCCGGCTCCACTACCGGAAAGGCGTCCGGCTGATGCCGATGGGCAGTTTCAAACCCGCCGCGCTCGCCCTGGAGGATGTGGAGATCTTCCCGGATCCGCATTTTTCACGCAAGGCGCTGATCGTCAGCATCGAAGGATACCAGGACTTTTTCTCCGCCTTCCTCGCCGAAGGATTGGAGCAGCAGGGTACGCAGTGCCGCATCCATCTGCTGGACCTTCCCGAAATGGAACCGCTGATGCAGAGTCCGAGCGAGATGCGCTCCGTACAGATCGCCAGGACAATGGATCGTGTCTGGGAGAAAGCGGTCCGCGAGATCCGCCTCGTACTCAAAGATGAGGATACCGTGATCCTGCCGCAGGTCTTCGGTCTGCAGGACACGGCGGTGCCCGACCGGATCCGCGAGAGCCTGCCCGCGCACGTAGTGTTCGTGGGAACCCTCCCTCCTTCCGTGCCCGGCATCCGCACGCAGCAACTGCTCAAGCGCCGTTATGAGGCCCTGGGCGGAACCTATCTGTCCGGTGACGAGGTCCTGCAGGCGCACGTTCATGAAGGGACGGTCCACAGCGTCGTCACACGCAACCTGGGCAACCACTACCTGGAAGCGGAGCATTTCCTGCTCGCTTCCGGCAGTTATTTCTCCAAAGGGCTGAAATCCAATCCTTTCCGGGTGTATGAGCCGATCTTCGGGCTGGATGTCCGGCAGGCGGACGAGAGAAGCGCCTGGTACGATCCGGACTTCATGGCCGATCAGCCTTACATGCTGTACGGCGTAGAGACGGACGAAGCGCTCCGTCCACGGGCGGAGGGTCTCCCCTTCCAGAACCTTTATGCCATCGGATCCATCCTGGGCGGTACGCGTCCGGAATTCGGCACCGGCGCCGGACTGGCCGTCCGGAGCGCCTTTGCTGCCGTGGACAGGATCCTCAACGCCAAAACCGAATCCGAATGAAAATACAAGAATATACCGTCAGCCGGCACAACTTCGAAGAATGCATGAAATGCACCGTATGCACGGTGTATTGCCCCGTGCTCCAGGTCAACCCGGCCTACCCGGGTCCCAAACAGGCCGGTCCTGACGGAGAGCGCCTCCGCCTCAAGAACCCGTATTTCTTCAACTATGCGCTCAAATACTGCATGAACTGCAAGCGCTGTGAAGTCGCCTGTCCGTCCGGCGTACAGGTGGCCGACCTGATCCAGGCGGCCCGGATCCAATACAGCCACGACGCACCCAAGCTGCGTGACCGCATCCTGGCCTCCACCGACCTGATGGGTTCGCTCGCGCGTCCCTTCGCCCCGATTGTCAACGGGGTCACCGGTCTCGGCGTCACGCGTTCCGTGCTGGACGCCACCCTGCAGATCGACCACCGACGGGTCTTCCCCAAATACAGCGGACGCAGTTTTGAGGCATGGCTCCGGCGCCGGGAGAAAGAACAGGCAGCCTTCGACGAACAGGTGGCCTACTTCCACGGCTGCTATGTCAACTACAACTACCCCCAGCTGGGCAAGGACCTCGTCAAGGTGCTCAACGCCCTGGGGGTCGGCGTACAGCTGCTGGACAAAGAGAAATGCTGCGGCATCGCCTACATCACCAACGGTATGTCCGACCAGGCCGCCAGGCACGCCGCGCACAACGTGGCGGTCCTGCGGAAAGCTGTGGAAGACAAGGGGCTCAAGGTCGTGACGACCTCCTCCACCTGCACGCTCACCCTGCGCGACGAATACCCCAACCTGCTGAATATCGACAATGCGGCCGTCCGGGATTCCGTCCTGCTCGCCACACGCTACATCTACGAACGCCTGGAACAGGGTGCCGAACTGCACTTCCGCAAGGATTTCCATCTTAAGGTGGCCTACCACACCCCCTGCCACCTGGAACGCCTGGGCTGGGGCGTCTTCTCGGAAAGGCTGCTCCGGATGATTCCCGGCGTGGAGTTCACCCTGCTGGACTCAGCCTGCTGCGGGATTGCCGGCACCTATGGCTTCAAAAAAGAAAATTACGCCGCCTCGCAGGCCATCGGAGAACCCCTCTTCGAGCAGATCCGGAGCATCAACCCCGAAGTCGTGGCCTGTGACTGCGAAACCTGCAAATGGCAGATCGAGATGTCCACGGACTACCCTGTCCGGCATCCCGTCTCCATCCTGGCAGAGGCCCTTGAATAAACAGAAAAAAGAATAGACATGACCAAGAGATTACTTCAAGCGATTCTTCTGCTGGCATCCATAAGTGCTTGTCAGCAAAAACCTTTCATCGACGTCCAGGCTCACCGGGGCGGCGCCGGGCTGATGCCGGAGAACACCCGTTCCGCAATGAAAAACGCCCTGGACATGGATGTCAACACCCTCGAATTCGACCTGCAGCTTTCACAGGACGGCCAGGTCGTGGTGTCCCACGACAACTACTTCCATCCGCGCTACGCCACCCGCCCGGACG
Source organism: Bacteroidales bacterium (assembly GCA_024681565.1). Taxonomy (GTDB): domain Bacteria; phylum Bacteroidota; class Bacteroidia; order Bacteroidales; family UBA932; genus Cryptobacteroides. The sequence continues at coordinate 17,114 of JAILAO010000011.1, forward strand.
GTACGTGGATCCAGCCGGAAGATCCCAAGGAATATCTCTATACGATGCCTTATGACAGCATCGCCCGTTATGACGTGGGGCTGCGGCCCAGCCTCGTATGGCCGGAGAAGGCCAGAATCGCCGAGACCAAGCCGCTGGCCGGCGAACTGATCGACTTCGCGGAAAGCTATGCCAAAAAGCCGGTCCGGTACAATATCGAGATCAAGTCCTGGCCCGGTGAGGGCGAAGGGACCCTGTGGCCCGACTACAAAACCTTCTGCGACACCTGTGTCCCTTTGTTGCTCTCCAAAGGGCTCGGCGACCGTCTCATCGTCCAAAGCTTCGATGTCCGTGCGCTGGAGTACATGCATGAGAAGTGGCCGGATCTGATCCTCTCCTACCTCACGGACGAGGACGAAGCGGATATCGAAGAAATCCTCGCCAACCTGACTTTCACCCCGCAATGGTGGAGTCCGCATTACAGCGTAGTGACACCGGAGAATGTGGCATACTGCCATGCCAAGGGCATCGGCGTGGTCCCCTGGACCGTGGACGACCCCGTCGAGATGCGGCGTCTGGTCGACTGCGGCGTAGAAGCCATCATCTCCAATTACCCTGACCGTCTGATCGCAACCGTCCGATAATATGCTTAAATTCCTTCAGCAACCGGCTTACAAACCGGCGCAGACCGGCCCGGAGGCCGATGCCAGATACAAACGCCTGCGCCTGCAGGTCTTTATCGGCGCCTTCATCGGCTATGCCGGATTCTATCTGGTCCGCAAGAACCTTTCCATGGCCATCCCGGCGATGGCCCCGCTGGGTTTCGAGAAGACGGAACTGGGCTTTGTGCTGGGTCTCAATGCCGCAGCCTACGCGATTTCCAAGTTCCTGATGGGCAGTGTCAGCGACCGTTCCAATGCACGGGTTTTCCTGCCCCTGGGTCTGGTCCTGACCGCAATCTCGATGTGTTTCATGATCGTTCCCATCCAATGGATCGGGGTGGAGAACAAGACACTTGCCATCCTGGTGATGGGGATCCTGAACTGCCTGGTCGGCTGGTTCAACGGCATGGGCTGGCCGCCCTGCGGACGCGTGATGACCCACTGGTTCTCCCCCAACGAACGCGGCACGATGATGAGCATCTGGAACTGCGCCCATAACGTCGGCGGCGCGCTGGTCGGTCCTATGGCCACCTATGGAGCCGCCTGGTTCGGGAGCTGGTTCTACGGAAGCCACACGGAGCTTTATTTCCTCATCGGCACCTTCGCCTTCCCCGCCGCCGTGGCCCTGTTCATCGCCCTGCTGGCCTATGTGCTGCTCCGGGATACGCCGCAGTCCTGCGGACTCCCCTCTGTCGAGACCTGGCGCAACGACTTCCCCAAGAACTATTCCGAGAAACACGAGCAGACTCTCTCCACCCGGGAGATCCTGTTCTCGCACGTGCTCAACAACAAATACCTCTGGTACATCGCCCTGGCCAACGCCTTCGTCTATATGGTCCGCTACGGCTGCCTGGACTGGGCGCCGACCATCCTGACCGAAAAGGGCATCGACCTCAAGAGTGCCGGCTGGGCTTACTTCGCCTATGAGTTCGCCGCCATCCCGGGCACGCTCCTCTGCGGCTGGCTGTCCGACAAGCTTTTCCACGGACGCCGCGCCCTTCCCACGATGCTGTTCATGGCCCTGGTGCTGGTTTTCATCGTCCTGTACTGGATCAACATCGACAACCTGACCGTCGTGATCATCTGCCTGATCGGCATCGGATTCTTCATCTACGGACCGGTGATGCTCATCGGTGTGCAGGCGTTGGACCTGGCACCCAAAAATGCAGCCGGTACGGCTGCGGGCCTTACCGGCTTTTTCGGTTATTTCCTCGGCACCTTCCTGCTGGCCAATACCGTCATCGGCATCGTGGCCCAGCATGCAGGCTGGAGTTGGACCTTCCTCTTGCTGCTGGCTGCCTGCCTGCTCGCCATCTTCTTTATGGGACTGACGCTCAAGCAGGAACGCAGATAGCTCAGAACACCAGCAGATACAACAGACCTGCCAGCACGGCGCCGGCCATCGGACCGGCTACCGGCACCCAGCTGTAGTTCCAGCCGCTGTCCCGCTTGCCGGCGATCGGCAGCACGGCATGTGCACAACGGGGACTGAGGTCACGCGCCGGATTCAGCGCGTACCCCGTCGTACCGCCCAGCGACATACCGAGCGACATGATCAGGCAGGTGACGGGAAGGGATCCGATTGCGCCCGTACTGGCGGCGACGCCCCCCATAGAGAAGGCATTGCCGTTCGTGCCGATGGCGAGGATGACGAAAACCAGCACGCAGGTGGCGATCACTTCACACAGCACATTGCGCCAGGGATGATAGATGGCAGGCATCGTGCAGAAGGTACCCAGGATGGTGTCAGGTTCATCTGCCGTCGCATCATAATGGTCTTTGTAGAAAAGCCATACGAGGACAGCCCCCACGAAACCGCCCAGCATCTGGGCGGCGATATAGCCGGGAACCGATGCCCACGGGAAGGTACCGGCAACCGCCAGGCCGAGGGAAACGGCCGGATTGAGATGCGCGCCGGACACAGGGCCTGCCACCAGCACACCCATCATCACGGCGAAGCCCCAGCCCAGGGCGATGACCACCCAACCGGCGCCTTTCGCTTTGGAGTATTTCAGAGAACAGGCGGCGCACACACCGTCGCCGAGCAGCACGAGTACGAGCGTGCCGATGAATTCAAAAAGGTATTGTTCCATAAAAGATTAGGTTTTATCGGGTGACGGTGCGGGAGATGGCGTCCGCCCATCCGTCCTTCAGTGCAGAGACATCCGCGCCGGAAGGGTTGAAGGTATGTTCGGCCTTCCATTGGCGCTTCACCTCATCGACCGAACTCCAGTAGCCGACGGCCAGGCCGGCCAGGTAGCAGGCGCCCATTGCGGTGGTTTCCGTGACTTCGGGACGGATGACGGAAGCGCCGAGCACATCGGCCTGGAACTGCATCATGAGGTTGTTGCGGCTGGCGCCGCCATCCACCTTCAGCTCGGACAGGCGCACGCCGGCATCCTTTTCCATGGCGCCCACGATATCCATCGTCTGGAAGGCGATGCCTTCCAAGGCAGCCCGGGCGATATGACCGGCCGTGGCGCCGCGGGTCAGGCCGCAGATCACGCCGTGGGCATACTGGTCCCAATACGGTGCGCCCATGCCCGTCAGGGCCGGGACAAAATACACACCGCCGTTATCCGGGACGGAAGCCGCCAGCGCCTCGACCTCCGAAGAAGACTTGATGATGCCCAGCCCGTCACGCAGCCACTGTACGACACTGCCGCCGACGAAGATGGAGCCTTCCAGGGCATAATTGACCGTGTCGCCGATCTTCCAGGCCACGGTCGTCAGCAGGTTGTTGCGGGACAGGATCGGTTTCTCCCCCGTATTCATCAGCAGGAAGCAGCCGGTACCATAGGTATTCTTGACCGATCCGGGCGTCGTACACATCTGCCCGAACAGGGCGGCCTGCTGGTCGCCGGCGATACCGGCGATGGGCACCTCATGCGCAAAGATCGTCGTCTTGGTGTGACCGTATACCTCCGAGGAGGAGCGCACCTGCGGCATCATCGATGCCGGAATCCCCAGCAAATCCAGCAATTCGGGATCCCACTGCAGGGTATTGATATTGAAAAGCATCGTCCGGGAGGCGTTGGATACGTCCGTAATATGGACCTCCCCCTTGGTCAGGTTCCAGACCAGCCAGCTGTCCACCGTGCCGAAACGGAGCTTGCCGGCCTCGGCCCGCTGCCGCGCACCGGGCACGTTGTCCAGGATCCATTTGATCTTGGTGCCGGAGAAATAGGCATCGATGATCAGGCCCGTCTTCTCGCGGATCATGTCCACGAGCCCCTGCGCCTTGAGCGAATCGCAGAATTCGGAGGTGCGGCGGTCCTGCCAGACAATGGCATTGTGCACGGGCTGGCCGGTCTCCGCATCCCAGACGATCGTAGTTTCCCGCTGGTTGGTAATGCCGATGGCGGCGATGTCCTTGCCGCCGATGCCGATCTTGGAGATGGCCTCGGCGATCACGGCTGCCTCGGACGACCAGATCTCCATCGGGTCGTGCTCCACCCAACCCGGTCTGGGGAAATGCTGCGTAAATTCTTTCTGGGAAGTGGACCGGATATTGCCTTCGCGGTCGAAAACGATGGCCCGGGAAGAACTCGTTCCCTGGTCCAGCGCCAAAATGTACTTGCTCATATTATCAGGTTATAGTTTCAATGCTTAACAAAGATACGGCATTTTTGCTTTTTTTATCTATCTTTGTTGCGAAATATAACCACAGTTATTAATTAACAATGAAAAAACTCCTAACCTTTGTGCTGCTTTTTGCAGCCCTCTGTTCCGCCCGTGCACAAGAAGAGATCACCAAGACCGGACTCAACTTCGGTCCGCTTCCCGCTGTCGGGTATTCTTCCGACCTTGGCTGGCACTATGGCGTACTGTCCGATATTTACTGGTACGGAGACGGTTCGACCTATCCGGACTACGTATGGAAAGCGAATGTCGAAGTGTCCCGGTATTCCAAGGGCAACACGATCCTCCACTCTTTCTTCGACAGCAAATATCTGATCCCGGGTCTGCGCGTTTCCGCCGCCGTCTCCTGGTTCGGCAACAAGACCACCAATTTCTACGGCTTCAACGGTGCCAATTCCCTGTATATTCCCGCCATGGACAAGATCGTCGACGGACAGGGCTTGTATCTGATGCGGCGTGACATCTTCCGCATCCAGACCTGCTTCCAGGGGACCTTCGGCGACAGCAACTGGGGTTGGGCCGCCGGTCTGACCTACTGGAACATCAAGACCGGACACGCCGTCAACAAAGGGCTGAGCGGCGGTGCGAATGA
>JAILAO010000030.1 GCA_024681565.1 Bacteroidales bacterium
TCACCCATTACCGTTCCACGCGCAGCATCAACATCGGGCCGCTCAGGGAGCAGTATGAAGCGCTGTTGAAAATGAGTGTCGAAGAAGCCACCGCCGACTCTCCCTTCCTCGGAGACCGTGCGAAGCAGCGCCGCTATCCGCTCTATTATTCGCGCGGCAGCGGCGTGCAGGAAGAACGTGCGCTCATCGAGGCCCTGGTGAATTCCCTCGCGGACAAAGATTACTGGCCGGGCAAGCTCCCGGGGGTCTCGCATGAGAATCCGGGATTCTCGGATGCTCCGCTTCCGCAGGAATGCATCTCCACCTGGACCTACATGCAGAACATGACCCACCTGATCAATTGGCTGACGGTTCGCTGAGTCCATCGAAAAATCCCCGTCCTGAACATGCAGGACGGGGATTTTTCGTAGCTCCGAGCAGAATCGAACTGCTATCTATGGTTTAGGAAACCACTATTCTATCCGTTGAACTACAGAGCCGTCGGGGGAACAAAAAAGCCGCATCGAAGCGGCCTTTTTACAGATTACTCAGCGTTTTTGACAACGATCTGACGGCCTCTGTAGTAACCGCACTCAGGGCAGACACGGTGATAGATCACGGTCGCACCGCAGTTCGGGCAAGTGGCAAGGGTCGGGACCGGCGCGAAATCATGCGTACGGCGCTTGTCACGACGCTGCTTGGAAAGTTTGTGTTTCGGATGTGCCATTGTTTTATATTTTAAATATTTATTTGCTCAAATACTTTGTAGTTTCCTGATTGCATTCTCCTTCGGGGTGCACCCGCTGCATCGGAAGCGAGATGCAGACATAGTCGTAAACATCCTGCCTCAGGTCCAGTTCATCGGACTCCGGCGTATAACTCTCCTCGAAGGAGGTCTGCACCGGAATCACCAGGTCCTCGAGACATCTGTCGCAAGCGACGGTCACACGGCCCGCCATCGTACAGGCGGCATCCACGGTCAGCCCGTGGTTGAGCACGTCAGCCGTCACTTCCAGATCGGCATCGAGGATTTCTTGATTCCCGAATATCTCAAAGAACTCCGGGCCCGCATGCCACGAAAAGTGGCTTTTGCCGGGCGCCAAACTTGTCAGTTTAACTACAAAGGGTTGCAAAGTTAGTAATTTTTTTGCGATTAGCAACTAAATTCAGTCCTCGTTATCACTGTTTCTTTTGCGCGCAAGCGGGTCGAGCAGGATTTTGCGGATACGCATGAAGTGCGGGGTGACCTCTACGAGTTCATCATCCTGGATATACTCCAACGCCTCCTCGAGGGAGAACTTGATGGCCGGAGGGAGGACGATCTTCTCGTCGGAACCGGCTGCACGGACGTTGGTGAGTTTCTTGGTCTTGCAGATGTTGATATTGAGATCACGCTCGCGGGTGTGCTCGCCGACCACCTGTCCGGCGTAGATGTCCTCGCCCGGCTCCACGAAGAAACGGCCGCGGTCCAGCAGTTTGTTCATCGAGTAAGCGATGGCCTGGCCGGTCTCGATGGAGACGAGGGAACCGTTGTTGCGGTGCTCGCTCTCCCCCTTGTAGGGCTGATACTCCTTGAAACGGTGCGCCACGATGGCCTCGCCCTGGCTGGCGGTCAGCAGGTTGGAGCGCAGGCCGATCAGGCCGCGCGTCGGGATCTCGAACTCCAGCAGGGTCCGGTCGCCGCGCGGTTCCATCCGCACCAGCGCGCCCTTGCGGCGCGTGGAAATCTCGATGGCGGCGCCGACGAACTCCTCCGGCACTTCGATGGAGAGGTCCTCGACCGGCTCGCAGCGCTGTCCGCCGATGGTCTTGTCCAAGACCTTGGGCTGGCCGACCTGCAGTTCGAAGCCTTCACGGCGCATGGTCTCGATCAGCACCGACAGGTGCAGCACACCGCGCCCATAGACGACGAACGAATCCGCGGTCAGGCCCGGCTTGACACGCAGTGCGAGGTTCTTTTCCAGTTCCTTGTCCAGCCGCTCCTTGAGGTGGCGGGAGGTGACGAATTTGCCGTCCTTGCCGAAGAACGGGGAATTGTTGATGGTGAAGAGCATACTCATCGTCGGCTCATCGATGGCGATGGGCTCCAGCGCTTCCGGATTCTCGAAGTCCGCGATCGTATCTCCGATCTCGAAACCGTCGATGCCCACCACGGCGCAGATGTCGCCGCACTGGACTTCTTCGGTATTGGCTTTGCCGAGGCCCTCGAAGACCATCAGCTGCTTGATTTTCTGCTTCTGGACGATATCATAGCGCTTGCAGAGGCTGATCTGCTGTCCGGCCTGAAGAGATCCGCGGGTGATACGGCCCACGGCGATCCGGCCCACGTAAGGAGAATACTCCAGCGAGGAGATCAGCAGCTGCGGCGTGCCCTCGACGACCGGCGGAGCCGGAATGACCTCGAGGATCGTATCCAGGAGCGGGGTGATGTCGGAGGTCGGCTTTTTCCAGTCAAGAGACATCCAACCCTGCTTGGCGGAGCCGTAAACCGTCACGAAATCCAGCTGGTCTTCGGTCGCGTTGAGATTGAACATCAGGTCGAAAACCTCTTCCTGGACTTCGTCGGGACGGCAGTTGGGCTTGTCCACCTTGTTGATGACCACGATCGGCTTCTTGCCCATCTGGATGGCTTTCTGGAGGACGAAGCGGGTCTGGGGCATGCAGCCCTCGAAGGCATCGACGAGCAGCAGCACGCCGTCCGCCATATTGAGGACACGCTCCACCTCGCCGCCGAAATCGCTGTGGCCCGGGGTGTCGATAATGTTGATCTTGACCCCCTTGTAGATCACGGAAACGTTCTTGGCGAGGATGGTGATGCCGCGCTCGCGCTCCAGGTCATTGTTGTCGAGGATCAATTGGCCCAGATTCTCCGGCTGACGGACCAGGTTGGCCTGGTAGATCATACGGTCTACAAGCGTCGTCTTGCCGTGGTCGACGTGGGCGATAATAGCTATATTTCTGATTTCTTGCATATTCTGTAACACTACTCACTCCCGGAGAACACCCCGGATCATAAAAACGTGCAAAGTTACTGATTTCCGCGGAAAATCATAATCCAAATAATTAGTATATTTGTAAGTTATGCGCAAAAAAGCTTATTTTTCCCTTCTGGCTTTCCTCTGTCTGCTGTCCGCCTGCGGCGGGAACGGCGGAAAGACGGAAACGGTCCTGCAGGAGCGCCGGATTCCGGAGCTGATCGCCGCCGTCCCTTCGGACGCCCTGGCCGTCCTCTGCTATGACCGCTGTGCCGAAGGTCTCGCGTTATACGACTCCACCAGCGTCCTGCACCAGCTGGACCTCTCCGCTTTCAAAAACACCCCGATGGCGCTTTCGCTCTGCTACAACGGTTCCCTGGTGCCCGTGCTGGCCCTGGATGCCGGACGCACGGAAGCCGTCGATTCCGCCTCGGCGGTCAACGGCCTGCTCGGGCAGGCGGCCGCCTTGCGGCTGAAAGCCGAGTACATCCGTCCGGACCTGGAAGCGAAACGACGCGGCATCGTCATCATCACCCCCTCCAACGCCCAATTGACCGCCGTCCGGCGGCATCTGACCGAATATACTTCCATCCTGGACGCACCGCTCTTCCGCCAGGCACTGGCGGCAGCCGCGTCGGACCAGTTCATCATCTTCCGCAACAGCGGCGCCGCGAGGCTGGCCCCGAAAGGCTGGATGGCCTCCTTCTTCACACGCCGCGACCTCACCGGCTTCCTGCAGACATTCGCGGACTGGACCGTGCTGACTCCGGACGCAGACGGATTTACCGTCACGCCGGTCAGCGGGATCTCCGACAGCTATTTCAACAACCTGATGGAGGCGCTTCCCCCCGCCGACGTCAAGTTCGGAACGGTCCTGCCGGACACGGTCCGGCTGGCCATGGCGCTCTCCGTCACCCAACCGGAGGCCCGGGCGGTCTTCGAACGCTACCAGGACGCTTCCACCCAGCTGACCCGCTACCGGCAACGGCTGGACGATCTCAAAAAGGCCAGCGGGAAGGACCCGCTCCTCTGGGAGAAGGAACTGGATATCCGGGAAGTGGCGCTCGTCCATTTTAACGGCGGCGCCGTCTCGATGGTCCGCCCGGCCAGGGCCGTGCAGGACCGGGAACCGGGAGAGAACCCCTGGCAGGGATTCATTCCCGCGCTCTACGGGAGCGCTTTCGCCCTGGCGGATGATTCCGCCACCGCCTCGTTCGGCGGATGGCATATCTATGGCAGCGAGGCGGCTGTCCGCGCCTTCGTGGAGGCCCCGCGTTCAGAAGAGCCCGCGTCGAAGTGGCCGGGCAAAGGCTGCCGCTTCGTATTCCGGAACAATGACAAGACCCTCGCCTGGGACAAAAAAGGCATCAAATTGACATGGAATTCCAATCAGTAAACAAACTCCTCGAGAAAAGCTTCAAGGAGAACTGGGAACGGGAGGCGCTCTCGAACTACCAGGGCACGACCCTCAAATACCAGGATGTCGCCGAGCGCATCGAACTCCTGCACATCGCTTTCGAGCAATGCGGCCTGCAGAAAGGCGACAAGGTCGCCCTGTGTTCCCGCAACCAGGCCCACTGGGGAGTCTGCTTCATGGCGGCCACCACCTATGGCGCCGTTCCCGTACCCATCCTGCACGAGTTCAAGCCGGAGAACATCCATTATCTGGTCAACCACTCCGACGCCAAGGTCTTCTTCGTGGACGAGATCATCTGGCAGGGCCTTTCCGAGGCCGAAATGCCCGGTCTGGAAGTCATCGTGCAGATGAATACCCTCAACTACATCTACGCCAAGAACCAGGACCTGGTGTCCGTGCGTGAAAACCTTACCAAGAGTTTCAAACAGCTCTATCCCGACGGATTCAAGCCCGAGCACCTCGACTACTACGAGGACCAGCCGGACGAACTCGCCCTGATCAACTACACCTCCGGCACCTCCGGATTCTCCAAGGGCGTGATGATCCCCTACAGGGCCCTCTGGTGCAATATCCGCTTTGCCGGCGAAACCGCCGAGCCGCAGATGAACTGCGAATCCGAGGTCGTGGCGATGCTCCCGTCAGCCCACATGTACGGGATGATGTTCGAATTCCTCTTCGAGATGACCATCGGCGCCCACGTCCACTTCCTGACGCGGACTCCGAGTCCGAAAGTCATCATGAAGGCTTTCGCCGAGATCCATCCGGACATCATCATCGCCGTCCCGCTTATCATCGAGAAGGTCTACAAATCCCAGATCAAGCCGGTGGTGGACCGCCACAAATCCTTGCTTCGCATCCCGATCGTGGACCAGGTCATCCGCAAAAAGATCCGCGACAACCTCATCAACGCATTCGGCGGACGCTTCGAAGAAGTCATCATGGGCGGTGCCGCGTTCAACCCGGAAGTGGAAAAATTCATGCGTCAGATCCATTTCCCCTTCACGGTCGGCTATGGCATGACGGAGTGCGCTCCGCTGATCACCTATGCCAAATGGTGGAAAACCCGCAAGGGCTCCTGCGGCATACCGATCACCGGGTGCGAAGTCCGCATCGACTCCAAGAATCCCTACAAGGAACCCGGGGAGATCCAGGTCCGGGGAGACAATGTTTTCCTGGGCTACTACAAGAACCGCCAGGCCACCAAGGCCAGCTTCACCAACGACAACTGGTTCAAGACCGGAGACATCGGCGTGATCGACTATGACGGATACCTCTACCTGCGCGGCCGCTCCAAGTGCATGATCCTCGGGCCCAGCGGCCAGAACATCTACCCGGAAGAGCTGGAAGCCGTCATCAACAACGTCACCTACATCGTGGAGTCGCTCGTGGTGGAGGACAACGGCGGACTGACGGCGCTGGTCTATCCCGACTACCACCAGGGCGAACTCGACGGACTCACGCGCGAGGACCTCGAAGCGAGGATCAACGGCAACCTGCCCGAGATCAACAAGCTCCTGCCCTCTTACGCCCAGATCCGCAAGATCGAGTTCATGCCGGAAGATTTCGAGCGCACCCCCAAACGCAGCATCAAACGCTACCTATATCAAAGATGAGCAAATTCGACGACAAATACATGAAGATGGCCGCCATCTGGGCGACCAATTCCTACTGCAAACGCCGCCAGGTCGGAGCCTTGATCGTCAAGGACCGGATGATCATTTCGGACGGCTACAATGGAACCCCCTCCGGATTCGAGAACATCTGCGAGGACGAGAACGGGGTCACCAAGCCCTATGTCCTGCACGCTGAAGCCAATGCCATCTCCAAGGTGGCCAAATCCGGCAACAGCTCCGAAGGGGCCACCCTGTACGTGACCGCTTCCCCTTGCATGGAGTGTTCCAAGCTGATTATCCAGGCCGGCATCCGGCGGGTTGTCTATCGGGACGAGTACCGGCTGACGGACGGGATCGACCTGCTCCGCCGGGCCGGGATCGAAGTCGAAAAGATTGATTGAGCATGAAGAAATCCTCCATCCTGGTCGCACTGCTGGGCATCCTCATCGGCATCCTGCTGATGTGGCTGATCCAGGTGACCGGCTCCCATCGGCGGGAGATGCGGGTCGGCAACGCCGACTGGCGCAAAGTCGAACTGATCCTGCAGAGCATTGACGAAAACTACGTGGACTCCGTGGACTACGGCAAGGTTACCGACGCCGTTGCGGCGGCGGCCCTCCACGCCCTGGACCCGCATTCCTCCTACATGCCCCCGCAGATCCTGGAAGAGACGGAAGCCGACCTGACCGGCAACTTCGACGGCATCGGCATCCAGTTCAACGTTCCCAACGATACGGCGGTCGTGATCGAGGTCATCCCCGGCGGTCCCTCCGAGAAGATCGGCCTCCAGCCGGGAGACCGCCTGCTCACGGGGGACACCATCCACAACGCAGGCGTCCATCTGCCGCAGGACAGCGTGGTCCGGCACATCAAGGGCGTGGCCGGCAGCAAGGTCCTCGTGACCGTCAAGCGCGGGCCGGAGATCATCCCGTTCGAAATCACGCGCGGCAAGATCCCGACCTGGTCCGTGGACGCTGCCTTCATGGTGAGCGACACGACGGGCTACCTGCGCCTGTCCAAATTCTCCCGGACCACGGAAACGGAGTTTCTCAAGAGCTGCATCGAACTGACGGAAAGCGGAATGCAGGAGCTGATCATCGACCTGCGCGACAATACCGGCGGCTATCTCGACCAGGCCTGCAAACTGGCGAACCTGTTCCTCCCCCGCAAGGCGATGATCGTCTATCTGGAAGGACGCCACCGCAAACGCGAAGAGTACCGGGCTGACGGCCGCGGGCCCTTCCAGGACCTCGCCGTCAAGGTTCTCGTCAACGAAGAATCCGCTTCGGCCAGCGAAATCCTGGCCGGCGCCTTGCAGGACAACGGCCGCGGCAAGCTCTATGGCCGCCGCACCTTCGGCAAGGGACTTGTCCAGGAGCCTTTCTTCTTCACCGACAAATCCGGGATGCGGATCACCGTCGCCCGCTACTATACCCCTTCCGGACGCTGCATCCAGAAGCCGTATGCCGACGATTATGAATACGAAGTGCTGAAGCGCTATGAGTCCGGGGAAATGGTCCATGCAGACAGCATGCGCGTCGAGAAAGGCGGCATCCTGCCGGATGTGTTCGTGCCGGTGGACACCACCCGCGCCGGTCAGTTCTATGTGGCCTGCAACCGCAAAGCCACGGCGATGCGCTTCGCCTCCGCCTTCTTCGACAGCCACCGGAAAGAGCTGTCAGCCATCGACGACTACGGGCAGCTCCTCTCCTACCTGGACCGGGCCGGACTGGAACGGCAGTTCCTCGCTTTCGCAAAAAGCAAGGACGGGCTCACGCCCAGGGAAGGAGAATGGGAGACGGACAAACAGTACATGATGACCCAGGTGCAAGCCCTGGTCGGCCGTTACTCCAAACTGGGAGACAAGGCCTACTACCACCTCTTCCTCCAGATAGACGACACCTACAAGGCAGCTGTCGCAGACTAGCGCAGCTGTTCGTCGAGATAGCGGAGAATGGTCTGCTGCTCGGCAAGTCCGCAGTGGTGCGGCCCGTCAAAGAATTCCGTGCGCAGGCGTCCGCCTGCGCCTTTTTCCTGATAGATCTCCTGCATCCGCGAGAACGCGGTCTCCACGGCCGGAACCGGGAACAATTTATCCTGCCTTCCGTTCAGGAAGAAGAAAGGCTTGGGCGCAAGCCAGCGGGCGATATCCGGGAAGTCGTATTTTTCCCGCATCTGCGGGATCAGCATCGAATAGTCCGAGGCCTTGTAGGGCTGGGACTGCGTCTCCATCAGGGTCATCCAGCAAAGCGCCACGCCCGTCCGCACCTGTTTGCAGAAGGCCGCCAGGAGCCACGCCCGGTGCGCCCCCATCGACCAGCCGAAACAGCCGATCCGACGCTTCTGCACACAGGGCAGGGACGAAAGCAGCCGGGCCGCAGCCGCATCCTCATGCAAGGTCTGCTCCGCCCAGATCACCCCTTTTCGCGCCAGGCTGTCATAGACGGTCCGCTGGCCTTCATAAACCGCCGTCTTGACGGCGTTGATGTCGCCGGCTTCGCCGGCAAACTTCATCCGGGACCACTGCTGGCAGAGCGGTGTACTGCGGGATCCCCAGTAAAGGGCATCCGGCACGACGACCACATAGCCCTCCCGGGCGAGCCGGTCTGCAAACCAGACTCCGTCAAAGCCGTCGTCCACCCATTGTTTGGATGACTTCTTGATGTATTCCGGAGCCGAGGGCAACGGCCGGACAAGTTTCTCCTTGCCGATATCGAAACGGGCTCCGTGATCGTGCAGCAGGACGAGGCCGGGACGGAGGTCCTCCGGTCCGGCACCGTCCGGAATCAGCAGGTAAGACTGCACCCGCTCCCCGCGGGAAACATTGTATTCGACCAGCTGGCAAACGTAGCCCTCCCGCTGTTCGGACTCGAGTACGGTCATCCTGGGCGGGACGTTCCGGCCCGCATGCAGCGGCGCGGCCGCCAGCAACAACATCAAGAATTTCACCATATTCCACTTATTTTGAAGGGGTTTCACGACAGATTCCTACGAAGTGCACGAAGAACGGGAGCCAGCGTTCCTGTCCCTCCTGCAACATCTTCTCAGGATGGAACTGGACCGCCCAGACCCGGGGAGCCTCATAGGCCTCCACCACCCCGTCTTCAGAACGCGCCGTGACCGTCAGGCCCGGTGCCGCATCCTTGACGGCCTGGTGGTGGAAGGAATTGACATGCAGGGTATCGGCCCCGAAAAGCTCCCGCAGGAGACCGCCCGGGGCCAGCGTGACCGGATGGACGGCTCCGCCGCCGTGCACCACCTCCGACCCCAGCTGGGTCGGAAGGTCCTGATACAGGGACCCGCCCATGACCACATTCATCAGCTGGGCGCCGCGGCAGATGGCCAGGACCGGTTTGCCGGAAGCAAGCGCGGCCCGGGCAAGCAGACTGTCACTGCGGTCCCGCAGGGTATCCACATAGACCGTTTCGTTCCAGACAGGCTCCCCATACCAGGCGGGAGAGACATCCTCCCCGCCCGAGAAAACGATTCCGTCGAGGGCGTCGAGCAGCCGCCCGGCCTCTTCGGCGGAAGCCACGGCAGGCAGGACCACCGCCACACCGCCGGCACGTGTAATGGCTTCCGTATAAGTGGTGGCCAGCAGGGTCGCGCCCGAAGTACTCCGGGAACAGGTAATGCCGATAAGCGGGGCCCGGGAGGTACCGCAGGCCGTCAGCAGCAGGATCAGCAGGGAAAAGGAACAGATCTTTCTCATGAGGACTGTCAATGGATCAGATTCAGGAACAGGGTTACCACGGTGGTATTGATGATATCCACGAACATCGCGCCGATCAGCGGCACGACGATGAAAGGATTCACGGTATAGCGGTACTTGAAACAGACGGCCGACATGTTGGCCATCGCATTGGGCGTGGCTCCGAGGCCGAAACCGCAAAGTCCGGCGACATAGACGGCCCCTTCATAATCCCGGCCGAGCAGCGGAAAGGCCACGAAAACGGCGAAAACCGCCATGAAAACCACCTGGGCAAGCAGGATCAGGCAAAGCGGCAGCGCCATCGAAGACAGCTCCCACAATCGCAGGGAGGACATCGCCATCCCCAGGAACAACGACAGGCAGATGTCTCCCAGGGACGTAATCTTGCCCACGTCCCGGCGGTCGGCCCAGCGCGGCAGGCGGCCGAGGGTATTCCGCAGCAGGACCGCCACCAGCAAGGAACCGAAATAAGTCGGGAACGTGATCCCGGTCCGCGCAAGAAGCCGGCTCAGGCAGGAGCCCAGGGCCATGGCAAGCAGGATCAGGCAGGCGGCGTAGAGGTAAGCCCGGAAAGAGCGCTCATCCGAATGGAGGTACTCTTTCCTGGATTCGGGCGAAGCATCGCTGGCCTCGATGCCCGAGACCGCATCCGCCTCTCCGCCCGGCTCTGCAAGCCGTCGGCGGCGGATCAGGGCCCCGGCCAGGGGACCGCCCAGCAAAGAGCCCGCCACCAGCCCGAAGGTCGCCGCCGCCATCGTCACGGAAGATGCGGCAGGAAGCCCGAGTTCCTCCAGCAAAGGAGCGAATCCGCCGGCGGTGCCGTGTCCCCCGCACATGGGGATCGACCCGGCGGCCATCCCGAACAGGGGATCCCGTCCCAGGCCCGCGGCAATCCCGACGGAAAGGAAGTTCTGGGCCATGATGAGCACCGTCACCAGCAGGAGCATCACCAGCAGCGGCCGGCCGCCCGTACGCAGGACCCGGATGTCAGACTGGAAACCCACGGAAGTGAAAAAAGCCATCATGCAGATATCCTTGACGGTCCCGTCGAAACGGCAGGCCACGCCTCCGGCCAGATAAAGGCCAAGCGTCAACAGGGAGACCAGCAGGCCCCCGGACACCGGCGCCGGAATACAGTAACGCTTGAGGAAAGGGACTTTCCGGGTAAGCCACATCCCCACAAGCAGGGCTGCGACCCCGACTCCCGCGCTCTGATACATGTCCAGTGTCAGTTCTTCCACCATGATTCCGGTTTTTGCTGCGGCCTCTCCGGGAGGAGAAGCCTGTCGAAGTTACGTATTTTTTGGCACAGAAGCACAAAAAAAAGGATGACTGTGGAAGTCATCCTTGTTGGTGCGCGGGATGAGAGTCGAACTCACACGTCGCAATTGACACTAGCTCCTGAAACTAGCGCGTCTACCATTTCGCCACCCGCGCCCGAATGGACTGCAAATATACATCTTTTTTGCAAATTGACAAAAAAATATGCAGGAGCTGCAGGACATCCGGTCCAGCCAGGCTGGAATCATTGCGAAGTTTGTTCCATAGTTTAGTTATATCTCGCAAAAGCCTGATTGATTTCACTTTTGTATTCGGGGTAGAAACTGATCAGCTTCTTCTTCAGGATGGCCTGATCCGTCACTTCACCGTCCAGGACCTGGAAAATCTTGCGGGCCGTCAGGCCCCGCTCCGCCAGCTGGAGAAAAATCTGCGGATGGAACCAATGGTTCAGCCCGAAGCTCTGTCCGTGGTCCCCATAGCGTTCCCGGCACAGCATGGCCTGCAGGAAAAAGGCCCAGCTCTCCCCGATCCCGCAATAGCCATGGTCCTCCTCCGTTCCCACGCCATAGGTCACGAATCCGGAAGTCACATAAGAGCTGAGGATAAAACGGGCGTAGCGGTTCCAGAATTCCTTTCCCGCCAGCATGAAATGGCTGGCATGCGCCAGTTCGTGCACCGCGGTCGCATAGACGTCCGCATAACTGTGGCAGCGTTTGAGCCCCAGGGTCAGGTCGGGAAGGAAAATCTTGAGCAGGCCGATATACTCGCCCAGCAGTTCCGACAGTTTGCTCCCGTCGAGCAAAACCCCCTGATGCAGCATCACGGCACTGCTGGCCGCGAGGCCGGAGAACAGCCAGAGCCGCAGATTGGCCGGCGGCGTCTTGACCGGCGGAGCGTCCGCCTCGCACCACTTATAATAATCGAATCCGGCATTGTTGACGGCGCAACGCAGGAACAGCATGCGGTCGGACTGCTCCGTCACCTCATAATCCAGGCCCCCGGCCCCATGCTTGCCCAGGGTCGAGACCGAGGCCGGGACGAGCAGCAGGTTGAAACCGATGGAGAAACCGGTCGAATTGTTGAAAACAAGCCGGTAACGGGGATTGGCCGCAAAGCTCTTGTCCATCTCATACCATCCGTCTCCGTCGGTATATCCCGCACTGAACTTGACAAAACAATTGCAGGATACACGCACACCCCGGACCCCTTCCGGGCCCGTTCCCAGGACGGAGTCCACAATGGTAATCCGGCCCCGCGGCGTCATCTCCGTACCGGCCCGTGTCCCGGGGACCTCCGCCAACAGGGCGGCATTGCCGGTCAGGCGGAAGGCCTCGCGCTCCACGGCCGTCCAATCCACACCCGCTGCCTTGACCGGCGTCTGCCCGCCCGGAATATGACATTGGTCCAATATCTCATAGCGTATCCCCGCCGGGAATACGAAATCCCGCTCCACAACGGCATACTGCCAGGTGATCCGGTCTTCCGCCACCTCCGGATCATGGTAATAGTCTCCTTCGCGCAGGATCTGATAGTCCACGGGATGGTCCAGCAAAAGCACCCCCAGCCCGGCCAGCCGCTCGAACTGCTCCTCATCCTCCGGCAGGAAACGGACATACAGATGGGTCGCCGGCAGCACCACCCGGTCCGCTTTGGTGGGATAGACGGCCGCGAGCGCCCGGGTCATATTCTCGACAGAATAGGGGTCCTCGAGCTGCTCGCCCAGCACGATCATCTCGTGGTGGATCCGCATACCCTCCGCATCTACCTCCGGTTCCGGAAGCTCCAGTCCCGTCCCGGCGCACGAGGCGGAGAGCAGCGCCGGCAAAAACAGTTTCGACCATCTTTTCATCTCTTCGCAGTTTTCTCACGGCAAAGTTCGAAAAGCAGAGCCGTTTTCTGGTCTACTTAATCGTTTAAATACAAAAAAAGCCCCGTACAGATAGGTACGGGGCAGATTTCAACCTTTCTTCCGGCGAAAAGAAACAGCTCGAATCAGAAGAAATTGACCGTTTTTTGTTCAATTGCACTCATCAGGCTGTTGCCCAGACGGCTCACGCCGAAGCGGAAATGGTCCTTGTCCATCCACTCCTTGCCCAGCACCGTAGCTCCGATATAATAATAGAGCAGGGCATCCTGGGCGTTGGAGATACCGCCGGCCGCCTTGAAGCCGACCTTGATACCGGTTTTT
>JAILAO010000054.1 GCA_024681565.1 Bacteroidales bacterium
TACACAACTGATGGCCAGGAGGATTCGCCGAATCCTCCTGGTTTGTAACAACTATGACAGCTTCTCTCTCGAGGAGGACGGACACATCGAGGCCCAGATCACCCAGGACTACGCGGAACTCAACCTGAGCAATCCTCCCGCCATCGTGCGGGCCGAGTCCACCGCGGATGCCATCGAGGTGCTCCGGAACGATACGCATTTCGACCTCATCATCACGATGTACAATGTCGGAAAGCTCGACGTGTTCGGCTTCTCGCTCCAGGCCAAGGAGCTCGTGCCCGACACGCCGATCGTCCTGCTGAGTTCCTTCTCCCGGGAGATCTACCGCCGGATAGCGGAAAGCGACCACGCCGGTGTCGACTACGTCTTCTGCTGGAACAACAGCACGGACGTGCTCATCGCCATCATCAAACTCCTCGAAGACCGGCTCAACGCCGAACACGACTGCCTGGAGATGGGAGCCCGCGTCATCCTGCTTGTGGAAGATTCCGTGCGCTATTACTCGACTTACCTGCCGCTGCTCTACAAGCTGGTGCTCCAGCAGAACAGCGAAGCGGTGCGTGACGCGCTCAATGAGGAGCAGCAGTACCTGCGCAAGCGCGCCCGTCCCAAGATCCTGATGGCCACGTGCTACGACGAGGCCTATGATTATTACCATAAATATCGCTCCAACATCATCGGCATTATCTCCGACATCGGTTTCGTCGTCCACAAGGGCGACAAGCCGGAGCAGGAGAAGATCGACGCCGGCATCGACCTCTGCCGCCTGGTGCGGCAGGAAAACCCGACGCTGCCTTTCCTCATGCAGTCGTCGCAGGAAAGCATGCGCGCCGTGGCCGACCAGCTGGGCGTGGGTTTCGTGCACAAGCGCTCCAAGACCCTCACCCAGGAGGTGTCGGACTACATCGGGCGCGAATTCGGCTTCGGCGACTTCGTCGTCACCGATCCCGTGACCGGGCGCGTCACCGCCCGCGCCCGCAATCTTTACGAGTTCGAACAGGTGGTTGCCGCGATGTCCGACCGGGCCCTGCGCGAGCTGGCGGACAAGAACTACATCTCCCGCTGGCTGTACGGCCGGGGTATCTTCGCGATCGGCGACCTGTTCCGCCCGATCCGCATCCAGTCGGACGAGGATGTCGCCCACGTGCGCGAAATGAATCTCCGGATGATCCGCGACTATCGCATCAGCCAGGGACTCGGCGTGGTGGCGAGCTTCGACCCGGCCACCTACAACGATGCCATCTGGTTCGCCCGCATCGGCAAGGGTTCCCTGGGTGGAAAGGCGCGCGGCCTGGCGTTCCTGAACCACATCCTCCAGAAATACGACCTCTATGACAAGTGGGAGGATGTGCGCGTGCTCGTGCCGCGCACCCTCGTGGTCACCACCGAATTCTTCGACCGTTTCATCCGGGAGAACGGCCTGAAATACGTCATCAACTCCGAACTGTCGGATGCCGAGATCCTCTCGGAATTCGTCGCTTCTACGCTTCCGCAGGAGCTCACCGATGCGCTGCGCATCTTTATCCGCAATGTCCGGAAGCCCCTTGCCGTGCGCTCTTCATCAAAGCTGGAAGATTCTTATTATCAGCCGTTTGCTGGAGTCTATTCGACCTACATGATCCCGCATACGGAGAATGAGGACCAGGAACTCCGCCTGCTCTCCAAGGCCATCAAGAGCGTCTATGCCTCCGTGTATTTCGCCTCGTCGAGAGGCTATATTACGGCCACGGCCAATGTCCTCTCCGAAGAAAAGATGGCCATCGTCCTGCAGGAGATCTGCGGCAGCGAGGACCGCGGCTATTTCTTTCCGACTTTCTCGGGCGTGGCCCGCTCGGTCAATTTCTACCCGATCGGCTATGAAACGCCGGAGGACGGCGTGGCCAAGATTGCGTTTGGCCTGGGCAAGGCCGTCGTGGACGGCGACCAGGTGCTCCGCTTTTCGCCGAAGTACCCGCGCAACGTCCTGCAAACCTCTACGCCGGACCTGACGATCCGGGAAACGCAGCAGGCGATGTTCGCCCTGGACCTTCAGCCGGACAAGTTCAAGACCTCGGTGGACGACGCCGTCAACCTGGACCGTATCCCGATCACGGAATGCGGGGACTTCCGCAACTTTTCCCGGGTGGTCTCCACCTACGACTACGAAAACATGCGCATGGTGGATTCTCCGGCCCCGCAAGGCCCGAAATTCGTCACCTTCGCCCATATTCTCAAATACAACACCTTCCCCCTTGCCGACATCCTCAACCGCTTGCTGGACATCATGCAGAAAGAGGTCAAGTGCGGCGTGGAGATCGAGTTCGCCGCCAACCTGGACGTCGATGCGGAAAGCCCCGCCATTTTCAACGTCCTGCAGGTGCGGCCGATCTCGGCCGACGGCCTGGATGCGGAGGTGGACTGGGACGACATCGACGCGGGGGATGCCATCGTCTCCTCCGGGAGTGCCATCGGACCGGGCTGGATCACCGGCGTACGCGATATCGTCTATCTGCGTGAATCGGCTTTCGATGTACTCAAGACCCGCGAGATGGCGACCGAATTGAAGGAACTCAACGCCCGCATGCGGACGGCCGGCCGCCCCTATGTCCTGGTCGGTTACGGCCGCTGGGGCTCCAGCATTCCGTCGCTGGGCGTGCCGGTGCAGTGGAGCGACATCTCCGAGGCCCGGGCCATCGTGGAGTGCTGCCTGGACCATTTCCGGGTAGATCCGAGCCAGGGAACCCATTTCTTCCAGAACATGACCTCCTTCAACGCCGGTTACGTCAACGTGAATCCTTTCGCCCGCGACGGGGAGTGCTTCGATGCGGCGCGGCTGGATGCGATGCCGGCCGAGTTCGAGACCGACTATCTGCGCCAGGTACATTTCGGGGAAGACCTCCAGATCTGTATCGACGGCCGTTCGGGCCGGGCCTTGATCAAATAGATTATTATGAAAAGGAACTTATTGCTAGTCATTGCATGGGTCATTGTATCCTGTAGCTTCGCTTCAGCCCAAGTGGTGCGGGACCTGTCTTTCCGGCCGGACGTTTCGGATCCGTATGTCCAGGAACGCTGCCTCTTGGATATCTATGCTCCGGAAGGGGCGGAAGACCTGCCGGTGGTGGTCTGGTTCCACGGCGGCGGACTGACGGGCGGCAACAAGACCTCCGTGCCGCGCGACCTCAGGGAGAGCGGCTATGTGGTCGTTTCGGCCGGCTACCGGCTGATTCCGCGCGGAACGGTCGCCGACTGTCTGGACGATGCCGCCGCGGCCGTGGCCTGGACTTTCCGGCATGTTGCCGAATACGGCGGTTCGCCGGACAAGATCTTCCTGTCCGGGCATTCCGCCGGGGGTTACCTGATCGACCTGCTGGGCCTGGACAAACGCTGGCTGGCGAAATACGGCATCGATGCCGACAGCGTGGCCGGACTGATCCCGTTCAGCGGCCAGGTGCTCACGCACTACTCCCACCGCAAGACTCTCGGGATGACCCCGTACCAGCCCCTGATCGATGAATATGCGCCGCTGGCGCACGTCCGGGCCGATGCTCCGCCCATCGTCATCATCTCCGGGGACCGCGAGCTTGAACTCTACGGCCGCTACGAGGAGACTGCTTATTTCTGGCGTCTGCTCCGGATGGTCGGCCACCCGGATGCCACGCTCTATGAACTCCAGGGTTTCAACCATGGGAATATGGCCGCACCGGCCGTCCAAATCCTCAAGGACCATGTCAAGCGCATCCTTCAGAAATAAATGGCTCGCGGCCGGGCTGCTGCTGGCCCTGACCCTGCCCCTGTCGGCGCAGCAGCGCTATGAGTCCACCGCGCAGGATATCGCCCTCGGTGAGATGATCCTCGGCGACCTGGGAGCCGCCGCGGGCAGGGAGAGCGGTCCCGAACTGATGATCCGGGCTGCCCGGATGATGCTGGGCCAGGAATACGTGGCCAATACGCAGGAGGGCCGGGAAGAGAAACTCCGCATCTATCTGACCAAGACCGACTGCATCCTTTTCGTGGACAATACCCTGGGACTCGTGCTGACCGCACAGCGCCTGGGGGAGGCCGCCACCTTCGAGGACCTCGCGCAGACGCTCGAACCGGCGCGCCACAATGAGCAGCGCATCGCCGACGGCTTCGCGGGTTATGCCACCCGCGTCCACTACGTCACGGAGTGGATCGACCGGGGCGTAGCTGCGGGCGTTTTCAGCAACCTGACGGACAGCCTGGGCGGCGTGCCCGACACCCGGACCATCCAGTTCATGTCCACGCATCCGGACAGCTATGCCCCGCTGACGGGGGAGTCTCCGACCGCGCAGCGGAACCTCGGCGATATCGTCCGGATGGAAGAGGCCGTGAACCGGATCCCGCGCAGCTATATTCCCAAGGGAAAACTCCCGGAGGTCGAGGACCGCATCCAGAGCGGGGACATCCTCTGCTTCGCCACTTCTATCGACGGACTGGACTATTCCCATGTGGTGATCGCCTACCGGGCGAAAAAAGGAGACCGGCTCGGTTTCATCCATGCCTCCTCGGCGGCCCGGAAGGTAATCGTGGAGCCGCGCACGCTGGAAGCCTATCTCCAGGCGCACGGCAGGATTACGGGCATCTCTGTACTGAGGCTGGAAAAATGATTGCGGAAGTGTCGTAATCATTTCATTCAAGCAAATATAAACAACTTTGTTACATCCGGGGCCCGCCATGGGGAGAGCCCCTTTCCGGGCGTCTGAAAATAACAAAAAAGTTATTCGCTTTTTGGTGATTCAGGGGCGTTTTTTTTATTTATATTTGCTCTCGACATGACCTCAGAAAGCCCATTACTCCAGTACAATCTGGGTCCGGGAGCCGAAGCTTTTTCGACCCGCCGCGACTCGGTTCTTCCTTATCCTGTGATCCAGGGACACCAGGTCCACGGCTTCCGCGTCGGTCTCGTGGACCGTCCCGACATGACCAAGGATGAGTTGAGCGGTTATGACGCCCTGGTGACCTCTCTGCCCGGCTGCGCCATCGGCGTACATACGGCGGACTGCGTCCCCATCCTTCTCTATAACGCCCAGCGCAGGGTCGTCGCCGCCATCCATTCCGGTTGGAAAGGGACGGTACAGCGCATCTCGCAGAAGGTTCTTTTCGTGTTGAAGCAGGAGTATGGCGGACGACCGGAGGAGATCCGCGCCGTCATCGGCCCGGCCATCGGTCCGGACAGTTTCCAGGTAGGCGAGGAAGTGGTCCAGTTCTTCAAGGAGCAGAATTTCCCCTTGGATGACATCTGGTCCTTCCGGCCCGGTCGCAGCGGGATTCCGATGGCCGACGGCCATCACATCGATCTCTTCAAGGCCAACCGCTGGCTGCTGGAAGAAGCGGGCGTGCCCGCCGCCAACATCCAGGTGGCGGGGATTGATTCCTACACCGACACGTCTTTCTTCTCCGCCCGACGGGAGGGGCTTTCCTGCGGCCGCACCATCAGCTTCATCCGCTTGGTATAGGACGCTGGTTCCCAGCCGGTTTTGCTTTGTTTTTTCTGGAAAATCCTTATTTTTGGGAAAAAGTTGGAGTTATGCTGAACCAAACCAGATTCCCGGGATTCGCGGCCGTTCTGCTTTCGGCTGCGGTCCTGCTTTGCAGCGCCTGCGGTATCGCCGGGACTTCCGCAGAAAGGGCGGCGGAGGCGGCCCGTGTCGAACGCCTTGTCCAGGAGCGCCTGGATGCCCGGAGCTTCCGGGTGGATATCGACCGGATGCTTCCCATGCGGGGCGGCGGACGGGCGCTGACTTCCCCTTATTCCGTCACCGTGGACGGGACGAAGCTGATCTCGAACCTCCCGTATTTCGGGGTGGCGCACAATGTGCCTTACGGGGGAGGCAAGGTCCTCACCTTCGAGTCCGAGATCGCCTCATACCGGGAGGAAGCCGGAGAACAGGACAGCCGCAAGATCGTCCTGTCGACGGACAACGGCGAGGACGTGCTGACCTACACGCTGCTGGTGTTCACCAACGGGAAGGTCTCCCTCGATGTCGTGTCCCGCAACCGCGAGCCGATTTCCTTCCAGGGTACGCTCGATGCCGACGCGGATCCGAAGAAAACGGACCAATAGGCGTTTTCTGCGTTTTTTTTCGTATCTTGCCTCCTGTTAGCAGTATTGTATTATGACAGAAGGCAAAGCCATCATTTTGCTGCACTGTCCGGACAGGCAGGGCATCATCACCGACGTGACGGGCTTCATCACGCGCAATCACGGAAACATCGTTTATATCGACCAGTATGTGGACACCATCGAAGGGCGTCTGTTCATGCGTATCGAGTGGGAACTGGCGGGTTTCTTCATTCCGCGGGAGCACATCAAGGAGGTGGTGGACGAACTGTTTGCCGAGCGTTACGGGATGTATTCAAGCATCTTTTTCAGCGACGAGCGGCCGCGCATGGCCATTTTCGTGAGCCGGATGAGCCACTGTCTCTACGACCTGCTGGCACGTTACCGCGCGGGTGAATGGGAGGTGGACATCCCCTGTATCATCAGCAACCATGAGGACCTGCGCTTCGTGGGGGAGCAGTTCGGCATTCCTTTCCATGTCTGGGAGATCGCGCCGGACAAGTCCAACATCGCAGCGGTGGAACAGGAGCAGATGGCGCTGCTGGAACGCGAGCACATTTCGATGATCGTGCTGGCGCGCTACATGCAGGTCATCGGCGATGCGATGATCGCGAAATACCCCCACCATATCATCAACATCCACCATTCCTTCCTGCCGGCTTTCGTGGGGGCGCGTCCCTATCACCAGGCCTACGAGCGGGGCGTCAAGATCATCGGCGCCACCAGCCATTATGTCACGCGGGAACTGGACGCCGGCCCCATCATCGAACAGGACGTGGTACGGATCAGCCACAAGGATACGCCGGACAGCCTGGTGCTGAAGGGACGTGACCTGGAGAAAATCGTGCTCAGCCGTGCGGTGACCAAGCACATCGAAAGGAAAATCCTGACCTACAAGAACCGGACGGTCGTCTTCGGTTAGTCGTTCCGGGATCCGTCGTCCGTTTTTTCTTCCCCGGAGTTTTCTTTGTCCCGGGTTCTCCTGTTCTGTTGCTTGCGGCTGCGCAGCTCTTCCAGGTAACTGGCCGTGATGACACCGGAGGGCAGAGCGATGATGGCCACGCCGAAAAGCGAGGAGAGCATGCTGACGAGACGCCCGATGTCCGTCACCGGGGTCAGGTCTCCGTAGCCGACGGTAGTCAGGGTCACCGTGGCCCAGTACAGGGCGTCGAAGAAATCCGTGAAGGTGGGCTGGCCCGTGACCGGGTTGATGTGGGGCTCGGCGTTGAACATGATCAGGCCCGTGACGAAGATGTAGAAGAGGCAGAAGCCCAGCACCGTCAGCAGTACGTTCTTTTCCCGTTTGATGACGTTCCAGAGCAACTCGAACTTGTCCGAATAGCGGAGGAACTTCAGGATCCGGAGCAGCCGGAACATCCGGCTGATTCGGAAGATCTTGAATCCCGGTGCGATAAGGCTCATCGCCGGCAGGATGGACAGGATATCGATAATGGCCGCCGGCGTGAACGGGTAGATCAGGAAGGACCAGAATCCCTTGTTGAGCTTGTAGTCGGCCGTACACCAGCGGAGGAGGTAATCTATGATGAAGATGGAGACCGTGACGATTTCTATGATGTGGAAGACCGGTCTGGTCTCCTTGAAGCACAGGGGCAGGATGCTGAGGGTGATCATGATCAGCATGAAGGCGTCGTACAAGATGCTGCCGCGGTCCTTGCCTTTCCGGGGCTCGACGATTTCGAAAATCCGTTTTCTGATTTCCATAGGTATAGGGATTCGTTTCAGACAGTTACAAATATAATCCTTTTTGAGCTATCTTGAGACCGGTGGGATAAAAAAACGAGTCTGCCTGATATGAAAACGGCCTCCGGATCCGATCCGGGGGCCATTTTTTATGAATATGGATTCCCTGGTCTTATTTCTGGGAGATCAGGTACTCCGCGATCTGGACGGCATTCAGGGCGGCACCCTTCTTGATCTGGTCGCCGGAGAGCCAGAGGGTGATGCCGTTGTCGTTGGCGAGGTCCTTGCGGACGCGGCCGACGTAGACATCGTCCTTGCCGCCGGTGAACAGCGGCATCGGATAGGTCTGCGTGGACGGGTCGTCCTGCAGGGTCACGCCCGGGGCGGCGGCGATGGCCGCCTGCACCTGCTCCACGGACAGCGGCTTTTCGGTCTCGATCCACACCGCCTCGGAGTGGGAACGCAGCGAGGAGATGCGCACGCACATCGCCGAGCAGCGCACGTCGGAGTGGAGGATCTTGCGGGTCTCGTTGAACATTTTCATCTCCTCCTTGGTGTATCCGTTGTCCTGGAAGACGTCGATCTGGGGGATGACGTTGTAGGCCAGCTGATAGGCGAACTTCTTGACGGTCACGGGCTTCTCCTCCACGATCTCCCTGTACTGCTGCTGCAGTTCGGCCATGGCCTGGGCTCCTGCGCCGGAGGCGGACTGGTAGCTGGCCACATGGATGCGGGTGATGTGGGAGAGGGCCTCGATGGGCTTGAGCACCACCACCATCATGATGGTCGTGCAGTTGGGGTTGGCGATGATGCCGCGCGGACGGACGAGGGCGTCGGCCGCATTGCACTCAGGCACGACAAGGGGCACGTCCGGTTCCATCCGGAAGGCGCTCGAGTTGTCGATCATCACGGCGCCGTGCTTGGTGATGGTCTGGGCGAACTCCTTGGAAGTCCCTGCGCCTGCGGATACGAAGGCGTAGTCCACGTCCTTGAAGTCGTCATTGTGCTGCAACAGCTGCACTTCATATTCCTTTCCGCGGAAGCGGTACTTGGTCCCCGCGCTGCGGCTGGAACCGAACAGCACCAGCTCGTCCAGGGGGAAATTGCGCTCTTCGAGGACCCGCAGGAACTCCTGTCCCACGGCTCCTCTTGCACCTACGATGGCTACTTTCATATGGATGTAAATTATTTGAGTTTTGACAGGTAATTTTTGAAGGAAGCATAGTCGCGTCCCATCGGCACGCTTTGCTTCTGTCCGCGCATGAAGGCTTGCAGCCGCTCCGGGACCGTGACCGGTACGCCGGCGGCATCCTCGACGGTATCCTTGAACTTGGCGGGATGTGCCGTTTCGCAGATTACCGCGGCCTCTCCCGGGGAGAGGTTGTGGTAGACGGCCCGGTAGGCGCATGCACCGTGCGGGTCGAGCAGGTATCCGTACTGCCGCTTGCAGTCCGCGATGGCGCTGCGGATCTGCAGGTCGTCGGAGGTGTCTCCGGAGATCTCCGCGCAGAGGGTCTGCCAGTCATGTCCGTACAGCTCGACGATGCGGGCGAAGTTGCTCGGGTCGCCGACATCCATCGCGTTGGCGAGGGTCGGGATGCTGGGGCGGGGGCTGTAGGCGCCCGTCTGCAAGTACTGGTAGAAGACGTCGTTGGCGTTGTTGGCGGCGACGAAACGCTTGACCGGAAGTCCCATCCGCTTTGCGATCAGTGCGGCGCAGAGGTTGCCGAAATTGCCGCTGGGCACGCAGACGACCAGCTGGTCCGCCAGCCCGAGACGCTTCATCTGGGCGTAGGCGTGGAAATAATAGAACGACTGCGGCAGGAGCCGCGCGACATTGATGCTGTTGGCGGAGGTGAGCCGCAGATGCTCCAGGTCCGGGTCCATGAAGGCGTTCTTGACCAGGGCCTGACAGTCGTCGAAAGTGCCTTTCACGGCCAGGGCGGTGATGTTCTTGCCGAGGGTGGTGAACTGGCTCTCCTGGATGGAACTGACCTTGCCTTCGGGATACAGGACGTGCACGCGGACGCCCTCGACGCCGAGGAAGCCGTTGGCGACGGCGCTGCCCGTATCGCCGGACGTGGCCACGAGGACATGGATGGTCCGCCGGTCCCGGGAGGTCCGGGTGAAATGGCTCAGCAGGCGGGCCATGAAACGCGCCCCGACGTCCTTGAAGGCCAGGGTCGGGCCGTGGAAGAGCTCCAGGGCGTAGATGCTGCGCGTGACCGGAACCACGGGGCAGTCGAAGGAGAGGGTCTCCTTTACGATCCGGTGCAATTCCTTGGCCGGGACGTCTTCGCCGAAGAGGCCGTCCGCGACGGTGCAGGCGATTTCCTTGAAGGTCAGGGTCTGGATGTGGGCGAAGAACTCAGGCGGCAGGACGGGGATGCGCTCCGGCATATAAAGCCCGCGGTCCTCCGCGAGTCCCCGGACCACGGCCTTTTCGAGGCTGGCCAGGGGAGCTTTTCCGTTGGTGCTGTAGTACTTCATATGGCGTTATGCAATGAGCTTGGCGCCCTTGTTGGACACCTTGACGACGTAAGTTTCCGAGAGGATGCCCTGCTGGGCGAAATGGCGTTCCATGATGGCGCCGACGCGCTGGGCGATGTCGGCGCGGTTCGCCAGGGCGAAGACGGACGGACCGGAGCCGCTGATGTTCATCGCGAGGGCGCCGGCGCCGAGCAGTTTGGCGCGGAGTTCGTCGAATCCCGGGATGAACTGCTTGCGGTAGGGCTCCGCCACGGCGTCGCGCATCGCGCGTCCGACCAGTTCGATGTTGCCGGTGCACAGACCCGCCACGAGTCCGCCCACATTGCCCCACTGGGTCACGGCGGTGTGCATCGGGATCTCCTTGGGCAGGATGTTGCGCGCCTCCTTGGTGGAGACCATCAGGTGGGGATGGATGACGGGGCAGTAGAGGTTGCCCGGGACGGGCAGTTTGATGATGTCCAGCGGCTCGTAGCCGCGGATGAGGGTGATGCCGCCCATCACGGCCGGCGCGGCGTTGTCGGCGTGGTAGCCGCCGCTGGCCAGGTTTTCACCCTCCATCGCGCAGATCACCACGTCCTCCTCGGAGAGCGGTGCCCCGAAGAGTTCGTTGATGCCGAAGGCGGCCGCGGCGCTGGAAGCGGCACTGGAACCGATGCCGGAGCCGGGGTAGATCTTCTTGACGATACGGACCTCGACGCGGCCG
This sequence comes from Bacteroidales bacterium, assembly GCA_024681565.1. Classification (GTDB taxonomy): domain Bacteria; phylum Bacteroidota; class Bacteroidia; order Bacteroidales; family UBA932; genus Cryptobacteroides. Next base: position 10,959 of record JAILAO010000054.1, read on the forward strand.
CTGTGTCCGGTCATCCCGAAGAATTTGCGGATGACGGGGGTGACGACGTTGTCTTCGATGTTCTCCGGCAGGGGAACGTCGGTGTCATTGATGACGGCGATGCCGGAACCGTCTTCGTCCAGGGTCATTTCGAGCACGTCCCCGACTTCGTCGAGGGCCATGCCCATGATATCGAATCCACAGCCCAGGTTGGCGATGGAGGCAGGTGCGAATACTTTGATTTTTTTCATGGCCGGTCGGGATCAGATGTTGGCGATGCTCATGATGTCCGCGAAGACGCCCGCCGCCGTGACGTCGGCGCCGGCCCCGTAACCCTGGATGAGCATGGGATGGCGGTTGTAACGCTCCGTGGTCAGGAGGATGATGTTGTTGGATCCGTCCAACACGTAGAAGGAATGCTGGCGCTCCACGGCGCGCAGCGAAACGGAGAGTTTCCCTTCCTCCATCTTGGCGACGAAACGCCAGCGTTTGCCTTCGGCTTCGAGTTGCCTGCGGCGTGCCTCGAAATCGGCGTCGAGGGAGGGGAGCCGGTCCCAGAACTCCTGCTCGCTGCAGGAGAAGAACTCTTTGGGGATGAATAGATTGGCCTCCACATCCTCTTGGTTTACTTCATATCCGGCCTCCCGGGAGAGGATGACCAGTTTGCGGATCACGTCCTTGCCGGAGAGATCGATGCGCGGGTCGGGCTCGGAGAAGCCCTGCTCCTGGGCCATCTTCACGGTCCGGCTGAACGGAATGTCGGCGGACAGGGTGTTGAAGATGAAGTTGAGCGTGCCGCTCAGCACGGCCTCCATCTTGAGGATACGGTCGCCGGAATTGCACAGGTCGTTGATCGTGCCGATGATCGGCAGACCGGCGCCGACATTGGTCTCGAAGAGCCACTTGACGCCGCGCTTGCGCGCGAGGTCCTTGAGCCGCCGGTAGTTGGCGTAGTCGGAAGAGGCGGCGATCTTGTTGGCCGTCACGACGGAAATGCCATGGTCGAAAAAGTCGCCGTACAGGGCCGCCACGTCGGCGCTGGCGGTACAGTCCACGAACACGGAGTTGAAGATGTTCATCCCGATGATCTCGTCCTTGAGCCGCTGCGGGTCGGTGGGGATGGCGTCCCGGCGGAGGATCTCCTGCCAGCGGGACAGGTCGATCCCTTCGCGGTCGAAGACGGCGCAGCTGCTGCGGGCGATGCCCACGATATTGATCTTGAGCCCGCGGGTGCGCATCAGTTGCTCACGCTGCCGGGCGATCTGGTCGATCAGGCGGCCGCCCACCGTGCCGATGCCGCACAGGAAGAGGTTCATCTCCTGGTATTCGGAGAGGAAGAAATTGTCGTGGATGACGTTGAGGGATTTGCGCAGCTGGCGGCGCTCCACGATGAAGGAGATATTGGACTCCGCGGCGCCCTGGGCCAGGGCGATCACGCTGATGCCGTTGCGTCCCAGGGTGGTGAAGAGCTTGCCGGCGATGCCGGCGTGCTGTTTCATGTTCTCGCCGATCACGGCCACGGCGGCCAGTTCGTTGCGGACCTCGACCGGGTTGATGGCCCCGCTCTCGATTTCGCGCGCAAAAGCCGCGGAGAGGACCTCCTGCGCCCGTGCGGCGTCGGTACGGCTTACGCCGATGGAGATGCCGGTCTCGGAAGCCGACTGGCTGACGAGGAAGGCGCTGATCTGCTCCTGGGCGAGGGCGGAGAAGATGCGGCTGTCCACACCGACGATACCGACCATCGAAGTACCGGAGAGGGTGATCAGGCTGATATCGTCAATGGATGAGATTCCTTTGATGGAGGTGGAACCGGGCGCGACATTCTTCTTAATGACCGTACCTGGTGCTTTCAAATTGAAAGTATTTTTGACCAGGATCGGAATTCCTTTCGCGCAGACCGGATAGAGGGTCGGGGGATAGATGACCTTCGCCCCGAAGTTGCACAGCTCCATGGCTTCCTCGTAGGTCATCTCTTCGATGACGTAGGAAGTCTTGATGATGCGCGGGTCCGCCGTCATGAAACCGTCCACGTCGGTCCACAGCTCAAGCCGGGCGGCGTCGAGCGCCGCGGCGAGCAGGCTGGCCGTGTAGTCGGAACCCCCGCGTCCCAGGGTCGTGAAATCGCCGGAGACGGCGTCGGAGGCGACAAAGCCCGGTACGACTGCGGTCATACCCTGTTCCTTCCAGTTGCGGAATGTTTTCTGTATCAGTTGATACGTGAGATCCTGGTCAACGGTGTCCAGGCTGCCGTGATGCCGGGTCTTGATGAAGGCGGTGGCGTCGTAGCGGACAGCGCCGGGAAGCACGGCGGCGATGATGCGGGAGGAGAGCTGCTCCCCGAAACCCATCACCTCGTGCGCCGTCTTCGGCGGAAGGACGTGCAGCAGGAAAATCCCCTCGCAGATGCGCTCCAGCTGGTCCAGCAGGGCGTCCAGCTCCGCCTCCAGGGCGGTGCAGCGGGCCGGGTCGTCCAGCAGCCCCTCGCAGACGGCATGGTGGCGGTTCCGCAGCTGCAGGATCTCCTCGCGGAAGGATGTATCTCCCGCCTCGGCCAGCCTGGATGTCCGGATCAGCTGGTCCGTGACGCCGCCCAGGGCCGAGACGACCACGATGGAAGGTTCTTGACGGGAACTTACGATTTCTTTGACTTTGCAGATACTCTCCGGTGTACCGACCGAAGATCCGCCGAATTTGAGGATTTTCATAAACTAACTAACACTATAATCCATCCCAAAGTAAAGCATTTTTAAGAATTTTTCAAAATATTTTGCAGTGTTCCTTGCTTTTTCGGCAAAAAATCCCGAGATTCGTGACCGTTAAGGGGGTATTGTACCCCGGTTAGATTATGGATTATCGTAGTAGTGTTACCTTCGAAGGCCGCAGAATGGCCGGGGCTCGTGCGCTGTGGATGGCGAACGGGATGAAGCGGGCCCAGTTCGGCAAACCGGTTATCGCCATTGCCAATTCCTTTACGCAGTTCGTTCCAGGACACACCCACCTCCACGAGGCGGGCCAGATCGTCAAGGCTGAAATCGAAAAACTCGGATGCTTCGCCGCGGAGTTCAATACGATCGCCGTGGACGACGGCATCGCCATGGGCCATGACGGGATGCTGTATTCGCTCCCGTCCCGCGACATCATCGCGGACAGCGTGGAATATATGGTCAATGCGCACAAGGCGGATGCGCTGGTCTGCATCAGCAACTGCGACAAGATCACGCCCGGGATGATGCTGGCCGCGATGCGGCTCAACATTCCGACCATCTTCGTGTCCGGCGGCCCCATGGAAGCCGGCACGCTGGGGGAGGCGAAGCTGGACCTGATCGACGCGATGGTCAAGTCCGCCGATCCGTCCGTCAGCGATGCGGATGTGGCGGGGATCGAGGCGAAAGCCTGCCCGACCTGCGGCAGCTGCTCGGGCATGTTCACCGCCAATTCGATGAACTGCCTCGCCGAGGCGATCGGACTTGCCCTGCCCGGCAACGGCACCATCCTCGCGACGCATGCGATGCGCGCGGAACTGTTCCGCAAGGCTGCCCGGCAGATCGTGGAGAACACGTATAAATACTACAAGGACGGCGACGAGTCCGTGCTGCCCCGCAGCATCGCCTCCCGCCCGGCCCTGCTCAACGCGATGACGCTCGACATCGCGATGGGCGGATCCACCAATACGGTCCTGCACCTGCTGGCGGTGGCGGCCGAGGCCGGCGCCGACTTCAGGATGGCCGACATCGACGCCCTTTCCCGCAAGGTGCCCTGCATCTGCAAGGTAGCGCCCAATACGCCCAAATACCATATCCAGGACGTGGGCCGTGCCGGCGGCATCGTGTCGATCCTGGCGGAGCTCGCTTCCGCAGGACTGGTCGACACCTCCCTGCGCCGCGTGGACGGGCTGACCCTGGCCGAGGAGATCGACCGCTGGTGCATCCTTTCCCCGAACTGCACGGAGGAGGCGCGCAAGACCTTCCGCGTGGCTCCCTGCGACCGCTTCAACATCGAGCTCGGTTCGCAGAAAATGTATTATGACAGTTTCGATACCGACCGTGAGAACGGCTGCATCCGCGACGTGGCCCATGCCTACACCCGCGACGGCGGCCTGGCGGTCCTGTTCGGCAACATCGCACAGGACGGCTGCATCATCAAGACGGCCGGCGTGGATGAGAGTATCTTCCATTTCGAGGGCCCGGCCCGCGTGTTCGACTCCCAGGAGGCTGCCTGCGAAGGGATCCTCGGCGGAGCCGTCGGCAGCGGCGACGTGGTCGTCATCACCTACGAGGGCCCCAAGGGCGGTCCCGGCATGCAGGAGATGCTTTATCCGACTTCGTATATCAAATCGATGCATCTGGGCAAGGAGTGCGCCCTGCTGACGGACGGCCGTTTCAGCGGCGGCACTTCCGGCCTGAGCATCGGACATATTTCCCCGGAGGCGGCCTCGGGCGGCAACATCGCCCTGGTCCGCGACGGGGACATCATTACCATCGACATCCCTTCCCGCCGCATCGAGGTGCGCCTGTCGGCGGAGGACCTCGCCCAGCGCCGCCGTGAGGAGGAAGCCCGGGGAGCCGCGGCCTTCACCCCGCCGCACCGCCGCCGCGTCGTTTCCAAGAGCCTCAGGGCCTATGCGGCCATGGTGAGCAGTGCAGACAAGGGAGCGATCAGAATCATAGAGGACTAGGTTATGGGACAGCGACTGACAGGAGCGGAGATTCTGCTGGAATCCCTTCTCGCCGAGGGCGTGGATACGGTCTTCGGCTATCCGGGCGGTTCGATCATCACCGTCTATGACAAGATGTACGGTTATTCCGACCGCTTGCGGCACATCCTGGTGCGCCACGAGCAGGGGGCCATCCATGCCGCCCAGGGCTATGCCCGCGCGACGTCGCGGCCCGGCGTGGTCATCGTGACCTCAGGCCCCGGCGCCACCAACGTGATCACCGGCGTGGCCGATGCGATGGTCGATTCGACCCCGGTCATCGTGATTACGGGCCAGGTGGGCAATGCCATGCTCGGCACGGATGCCTTCCAGGAAACCGACGTGGTCGGCATGACCGGCCCGATTGACAAGTGGACCTTCCAGATCCGCCGTCCCGAGGACGTGGCGCCGGCGGTGGCGAAGGCTTTCCATATCGCTTCCACGGGCCGTCCCGGTCCCGTGGTGCTGGACTTTACCCGCGATGCGCAGGTGGGCCTGGCGGATTTCGAATACCGGCCCTGCAACCACATCCGCAGCTATTCGCTGCCGGCGCCCGCCGACCAGGCGGCCATCGATGCGGCTGCGAAGCTGATCGACGAAGCCGAGCGTCCCTTCGTGGTCTTCGGCCAGGGCGTGGTGCTCTCCCATGCTGAGGAGCAGCTCAAGGCTTTCCTCAAGAAGGGAGGCATCCCCGCGGCATCGACGATGCTGGGCCTGAGCGCCCTTCCGTCCGACTTCCCGTATTATGTGGGGATGGCGGGCATGCACGGCAATATCGCTTCCAATATGATGACCCAGCAGTGCGATGTGCTGATTGCGGTCGGCATGCGTTTCAGTGACCGCGTCACGGGCAATCCGTTCACCTATGCCCCCAAGGCGAAGGTGGTCCACATCGATGTGGACCGTACGGAGATCGGCAAGATCATTCCCGTGGAAGTGGGCATCCTGGGAGATGCCGCCGAAGTGCTGGGCCGTCTGACGGAGCGGATCCGTTTCTCATTCCACGACGAGTGGGCCGCGCTCGCGCGCCGCTACGACCGTGTGGAGGAGGAGCGGGTGGCCGCCCCTGAGACCGCACCCGCCGAGGGTCCGGTGAATATGGGCGAAGTGGTCGCCAAAGTGGCGGAACTGTCCTGCCGGCAGGCGATCATCGTCACCGACGTGGGACAGAACCAGCTGATGGGCGCGCGCTACTCGCGTTTCGCACAGTCGCGCAGCTTTATCTCTTCAGGCGGCCTGGGCACGATGGGTTTCGGCCTGCCTGCCGCCATCGGGGCCAAGATCGGCGTCCCGGACCGTCAGGTCTGCCTGTTCGTGGGCGACGGCGGCATCCAGATGACGATACAGGAGTTCGGCACCATCATGCAGGAGGGGACCGCCGTCAAGATCGTCCTGCTCAACAACAACTGGCTGGGCAATGTCCGCCAGTGGCAGGAGCTTTTCTACGGCAAGCGCTACTCCCAGACACAGATGCTCAATCCCGATTATTCCCTGATTGCCAAGGCTTACGGCATCCACTACAGATGTGTGGAGGACCGTGCCGAACTGGACGATGCGATCCGCGAGATGCTCGACAGCAAAGGGGCCTTCCTGCTGGACGCCCACGTGCGCAAGGAAGGCATGGTCTATCCGATGGTCCCCGGCGGACGCCGGATGGACGAGATCCTGTTGAACAAAGATGAATGGTATCACGATGGAGAATAGCAGCATGTATATCATCTCGGTGTATTCCGAGAACCAGGTGGGTCTGTTGAGTTCGATTTCCAACATCTTCACCCGCCGCGGCATCAACATCGAGAGCCTGACGGTGTTCCCGTCGGAGTTCCCCGGCATCCACCATTTTACCTTCCGGGCCATCACCACCGAGCGCGCCGCGCAGCAGGTGGTGGGCTTCATCGAGAAGAAAGTCGAGGTGGTGCGTGCCTTCTATTTCCCTGACAATAGCACCAGTGCTGCAGAGCACGGGATGATTGAAGAATATTTGAATAACAACAGAAACCAATAAAAACAAAAAACAACAAAGAGTATGGCAAAGATGAATTTCGGCGGCGTGGTCGAGAATGTCGTCACCCGCGATGAGTTTACGGTTGAAAAGGCCCGCGAGGTCCTCAAGGATGAGGTCGTGGCCATCATCGGCTATGGTATCCAAGGCCCCGGACAGGCCCTGAACCTCAAGGACAACGGCATCAATGTCATCGTCGGCCAGCGTGCCGGCAAGACTTTCGACAAGGCCGTCGCAGACGGCTGGGTGCCCGGTAAGACCCTCTTCAGCATCGAGGAAGCCTGCGAAAAGGCGACCGTGATCGAATACCTGCTCTCCGACGCCGCGCAGATCGAGCAGTGGCCTGTGGTCAAAAAGCATCTGACCGCCGGCAAGGCCCTGTATTTCTCCCACGGCTTCGGCATCACCTTCAACGACCGCACCGGCATCATCCCGCCGAAGGACGTGGACGTGATCATGGTGGCCCCGAAGGGCTCCGGTACCTCCGTGCGCCGGCTCTTCCTGCAGGGCCGCGGCATCAACTCCTCCTTCGCCGTGTACCAGGACGCCACCGGCCGTGCGCTGGACCGCACCCTGGCCCTCGGTATCGCCATCGGCTCCGGCTACCTCTTCGAGACCGACTTCAAGCGTGAGGTCTATTCCGACCTGACCGGTGAGCGCGGTACCCTGATGGGCGCCATCCAGGGTATCCTCCTGGCCCAGTTCGAGACCCTGCGCGAGCACGGTCACACCCCCTCCGAGGCTTTCAACGAGACCGTCGAGGAGCTGACCCAGTCCCTGATGCCGCTCTTTGCGGAAAAGGGTATGGACTGGATGTATGCCAACTGCTCCACCACGGCGCAGCGCGGCGCCCTCGACTGGATGGGCCCGTTCCATGACGCCACCAAGCCGGTCTTCGAGAAACTTTACAACGAGGTGGCCTGCGGCAACGAAGCCCAGCGCTCCATCGACGCCAACTCCAAGCCCGACTACCGCGAGGGTCTGGAGAAAGAGCTGAAGGCCCTGCGCGAGAGCGAACTCTGGCGCACCGGTGCCGCCGTCCGCGAACTCCGTCCTGAGAACAAATAACATGGACAGGATCTACATCTTCGACACCACCCTGCGCGACGGCGAACAGGTTCCCGGCTGCCAGCTCAACACCGTGGAGAAAATCCAGGTGGCGAAGGCGCTGGAGGAACTCGGCGTGGACGTGATCGAGGCCGGTTTCCCGGTCTCGAGTCCCGGCGATTTCAACTCGGTCGTGGAGATCTCCAAGGCCGTGACCTGGCCGACCATCTGTGCGCTGACCCGCGCGGTGCAGAAGGATATCGACGTAGCCGTGGATGCGCTCAAGTACGCCAAGCACAAGCGCATCCACACCGGCATCGGCACTTCCGACTCGCACATCCGCTACAAGTTCAACTCCACCCGTGAGGAGATCCTGGAGCGGGCCGTCCGGGCCGTCAAGTACGCCAAGCAGTTCGTCGAGGACATCGAGTTCTATGCCGAGGATGCCGGCCGTACCGACAACGCCTATCTGGCCCAGGTGGTGGAAGCCGTGATCAAGGCCGGCGCGACCGTGGTCAACATTCCGGACACCACCGGTTACTGCCTGCCGGAGGAGTACGCCGCCAAGATCCGCTACCTGGTGGAGCATGTCGACGGCATCGACAAGGCCGTCATCTCCACCCACTGCCACAACGACCTCGGCATGGCCACGGCCAATACCATCTCCGGCCTGCTGGCCGGGGCGCGCCAGTGCGAGGTCACCATCAACGGCGTAGGGGAGCGTGCGGGCAATACGGCACTCGAGGAGATCGCGATGATCCTGAAGAGCCACTCCGACATCCCCCTGACTTCCAACATCAACACCACGCGCATCTATCCGGTCAGCCGGATGGTGTCCAGCCTGATGAACATGCCCGTGCAGGCCAACAAGGCCATCGTGGGACGCAATGCCTTCGCGCATTCGTCCGGCATCCACCAGGACGGGGTGCTCAAGGAGGTCAGCACTTACGAGATCATCAATCCCAAGGACATCGGCCTGGACGACAACAACATCGTCCTGACGGCCCGCAGCGGCCATGCCGCCCTGCGTTTCCGTCTGGAAGCCCTGGGCATCAAGCTCTCCGAGGAGAAACTCGATACCTTCTACAAGGAGTTCCTCAAGTTCGCCGACAAGAAGAAACAGGTCAATGACGACGACCTGCTGGTCCTGGCCGGTACCGAACGCGCCGAAGTGGCCCATATCAAACTGGACTATCTCCAGGTCACGAGCGGCAAGGGGCTGCATCCCGTCGCCAGCATCGGCCTGGATATCGCCGGGGAGAAGTTCGAGGCGGCCGCGAAGGGCAACGGTCCCGTGGATGCGGCGATCAACGCCCTCAAGTGCATCGTCAAGCGGACGATGGTGATCAAGGAATTCACCATCCAGAACATTACCAAGGGTTCCGACGATGTGGCCAAGGTCCACATGCAGGTGGAGCACGACGGACACGTCTATTACGGGTTCGGTGCCAACACCGACATCGTGACCGGCTCCGTCGAGGCCTATATTGACTGTATCAACAAATTCAAGAGCTGATGAATACGCTTTTTGACAAGATCTGGGATGCCCATGTCGTCTCGCTCATCGAGGACGGCCCGACCCAGCTCTACATCGACCGGCTGTATTGCCACGAGGTCACGAGCCCGCAAGCTTTCGACGGCTTGCGTGAGCGCGGGATCGGATGCCTGCGTCCGCAGCAGATTTTCTGCATGCCCGACCACAACACCCCGACCCACGACCAGGACAAGCCGATCGAAGATCCCGTCTCCAAGGCCCAGGTGGATGCGCTGGCGCGCAATGCCGCCGAGTTCGGCCTGACACACTACGGGATGCTGAGCCCGGACAACGGTATCATCCACGTGGTGGGCCCTGAGAAGGGCCTCTCGCTGCCGGGCATGACCATCGTCTGCGGAGACTCCCACACCTCTACCCATGGTGCGGTGGGCGCCGTTGCCTTCGGCATCGGCACGAGTGAAGTGGAGATGGTCCTGGCCTCCCAGTGCATCTTGCAGCAGAAGCCCAAGTCGATGAGTATCCGCATCGAGGGTACGCTGGGGCCCGGCGTGACCGCCAAGGACGTGGCCCTCTACCTGATGATGAAACTCACGACGAGCGGTGCCACGGGCTATTTCGTGGAGTATCGGGGCAGCGCCGTGCGGGCGCTCTCCATGGAGGGCCGTCTGACCCTCTGCAACCTCTCCATCGAAATGGGGGCGCGCGGCGGATTCGTCGCCCCGGACGAGACCACCTTCGCCTATCTGAAAGGGCGCGAATATGCGCCGAAAGGGGAAGCCTGGGACAAGGCCGTCGACGCCTGGAAGACCCTGCAGAGCGGCGAGGATGCCGTCTTTGACAAGGAACTGGTCTTCGATGCGGCGGACATACGCCCGATGATTACCTATGGGACGAACCCCGGCATGGGGATGCCCATTGATGGAAGCATTCCTTTAGATGCCGCTCCTAAAGCATTGGCTTATATGAATTTCCAGGCAGGACAAAAACTACTTGGACATCCGGTGGACTATGTCTTCCTCGGGGCCTGTACCAACGGGCGCATCGAGGACTTCCGTGCGTTCGCCTCGCTGGTGAAGGGCCGCCGCAAGGCGGACGGGGTCACCGCCTGGCTGGTGCCCGGCTCCTGGGCCGTGAAGCATCAGATCGAGGAGGAGGGACTGGACCGCGTGCTGGCCGAGGCCGGCTTCGAGGTCCGTCAGCCGGGCTGCTCCGCCTGCCTGGCGATGAACGACGACAAGATCCCTGCCGGGAAATATGCCGTTTCGACGAGCAACCGTAATTTCGAGGGCCGTCAGGGCCCGGGTTCCCGTACGCTGCTGGCCAGTCCGCTCACGGCGGCCGCCGCGGCCGTGACGGGTGTCGTAACCGATCCGAGGACATTGCTATGAAACAGAAATTCGACATCATCGAGAGCACCTGTGTGCCCCTTCCGCTGGAGAACGTAGATACGGACCAGATCATCCCGGCCCGTTTCCTCAAGGCGACGACCCGCGACGAGAAGTTCTTCGGCGACAACCTGTTCCGTGACTGGCGCTATGCCGCCGACGGTTCGCCCAAGGCGGATTTCGTGCTGAACGACCCGCATTACGGCGGCTGCATCCTCGTGGCCGGCAAGAATTTCGGCTCCGGCTCCAGCCGGGAGCACGCTGCCTGGGCCATCGCCGGTTATGGTTTCCGCGTGGTGATCTCCAGTTTCTTCGCCGACATCCACAAGAACACCGAACTTAACAACTTCGTCCTGCCCGTGGTGGTCTCCGAGGACTTCCTGAAGGAGCTGTTCGACAGCATCGCTGCCGACCCGTCGATGCGCGTCCGGGTGGATGTGCCCGCACAGACCGTGACCAACCTGGCCACGGGGCGCAGCGAGAGCTTTGAGCTCAATGCCTACAAGAAATACTGTTTGACCCATGCTCTGGATGATATCGACTATCTCCTGGAGCAGAAGGATAAAATCGAAGAATTTGAACGCAACAGACAATAGGATCGAACTCCTCGACACCACCTTGCGGGATGGCGAGCAGACCGCCGGCGTTTCATTCAATGCGGATGAGAAGCTGGCGATTGCGCAGTTGCTCCTGGAGGAGCTGGGCATCGACCGCGTGGAGGTGGCTTCCGCCCGGGTGTCCAAGGGGGAGAGCGAAGCTTTCCGGCGCATCTGCGCCTGGGCGGCCTCTGCGGGCTGCCTGGAGCGGGTGGAGGCCCTGGGTTTCGTGGACGGCGGCGTGTCCGTGGACTGGATCGCCGAGGCCGGCGGCAAGGTGGTCAACATCCTCGCCAAGGGCTCTCTCCGCCATTTGGAGAAACAGTTGAAAAAGACCCCGGAGCAGCATGCAGAGGATATCATCGCCGTAATCGGCCACGCAGGCGTGCGCGGCCTGTCGGTCAACCTCTATCTGGAGGACTGGTCCAACGGGATGGCGGACTCGCCGGACTACGTGTTCGGTCTGCTGGACCGCCTGCGTTTCCAGCCGGTCCGCCGGGTGATGCTTCCCGATACGCTCGGGGTGCTCAATCCCTGGCAGGTGGAGGACTATGTCCGTCAGATGCGCGGGCGTTTCCCGATGCTGCACTTTGATTTCCACGCCCACAACGACTACGGACTCGCCGTGGCCAATACGCTGGCTGCCGTGCGCGCCGGCGTGAGCGGCGTGCACGCCACGGTCAACGGACTGGGAGAACGCTGCGGCAACGCCCCCGTGGCGAGCGTCGTGGCTGCACTCAGGGACCAGCTCGGCTGCACCCTTGCGGCGGATGAGGCGAAGCTCACGCATGTCTGCAAATATGTGGAGAGCATCTCCGGCATCCGCATCCCGGACAACCAGCCGGTGGTGGGGGAGAACGTCTTCACGCAGAGCAGCGGCGTGCATGCCGACGGCGACAACAAGGCGAACCTCTATGCCAACCGTCTCCTCCCGCAGCGCTTCGGCCGCGAACGCAGCTACGCGCTCGGCAAGATGAGCGGCAAGGCCAACATCGTCAAGAACCTCGACAAGCTGGGCATCCGGCTGACGCCCGAACAGGTCCGGCTCGTTACGCAGCGGGTGGTGGAACTGGGGGACAAAAAGGAATCCCTCGCCGCGGAGGACCTTCCGTTCATCGTCGCGGACGTCCTCAAGACCTCGCATGTCGCCACGCAGGACAACATCCACATCGTCAATTACTCCCTGCAGCTGGCCCGGGGAATGCGCCCGGTGGCCATCGTCAAGGTGAGCATCCACGGCGAGGAATACGAAGCCGCGTCGCCCGGGGACGGTCAGTATGACGCGTTCATGAAGGCGCTCTGGATCATCTACGAGAAACTCGGCAAGACGCACCCCGTCCTGACCGACTACCAGGTCACCATCCCGCCGGGCGGCAAGACCGACGCCCTCGTGTCGGCCAGCATCGCCTGGAAGAAAGGCGACTATGAGTTCAAGACCCGCGGCATCGACTCCGACCAGACGGAGGCCGCCATCAAGGCTACGGTCAAGATGCTCAACATCATCGAAAACATGGATCTAAATCAACTTAAATGAAATTGAATATTGCCCTTCTGCCCGGGGACGGCATCGGCCCCGAGGTCATCAGCCAGGCGGTCAAGTCCGTGGACGCCGTCTGCCGGAAGTTCGGACACGAGGTGTCCTACCATTTTGCGTATGCGGGTGCATGCGCCATCGACCGCTACGGCGACGCCTTCCCGGAGGTCACCTACAAGACCTGCGTGGAATGTGACGCGGTGCTGTTCGGCGCTGTCGGTGATCCCAAGTACGACAACGACCCGACGGCGAAGGTGCGTCCGGAACAGGGCCTGCTGGCCATGCGCAAGCAGCTCGGGCTTTTCGCCAACCTGCGCCCGGTCGAGACCTTCAAATCCCTGGTCCACAAATCCCCGCTCAAGGAAGAACTGGTGGACGGGGCGGACTTCCTCTGCATCCGGGAGTTGACCGGAGGCATGTATTTCGGCGAGAAGGGCCGTCTGGACGGCGGAGACACCGCCTATGACACCAACATCTACCACCGTTACGAGATCGAGCGCATCCTCAAGCAGGCCTTCGAGTTCGCCATGCGCCGCCGCAAGCACCTGACGGTCGTGGACAAGGCCAACGTGCTGGAGTCCTCCCGCCTGTGGCGCCAGATCGCCCAGGAGATGGCCCCGCAGTATCCGGAAGTCACCACGGACTACATGTTCGTCGACAATGCCGCGATGAAGCTGATCACCGGTCCCAAGTTCTTCGATGTGATCGTGACGGAGAACACCTTCGGCGACATCCTCACCGACGAGGCCAGCGTGGTCTCCGGATCGATGGGCCTGCTGGCTTCCGCCTCCGTCGGCGAGAAGACCGGGGTGTACGAGCCGATCCACGGATCGTATCCGCAGGCGGCCGGAAAGAACATTGCAAACCCCCTCGCGACCATCCTTTCCGCCGCGATGATGTTCGAATATGCCTTCGGTCTGATGGACGAAGGAGCAGCAATTCGTAAAGCGGTGAATGACAGCATAGAAAACAATATTGTCACCGAAGATTTGGCCGCTTCAGGACGCAGTTATTCGACCTCTGAAGTCGGGGATTGGGTGGCTGCACACATCTAAAAACAGGTATTATAAGAAAATATTATGGCACAGATTGATTGGGATTCTTTGGGCTTTGACGCCTACCGTACCCGGACCGTCGTCGTCGCGCAGTACCGGGACGGAGAGTGGTCGGACATTGAGTTGACCGAGACTTTCTCCTTCACCATCGATCCGTTCATGCAGGGCCTCCATTATGCGATTTCCTGCTTTGAAGGATTGAAGGCATTCAGCCGCAAGGACGGCAGCATCGCAATCTTCCGCCCGGACAAGAACGCGGCCCGCATGGCCCGTTCCGCCAAGTTCCTGGGCCTTCCTGCACCGCCTCAGGACATGTTTATCCGCATGTGCGAGCTCTGCGTGAAGAACAACCTGGAGTTTCTTCCGCCCTACGGCCATCAGGCATCGCTGTACCTGCGCCCGCTGCTTTTCGCTCCGCATCCGCAGATGCAGCTCGTTCCGTACCCGGAGGTGACCTTCGCGGTGATGTGCGCCCCGGCCGGCTCCTACTACGGTGCCCACCTGCGTTCCGCGGCGGCGGTGATCCCCGGCGATTACGACCGGGCCGCCCCCAAGGGAACGGGCAGCTACAAGCTCAGCGCCAACTATGCCGGCACCTTCGTACCCTACAAGATCGCCCACGAACAGGGCTATGCGGAGCTGCTTTACCTGAATTCCGCAACCCGGGAGTACGTAGATGAGTTCGGTTCTTCCAACTTCTTCGGAATCAAGGACGGAAACAAATATGTTACACCTCTTTCCGACAGTGTTTTGCCCTCGATTACGAACCTGACGCTGCAGGAAGTGGCGGCTGATTTCGGCATGACGGTCTTCCGCCGTCCGGTGCCGCTCGAGGAGCTGGCCGAGTTCGACGAGGCCGGTGGATGCGGCACGGCCGTGGTGATCACGCCGATGTCCCACATCGACATCAAGCCCGTGCTGGCGGAGCCGATCGTGACCCGTTCCTTCCGTTATGAACCGGACGGTGAAGTGGGTCCCGTCTGTACGAAACTTTACAAGCAGATCACCGGTATCCAGTTCGGCGAGATCGAAGATACGCACGGCTGGTGCCATATCCTGTAGGGAATGAAGTTTTTCAGCGAAGCACTGGTCGCAGAGGCCTGCCGGGAGAACAGCATCGCGGACCTGTCCACTGCCACGATCGGGGAAATCCTGCTGGCTGCCCAGTATCTGGAGCAGAAGACGGGAACTCCTTTCATCCGCATGGACCAGGGGTCGCCGGGCCTGCCCGTCAACCGCTTCGGCGTTGAAGCCGAGAAACAGGCGCTGGACCGCGGCGTCGGGTCGCAGTACCCGCCGGCTGCAGGCGTCCCAGAGCTCAAAGAGGCTGCCTCCGCGTTCATCAAGGCCTTCATCGACGTGTCGGTGAGCCCGCGCGGCTGTGTGCCCACGACCGGCTCCGTCTCGGCCTCTTTCGGCTCGTTCATCGCCTGTACGCAGCGCATCCCGGGCAAGGACAAGGTGCTTTTCATCGATCCCGGTTTCCCGATCCAGAAATCGCAGCTCCGCGTGCTCGGGATCGGCTGGCGGGAATTCGATATCTATGCCTGGCGCGGGGCCGCACGGCTCCGTGAGAAACTGGAGGCCGAACTGGCTGCCGGGGACATTGCGGCCATCATCTATTCCAACCCCAACAACCCGGCCTGGATCTGCCTGGAAGAGGAGGAACTGCAGGAGATCGGCGAACTTGCCACGAAATATGATGTCGTGGTGATGGAAGACCTGGCGTATTTCTGCATGGACTACCGCCGGGAGCTCGGTCACCCGTACCGGGCGCCCTTCGTGCCCACCGTGGCCCGCTATACGGACAATTACATCCTGATGCTCTCGGCGTCCAAGATCTTCAGCTATGCCGGACAGCGTATCGCACTCTGCTGCATCGGTGACAGGCTCTACGAGAAGCAGTATCCCGCCCTGGCGGAGCGGTATCTGGATGCGGGCGTGTTCGGCGTGACGCTGACGGCGTCCATCCTCTACATGATTACGAGCGGCTGCACCGCCACCACGCAGTATGGCTATGCCGAGATGCTGCGCCTCTCCTGCGAGGGCAAGATCGATTTCGTGGCCGACACGCGTGAATACGAGCGCCGCGCGAAACGGATGAAGGAGATCTTCTGCCGCCACGGCTTCAGCGTAGTCTATGACCGCGATGTGACGCGCGAGGTGGGGGACGGCTTCTTCTTCATGCTCGGTTATGACGGGCTCACCGGCGACGAACTCGTCGTCGAGCTGATGTACTACGGTGTCAGCAGCATCTCCCTGTCCACGACGGGCAGCCGTCAGGAGGGCGTGCGCGGCTGTACGAGCCGCATGCGCGAGGAACTGTATCCCGTGCTGGAGGAGCGGATGGCCGAGTTCGAGCGGGATCATCCAAAGAAATAGTTGAGATGAGATATAATAAACTTGTTATAGACAAACCATTCCACTTCGAATCAGGTGGTTGTATCAATCACCTGGAACTGGTGTATTATACTTCGGACCGGGAGTACCGGCCCGGAGACACCGTGGTCTGGGTCTGCCACGCCCTGACGGGCAACGCCAATCCGGAGGACTGGTGGCCGCAGCTGGTGGGGAAGGACAAGTTTTTCGATCCGGACAGATATTTCATCGTGTGCGTGTCCATGCTTTGCTCGCCTTACGGGCAGACGGGACCCGCTTCCGTCAATCCGGCGACCGGACGGCCGTATATGTTTGATTTCCCGATGACGACGGTGCGTGACATCGTGAATGCCGAGATCCTGGTGCGCAGGCACCTGGGAATCGGGCACATCGACCTGATGCTCGGTCCGTCCATCGGCGGTTTCCAGGCCCTGGAATGGGTGATCATGGAGCCGGATGTGGTACGGAATGTCGTGTTCCTGGCCACGGCGACGCGGGTGACGCCTTTCATGACCGCGTTCAACGAGTCGCAGCGCATGGCCCTGGAGGCCGATCCGACCTTCCGGGCGGCGAAGGACCTCTCCGGCGGACGTGCCGGCCTGGCCTGCGCACGCTCCATTGCCCTGATTTCCTACCGTACCTAT